>JBEIGB010000103.1:0-12219 GCA_040382095.1 Lewinellaceae bacterium
GATTTCGTTGATTTTGCAAAGCAAAATCAACGAAATCGGCGCTCTGAAAAAATATTCTCGGCGGCGCAAGTCGCCGAAAGACTTTTCGGACAGCCTCAAGTAGCGCAAGCCGCCATAGAGAAGTTATGAGACAGCCTCAAAAAGCCGGAGGCTGTTTGTACAACCGCCATTGTCAACAATTTATCAATTTTATAAAATGAACGGCGAAATTGTCGGAAAATTCCAGCACCACGTTTTTTATGTCGAAGACCTGCAAAGGTCCAAAGATTTTTATACGCAACTGTTCGACCTGCAGTTCTCGGCATTGAACCATCCGGACAGCAGCGCGGCTATGCGTTTGTCCCATCAGGAAATGCACTTCTTCAGCTTTGGCTTCTACCATCATGATATCTGTATGGTAAAACACCATCGCCTTAAAATGGACAATGGGGCAATGCTGCACTATAGCATGGTCGCTCAGGATGAGGCCGCCTTCGGGAATATCCGGGAAAACGCACGCGCAATGGGCATCCCCTTGCGCGAAGGACGAATGCTGCCCTCCGCAAAAATGGCTCCCGGATGGCAGGCACTCTGCTTTCAGGACCCCGATCGCCACTGGATTGAAATACTCTACAAACCATAAGATTGCAATGGTGCAGCACAGGGCATACACCAACTTGATTGTTGCCCATAGTCCCCCTACCGGCAATAAGTCCTAAAATCAGCATTATGCGGCCAGAACATTATATTCCACCAAATGTATTGCCCCGGTTCCTTCAAAGGATATCTTTCCTGTTGAAAAAGCAATGGGCCCGGCAGCTCATCCTGTTGCCCCCGACCCTCTCGGGAAAGCGTTTCTCCAATAAAACCGAGGACTACGGTGTCTTTAAAGCCTCCCGTATCGCACACCTCGACCAGTTGTCCATTTATGTACGCAACATAGCAGTAAGCAGGGCATGGTATGAAAATATAGCAGGAATGCAGCACAGCAGAACAGGCACATGGGAACCTCACCCATTCTGGGAAGGATACTCGATGCGCTGTTGTTTTATGAATGCTACAAACCATGAGGAGTGCCTCGTCCTCGTTGAGGTCAACGACAATGAGGGCAGGAGGTTTATCCCTTCCGGCATGAGTTTTTTTCATTTCGCCCTCGAATTGAACGGGAACCAACTGGAAAATGTATTTGCCTTTGCAGCGCAGGCAAAAAAGAAAGGCGAAATGCCCAATTATGGACCCGCCAGGCACAATGATGCCCCTCCCCATGGGGATGGTGAGACCGGCGGCAATGTTGCCGTTTACTTTTATGATCCCGATTACAACAATGTGGAGTTCTGCGGCGCTATGGATACGAGCGCGCACTACAGGGTTGTTTGAAAAGCCTGCGGTCTGTCTTGAGGTTGTGCAAAAAGTATTCTGCCGCCTTCGGCGGCGAGAGAAAGTTTTGAACGAACACTTTTTTCGAAAAAAGTGTTCGTTCAAAATATTATTTGGCGGCGTCAGCCGCCAAATAACGGCCTCCGGCCTTTTTACACAACCTCAAGGACCGGCGAAGGCTTTTGCCCCCCTAAAATTTCCAGGTCAGTCCGAGGGCGGGCAGGACAGGTAGCTGATCTACCCGTTGGTTACTGAGGCGGTCCACGTAGAAGACGTTGGGGCGGTTGTAGGCATTGGTCACGCTGCCGTTAAATTCGAGGGAGCTGCGTGCCCCTGTAGGCAGGGTATATTTCAGGGAAAGGTCGAGGCGATGAAAATACGGAAGGCGCCCTCCGTTGCGGGTATCCGACAGAATGATGCCGACCGGGGCATTTCCGGTGAGGATATCGGTGCGGAGCAGGTCCTGCTCCAGTGGGATTTGCTGGTAGAACCCCTGGGTTTGGGTAAAAGGGAACCCAGAACCGAGGTTCCATCGAAAACCTGCCTCCCAACGGCGGGATTTACCAAAATTATAGACCCCGAGAAGGTTAAGGTTATGCCGGCGGTCAAAAACGGTGGGGTACACCTGCCGGCCATCGTCCCGCCAGACCTGGGCAAGGCTGTAAGCCAGCCAAAGATACAAGGGTCGGCTTTGATATTTCAGGGATAGATCTACCCCGCTTGCCTCCCCGGTCTCGATCGCGAAGTCGGGATCGCTCCCACTGAGTTTGCTGCGGTTGACTTGCAGCACCTGGTCGAATGATTTCCAGTAACCCTCCACTTCCATCGTGAGCCGCTCACCGAGGTCAATTTCTACCCCGGCCACGGCATGGCGGGCCAGCTGTAGCCGGTTGGCGACGGGCGTTCGCGTCCCGGGCCGGTAAAGGGTCTGTTCCGGGCCTGCGAGAAATCCGACAAAGAGGTTGACCACATCGAGGTCGTTGACGGTACTCAACAGGTTTTGGGAATACCACCCCCCTGCAGCTTTAAATCGCAATGCAGGAAGAAGGTTGTACTTGACAGCCAGCCTAGGCTCGGGGGAGATACGCGATTGTGACGCATAGAAATGCAGCCGGAAGCCGGGCTCAAGGATTAGCTTCTTGAAATTGTAGCGGTATTTCAAATAACCCGCAATCTCAGAGGTAAAATCGCGCTGGGTGAAATTAAACCCAAAGGGGTTCCTGAAACGAAAATCGGTACTGAACCCGGAAAATTCAAACCCGTAGTTCAGTTGCTGCCCATTGGCAAAATAGGTAAAATTCAATTGTGCGGAATACGCGTTTACGCCGCTGCTGCGCGGTGCCTCCCCCCGCTCGTCGAGCTCGAGTTGGTAGGTCGTGTACGAAATGGCACCGTCCAGAAAAATATTCGATTGCTGGGGCACCAGCACAAAACGCGCCCCACCACCCGAAGTAATCCAATCCAGACGGGCGAGCCCGGCAAAGTCAAACCCATCCCTGAAATTAATCCCAAAAATATCCAGTTTACTGCCATTGCCGCCCAGCCAGGAAACCTTGGCGTATAAGTCCGTATAATGATAGGGCAGGGAAAGCTCCTGGAGTGCAGAGAGGCTGGTATCCTTTGCCGCAAACGCATAGAAGGCAGAGTCAACGGCATAGGGATAAAGATGCGGGGAGGTGCGGTCCAGGATGCCCTGCTTGCCCGTGACCAAAAACGAGATTGCCCCGCCGTCTGCTCCGAGCTGCCTGATCGGTCCTTCAAACAAGGCCTTCGCCTGAAAAGGACTCGCAGCCACCAACCCGCTGAAAGCCTGTGTATTCCCCTCCCTGGTTTTAATATCCATGACCGCCGACATCCGGCCGCCGTACTCCGACTGAAATCCTGCGGTATGTATATCCGCACTGCGGATGGTTTCCGTTTCAAACACCGAAAACAGGCCGATCGAGTGGAAAGGATTAAATAGCGCCATCCCATCGAGCAGGACTTTATTCTGTACAGGGGCACCACCACGGAGGTATAGCTGCCCTCCCTGATCGCCGGTATTGACTACGCCCGGCAGCACGCTCAGGTATTGTGCCAGGTCAGCACTTGCCCCGATTGCAGGCATAGAGAGAATCTGCTCACGGCTTACAGTCAACAGGCCCACCTGCGGACTTATGCGCGCCAACTGTCGTTCTGCAGAGATATCCACCCGTTGAAGTTCTATGGCCTCAGGCTCGGTAAAAAAACGCCTGTAAACCAGCGCACCAGATGTGAGGGCGACCTGTTCCCGCACCGTGGCAAAGCCCAGCAACTCGATAACGATCACATAATCCCCTGGCGGAATATCGCTCAGAATGAAAAAACCTTCTGCATTGGCCACCGTACCAATTTCAGTGCCTTCGATGCGAACCGTGGCAAATGGCAGGGGTACCCCATCCTTTTTATCCAGTATCGTACCCCTTACAGATGCGTTTTGTGCGGACGCTGCGGTGCCGGTGAGGAGCAGGAACGCCGCAAGAGCTGTTGTGAACAACTTCCGGATCATGCGTATTCAAGTATGCCTGCCCCCTGCCGGAGAACGACTGGTTCGTCCTGGGTGCAATCAACAATCGTAGAAGGTACATTGCCGCAGGGACCACCATCAACGACTACGTCCACCTGACGGCGGAAATCATCGTAAATGTCCTCGGCTTCGATGAAATATTCCAGGATTTCGTCGTCGGACTTCAGGGAAGTAGTGAGAATCGGATGTCCGAGGGCTTCCACGATCGCAATCGGGATGGGATGCCTGGGAATACGGATGCCGATCGTTTTTTTCTTGTTCCGAAAAAGCTTGGGCACCTCTCCGGCCGCTTTCAGAATGAACGTGAACGGCCCCGGCAGGTTTTTGCGGAGTACCCTGAACACAGGGTTGGGTATGGGGTTGGCATATTCAGAGACCTGGCTAAGATCTTTGCAGATCATCGCAAGCATGGCATCGCGCGGATCGAGGTGGCGCATCCGGCAAATTTTCTCAACCGCTTCCTGGTTGCGGATATCACATCCCAGGCCATAGACGGTATCGGTAGGGTAAATGATAATTCCCCCTTTTTGCAGGATATCCACGATCTGCCGGATTTTGCGCTCGTCCGGATTTTCAGCATGGATGGTAATGAGCATAAGCGACCGTTCTGATTGCGCCGAAGATAGGTGTTTTAATTCAAATCCTCTTCATCAAAATCATCTTCCTCATCGCCGAGCATATTTGCAAGGAGGTCGCGGAAACTGAGACTGGATTCAAGGACTTCCTTATTGAGGATATTGCATTCCGTCAGGCCGTGCAAGGCAAGCTCCATATAAGTATAAAGCTCTTCGCCGGTAGCCTGGGTATATGTCTCTGTCAGTTTTCGCAAACCTGCAACAGCATCGAGGGCTTTTTGATATTGTTGGTCGTCCGCATCGTTGAGTAAATCCATAGTATTGCCTGCGGCAAACCAGGCACGGACGACGCCGTAGGGGTCGCGCTGCTGGCCTTTGCGGAGCTTATCGGGATCAGGGAAATGTGCAAGAAATAATTTCTTCACTGCCTGCCCGAATAAGTTCATGGCCACCTGGTAAGGCCCTTCCTGTTCGCCCTCATAAACGAGTTCTATCTTGCCGGTAATCGCCGGTACCACACCCCAAAAGTCGGTAATCCGCGCATACGTCCGGTCGGATTTATTGATCAGGGCACGTCGTTCAGCCGTGCTGACGAGATTTTCATACGCTGAAATCGTCAGACGGGCAGACACCCCGCTTTTTTCGTCCACATATTCGCTGTCGCGTGCGATAAAAGCAATTTCTTCGAGGATCATTGCAAGGACATCGGGTACTGCCACCCGCTCTGATTGCTCGGGGTGCAGCCTGGACTCCTGCTGGGTAATCTGCCGGGAAATCTCCACCGTTTTGGGATAATGGGTCAATATCTGGCTCTCGATACGGTCTTTCAGGGGCGTGATGATACTACCGCGATTGGTGTAATCTTCCGGATTTGCAGTAAATACAAACTGGATGTCCAGAGGCAGGCGGAGTTTAAAGCCGCGGATTTGTATATCGCCTTCCTGAAGGATATTGAACAGTGAAACCTGGATGCGGGCCTGAAGGTCTGGCAGCTCGTTGATGACAAAAATGCTGCGATGTGCCCGGGGGACCAGGCCGAAATGGATGACCCGCTCATCAGAATAAGGAAGGCGCAAAGCAGCGGCTTTGATGGGGTCCACATCGCCGATAAGGTCTGCGACACTGACATCGGGGGTAGCGAGTTTTTCGACATAGCGCTCGTCGCGGTGCAACCAGGCGATAGGGGTATCGTCGCCCGCCTCTGCAATCAGGTCTTTTGCAAACCTCGATATAGGAGCAAGGGGGTCATCATTCAGCTCGCTGCCCGCGACGATAGGGATGTATTCGTCGAGCAGGTGAACCAGTAAACGGGCAATGCGCGTTTTCGCCTGACCGCGCAGCCCCAGCAGAAGGATATTGTGCCGCGAAAGTACAGCCCGCTCCACATCCGGAAGGACAGTGTCGTCAAAACCGATAATCCCGTCGAAAATCTTTTCCCTGCGTCGAAGTTTTGAAATAAGATTGTCCCGAAGTTCCTGTTTCAGCGGACGGGGGCGATAGCCACTGCTTTTCAGCTCCCCAAGTGTTTGTTCATGTTGCATGGCAAAAACGGTTTGTAGAACAGCATGATATCGCTCTGAGTGCGTTTCAAAAAATCAAAGCAATGTCGTTTTGTTCAAAATATTATTTTCTGGATCCACCTGAACAGACTTTTTTAAAAGCCTCCTCAGGCCGACTTTTCGGACTGAATTTATTGAAACGGAAAATTGCCAGGATAGTTTCAAAGAAGGGAGGACATAAAAGAAACGCATAATCACATACAGGGCAGCCACCAGGTTTTTTTTCACAGGTTTGTCGTGAAAATATCGTTATTTTGTGGAAAATTAACAACGTGCCGGTGGCAATGCAGACAGCGAAATTCAAGGACTTACGATTAAAAACAGCAGCATTGCCGACAGATCTTCAAATCCAATCCTTCAACTCACATAAAATTGAGCATAATGCGTAAACTCCCTTTTATCCTGGCCGCCTTAATGGCCTTCCTGGCAAGCGGATGCTTCAATGTTTTCGAAGAACTCAGCCTCAATAAAGATGGATCAGGCACATACAGCATGAAAATGGACCTCAGCCAGTTCATGTCCGACGACTTTATGAAAAACATGCTCAGGGAAGCAATCAATCAGGAATCAGCGGCAAGCAGCCTGAGTGACCTCGAGCAGGATTCGCTGATATTGTTCAAGAGCCTGCCCGAAGAACTGAAAGCCCGCACCGGCCGCCCGGAATTCTGGGACAACGTGACGATGCGGCTCAAAGTCAGCGATAAAGATGATGAATTTTATACGATCACAACGCTTCAGTTCAAAGATTTAAAGGATATTGACTTTTTCCATAAAAACGTTTCTTCCATGCTCGCCGAAAATGGCGCAGGCGGCCTGCTCCCAGGGGATGTCATCCCGGGTGGTGCTTCTTTTCGCCTCGGCAAAAATATGATCACCCGCCTGCCTGCCGGAGAAGCAAAAAATCCCGAAATGGAAGGCGAAGAAATGGAAATGTTAAAATTGCTGATGAGCGATTCAAAATTCACAACCACCTATAACCTTCCCGGAATGGTCAGAAAGACTACGATTCCAGGGGCAAAGGTGTCAGGCTCAACAGTAAAGGTCGAGACCGATCTAATCAGCATGATGGAGGGCAAGGGAAAAACCAATGGCGAAATCCGCTTCAAATAGACTCATCGCTACTGCCTGGACTGGGTGCATACGTTATCCTGGCCGGGAAGATTTTTTTCCAAAAAGGCTTAAAATTATAACAGCGTGCAGAAAAGGCCGATTAGAAAAATAGGGGGCAAGATTATACGGGCACTACAGGACGCCACAGATGCCATCAAAGCCCAGGCGGCAAGCATCGGGGAAGGAGCCCGCGAAAAAAGCAACCAGGTGATGGAAGAATGGTTGCAGATTTTCACCAGACTGGAGCAGTATCATCTGCGGATGAACAGCTTTTCTGTCGCGTTGGGCTTCAGTCCCGGCCTGGAAGCAGAATTACAAGGCGTCCATGCCGATTTTACGCCCGAGCGGCTGGATCAGATCCTTAAAGCATGCAAAGGAAGCCCGGCGCTGTTGTCGGTGTTCACTACCGTGAAAACGACTTACATCCTGCATGGAAAGGCGAAGCTGCCGCTCGTCGAACCCCTCATCATCCGCATCCGCGTACGGCTGACCCCCGAAATTTCCGTTTTCATCGGCAAACCCCTGATCGAATAAACCCGCGATGAAAGTGGAATGCTGGGCGATGGGGAAAACACAGGAAAAATACCTGGCCGAAGGGGTGCAATTATTCGACCGGCGCCTTCGCCATTACCTGCCTTTCGAATGGGTGGAAATCCCAGACCTGAAAAATGTCGGAAAAATACCGGGAGCGCAGGTAAGGCAGCTCGAGGGCGAGTTGATCCTCCGAAGATTGAAGCCGGATGACCATCTCGTCCTGCTGGACGAAAAGGGTCGGAGCTTTCCCTCCATGCAATTTGCCGCTCATCTCGACCGCCTGTTGCAGCGCCCGGCACGCCGGATGATCTTCCACATCGGCGGTGCCTATGGTTTCTCTGAAGCGGTTTACCTGCGTGCAGACGAACAACTTTCGCTTTCGCCCATGACGTTCCCGCATCAGTTGGTGCGCCTGCTCCTCCTGGAACAACTCTACCGCGCTATGACTATCCTGCGGAACGAACCCTATCATAACGAATAGGCTTGTTGCGATGGGGCAGCATGGGCGAAAAGCGTCATTTTCAGCCCGAGATTGTCAAAATACAATGAAAGCAATGGATATCACTACCTTTTTGATCATCATCACGGCAATCATCTCCTGGCAGGGATTCAAAAAGCCGGAATTTCTGGAAAAACTGATGTTTATCCCCTATCGTGTAGCCCGGTACGGGGAATATGTGCGCTTTATCGGTGCCGGTTTTGTACATGGCAATCTCGCCCATTTGCTGATTAACCTTTACGTCCTGTACATGTTCGGCGGGATTGTGGAGCAGTTGTTCGGCTTTCTTTTCGGTAAGGGTATGGGAGAGGCCGTTTTCGCATTATTCTATGTTGCCACTGTAGTTGTTGCCTGCCTGCCGGCCTACTTCCGGCACCGTGCTAATCCCGGCTATGGCGAGTTAGGTGCATCCGGTGCTACTTCTGCACTGGTGATGATATATATTACAATGGATCCCTGGCAGTGGTTCCTCTTCCCTCCCCTACCTGCCATCATACTCGGGATTGGCTATCTTTGGTATTCCCAGTACATGAGCCGTCAGTATGAAAAGGATCATATCGCCCACGGAGCCCATTTTGCCGGGGCACTGTTTGGCCTGGCGTTTATCGTCCTTGCTGCGCTGATTGCCAGACCAGCATATTTACAGCAATTTTTGGCAAAACTATTACAAGGGCCCGAATGGCCGTTCTGATGAGATGTCCCGCTGTCCTCAACTCAAAAACCCGTTGTAATGGCAAACCACACCCGTATTTACCTGCCTGTCCTTTTGGGCTTTTTCCCGCTATTCCTCGCTGCCCAGGGACTCGATCTTTCGAACATTAAAAACCTTAAAATTCGCAATGTCGGTCCAGCAAATATGAGCGGGCGGATTACCGCGATTGATGCTGCAACCGACAACCCCCGGATAGTGGTGGCGGGCACGGCATCGGGAGGAGTCTGGAAATCCGAAAACGGCGGCTCGGCCTGGCAACCGGTGTTTGACGACCAGCCCACCCAGAACATCGGCGCAGTGCGTATTGACCCAACCAACTCCAAGGTCATCTGGGTTGGGACCGGTGAAGGGAACCCCAGAAATTCTATGAACCTCGGCATGGGCATCTTCAAAAGTACAGATGGCGGAAAAACCTGGAAACACCACGGACTGGAAGCGACCAGGACCATCCATCGCATCCTGATAGACCCCACGGCCCCTCAGACCGTTTACGCCGGTGCAATGGGCGACCCCTTCGCCCCCGGGCCAGACAGGGGCCTGTACAAGTCCGGTGACGGGGGGCTGACCTGGAAACGCATCCTGCATACCAACGACAGCTCCGGAGTAGCCGATATGGCAATGGATCCCGAAGACCCCGCGAAAATATTCGTCGCCATGTACGAGCACCGACGTACCCCCTATTCCTTCACCTCCGGCGGACCCGGCTCCGGCCTGTTCGTAACTTACGATGGCGGATCAACCTGGACAAAATTAGGGGCAGAATCCGGTTTGCCCGATGGCCACCTCGGCCGCATCGGTATTGCTATCGCCCCAGGTAATCCCAGACGCGTCTATGCCAAAGTAGAAGCAGCAAAAAATGCCTTGTACAGAAGCGAAGATGGCGGTAAAACCTGGAAAATAATCAACAATAACCCAAAATATGTGAACAACCGCCCCTTCTATTTCCAGGAGCTTGCCGTGGATAGCAAAGACCCCGACCGCCTTTACAATATTTATCAGGCACTGACCATCAGCCGCGACGGTGGTCTGACGTTCGATTCCATTCCCATGATCCCTGCCGATGAGACTAAAGGGATCCATGCAGATTTCCACGCTTTCTGGGTAAACCCTTCAGATCCGCTACACTTTATCATCGGTGGGGATGGCGGCCTCGGCATTACCTATGATCACGGAAAAAGCTGGTATTTCCCGGAGAATATTCCGGTCGCACAATTCTATCACGTCAATGCCGATGAAGATACCCCCTTCAACGTCTATGGTGGCATGCAGGACAATGGCAACTGGTCGGGCCCTGCTTATACCTGGAAAAGGGGCGGTATCCGCACCCTGTACTGGCAATACCTGGTAGGTGGCGATGGCTTCGATATCGCCCCTGACCTGGACAACTCCCGCTTTGGTTATGGTTCTTCGCAAAATGGTTACCTGTACCGGTACGATAAAACCACTGGGTATTATGTCAGTGTAAGACCCCCCGCACCACATCCCGATACCCGCCTGCGTTTCAACTGGAATGCGGGTTTTGCAAAAGACCCCTGGGATGCCGACGCCGTTTACTACGGCTCCCAGTTTCTCCACCTTTCCCGCGACAAAGGGGCCACCTGGAGCATTATTTCCCCCGATCTCAGTAGCAATAACCCCAATCACCAGAAAGGGGATTACGGCGGCCTCACCCTCGATGTGTCGGGGGCCGAAGCCTACAACACCATCCTCAGCATCGCCCCCAGCCCGCTCGACCGGCAACTCATCTGGGTCGGTACGGACGACGGACAGGTTCAAATGACCGCCGATGGCGGGCATACCTGGACGAACCTAAGCGATAAAGTCAAAGGTATGCCAAAAGAAGCCTGGATTACACAAATCCACGCGTCGCGCTACCATGCCGGCACGGTCTGGATGGCCGTCAATAATTATCGGAAAGGGGATTATGCCCCCTACCTCTTCCGCTCTACAGATTACGGACAAAACTGGGAGCAGCTCGCGGATGCATCGAAAGTAAGGGGATATACCCTCTGCGTCGTTCAGGATCCCGCCGAACCCAGCCTGGTATTCCTTGGCACCGAGCACGGTCTCTGGATCAGCACCGATACCGGAAGCACCTGGCAGCAGTTCAAAAACGGCTTTCCGGCAGTTTCTACCATGGACATGGTGGTACAGGAAAAAGAATCGGCACTGGTGATAGGTACTTTTGGCCGCGCGATCTGGGTCCTCGACGACCTCAGGAGCCTCCGGGAAATCGCAGCAGGCCGCCTCAATGCAGCCATCACTGCCTTGCCTATGAACGATGCCGTACAGGTGAAAGGGCTTTTCATCGCGCCTCCGGGAAATATCTGGACGGGGTTCCATACCACCTTCGAAGGGGAAAACCGCATTTTCCAAAAAACAGCCATCCCCTTTTACCTCCGGCAAGCCCCGGAAGCAATGCACAAAGTCATCGCCACCATCTATGACGAAAAGCAGTCTCCCATCCGACGACTGGAGCAGGACGCCCTTCAGCAAGGCCTGAACTACCTCATCTGGGAACTCGATGAAGCCGGGGCAGCCTTACCCCCCGCCCTGACCAACGGGGAAACCCGCGGTATCCCGGTCCTCCCTGGAAAATACACCATCCTCCTCGAATACCTTTCGTTTAAAGACACAACCTTCGTGACGGTTGTCCCGGATCCCAGGTTTGACCGCTCCCCTGAAGTGGATAAAGCCCTGTACACCCTCCAAAAAGCAGCCAATCAACAAGCGGGACGCTTATCCCAAATCCTGCAGCAGCTGGATCAACGTATCGCGCTATCGGAAAAACTGGAAAAATATTACTCCGGAATGGAGGGTAAATCTGCGAAAAACAACCTCCAAATGGCCACCGAAATGAAAATCCACCTGCAAACCCTCAGGGCCGAAGGCCAGGCGAAACCCCTGGGCCGCCAGGTCGGCGCCTGGCAGTCCACCGAAAATACCCCTTTCGCACAAATAGAAGCCATTTTGATGATGACCGCTGCACGCACTACCCTACCCTCCCCACAGCACTTTGAACGGCTTGGACAAGCCGAATCAGCAGTTTCTGCTTTTGGACAAAAAGTAGATACTTTCCTCAATACCACCTGGAAACCTTTTGAACTGCGTTTTGGCAAAAGCCATGACTTCAATTTCATTTCGCCGCCTCCAGCGGCGAAATGAAATTGAAGTCGTGGCAAAAGTATGAGGCTGTCCCATAAGTCCTTTGGCGGCTTACGCCGCCAAGAATATTTCTCAGAGTGCCGTTTTGATTTAATTTTATTATCAAAAAAAAATAAAAAAACCGACCAACAAAAATATTTTTTTACCCCCAAAGCCGCCGAGAA
>JBEIGB010000104.1:0-12194 GCA_040382095.1 Lewinellaceae bacterium
ACCCTATTAATTTTTTTAGGGCTGGGTTCTCAACGATTTTGCTTTGCAAAACCGTTGAGAACGCAGCCCTAAAAAATATTATTTGGCGGCTTACGCCGCCAAATGAAAGGCCTTAAACCACCAGCACCCTATGGAAAACAACATGGCTTCGCCGACGAAACGTCGCAGGGACTTTTCGCAAGACATAAACATAACCAATTGAATACCAGACAAAAAAGTATAAAAATTTTTATAATTATGCCCTCGGTCATTCGAGTGAGGTCAACAGCTATTGTATCTGGGGTACGCGGGTAAAATTACTACTTATCACCTCATCTCAATTTTTGTTGAATATTACATTCATATTACTTTCCCATCAAATTGAAGCGATTTTTGGCTTTACCTTCGGCGTTATCGCCATGCGCCTTTCGCTTTCCCGTTTTGCGTACATGTTCGAGGGGAAGCTGTAGTTGCAGCGCCATGCCCAGGGTTTCAAGTTCGATCACCACTATTTTGCGGTTACGGGTTTCCAGGAGAAATCCCTTCATACCGAAGAGGCGCCCCTGTATGATTTCCACTTCGTCGCCCTCCCTGGGGAGATCTTCCATTTTACTCACTTCGACTGGCACGCCTTCCCCGGTTACGGCTCTAAGGATGTTGATTTCCCTTTCCGGGATCGCCAGCAGGTCGGCACGTTGTTTCACAAAAAACAGCACATCGGGGTCTTCTAAAATGGGCACATATTCTTTTTTGATTACCCGTGCAAAAATGTAGCACGAAATGAGGGGAAGCTCCGTATGTACGATTTTACGGGTATAGTAGCGGGTCACTTTCTGCAGCGGCAAATAGATTTCCCTGCCTTGCTCTGCAAGGCGTTTAAGGACTACTTTTTCGCGTTTATAGCGGGTATAAACGGCGAACCAACGGGCTTCTGTCTCGTGCAGTTGATTGATCAACAATGTTTTGTTAATTTAACACACTATTTATCCTTGAAAAAATATCCTGACCATTTCTGTAATATGGGTTAGTTGCTCCGGGGTCAATTCCGGGTGCATCGGCAGGGAGATAACGCTTTTGCAAAGCCGTTCTGTGACCGGCAGGAACTCAACATCGGTGAAGTTTTTGAATGCCTCCTGGGCATATAATGGGAGGGGGTAGTAAATCATCGTCGGGACCGCATTATTTTGCAGGTGCTGCTGCAGTGCATCGCGACGACCATCATCCACGATTAGGGTATATTGATGGAAAACATGTGTCGAGTTGGATTGTCTGGCAGGGATATGCAGGCCCGGCAATCCCGACAATGCCTGGTCGTACACCTGGGCGGCACGTTGGCGGGCAGCGGCGTTCTCGTCCAGGTATTTAAGTTTGACATTGAGGATGGCGGCCTGGATCGCATCGAGGCGGGAGTTACAGCCTACCAGGTCGTGGTAATAGCGCCTCACCTGGCCATGGTTGGCAATCATGTGGAGGCGTGCCGCGAGTGTATCATCATTGGTGTAGATGGCGCCGCCATCGCCATAAGCGCCCAGGTTTTTCGAGGGATAGAACGAAGTACAGCCGATATGGCCTATTGCCCCGGTCCTGGCCGTTTGGCCATTGCCGAAAGTATAGACGGCTCCAATCGCCTGCGCATTATCTTCGATGACCCAGAGCTTATGGGCATTAGCCAGGGCCATAATCGGTTCCATATCGCAGCTCTGGCCAAAGAGGTTGACCGGTACGATTGCCCGGGTGCGCGGCGTGACCGCCTTTTCCAGGATTTCTGCCGTGACGTTGAAGGTATGGGGGTCCACATCTACCATTACGGGGGTCAGTTGCAGCAAAGCGATGACTTCTGCTGTGGCCACGTAGGTGAAAGCCGGTACGATTACCTCGTCGCCGGGTTTCAGGTCGAGGGCCATCATGGCGATCTGCAGGGCATCGGTACCATTTGCACAGGTAATGACGTGCTTTACCTGAAGGTATTGTTCCAAATGATCCTGAAAGCGCTTGACCACCGGTCCACCGATGAACGCGGTGGTATCCAGGACCTCCTGTATAGATTGATCTATTTCTGATTTATACCGGTCATACTGGGTTTTCAGATCAACCATTTGAATATTGACCATTTTCATGAGCTTTTATATTTATACCTGGGCCAGTGCTTTACCGGCCACGAATTTTCCAATTGCAAGCGATGCCGTAGCTGCCGGAGATGGTGCATTGCAGACATTGACCACCTGCGGGCTTTCCAGAATAAAGAAATCGTCCACCAGGTTGCCCATTGCATCGCAGGCCATTGCCCGTACCCCTGCTCCACCGCGTTCGAGGTCATCATATCCGACCGCTGGTATGAGGTGTTGCAGCGCTGTGACGAAGGCCTGTTTAGAAAAAGAGCGTTTAAACTCGTCTAAGCCGTAGCGCCAATGTTTAAGGGCCATTTTACGGAATCCCGGGAACGCCAGGGTTTCTGCCAATTCGCCGAGATGGAAATCCTGCCGCCGGTAACCTTCCCTCCGGAAAGCCAGGACGGCGTTCGGCCCTGCTTCTATCCCCCCTTCGATCATACGGGTGTAATGGACCCCAAGGAAAGGGAACTCGGGGTTGGGGACCGGATAAATCAGGTTGCGCACAAGATACTGTTTTTCGGTTTTCAGCATATAGTACTCGCCCCTGAACGGCAGTATCTTCAGGCCCCGCATATCCTGGCCGCTCATAGCCGCCACTTTATCCGAATACAGCCCTGCACAGTTGACCACTACTTTTGTAGTCAGTTCGCCGGCAGGCCCGGTGATGCAGATTGCATTTCCTGCCACGCGCCGCATTTTTTCCACTGCAAACCCCGTACGCACCTCGCCCCCGTTAGCGCTGATCAGCGCGGCATATTTTTCTGCCACCCTGCGGTAGTTGATAATCCCCGTTTGTGGTACCCAGATTGCCTCTACCGCCGCGACGTGGGGTTCGATCTCCCGTGTTTCCGCCGCACTGATCCGGCGGATCCCATTTAGCCCGTTTGCCAGGCCATTGGCCAGGATTTTGTCCAACTGAGGCCGTTCCCATTCGCGGGTAGCGACGATCACCTTTCCGCAGATTTCATAAGGCACGCTATGTTCATCACAAAACTGCAGTAATGCATCATACCCTTCCCTGCAATTCAGTGCCCGGAGGCTACCAGGCTTATAATAAATGCCGGAATGGATCACCCCACTGTTGTGGCCAGTCTGGTGTTCTGCAAGGTGGGCCTCTTTTTCCACCACACAAATCCGTGTATCCGGCTTTTTCTCCAGTACCTTCAGCGCTGCTGCCAGCCCTACAATCCCACCTCCGATAACGATGATGTCGTATTGCATACCCTGTTTAGTACGATATATCAGAAGCTTTCGGCCCTTTACTATCCACATCCCTCTCCCAAAGCAGGAAAGCGCCCTGCGCCGCTTCGCGCGATAGACTGGTAAAGTAAGAATCCTCTGGTCTGAAAATGCGGAAATTGATTTTACGGTTGATGAGCGGTTCAGTTTTTTCTATAAGCCGAACCAGAAAGGGTTCGTCAATCTGACCCAGGAAAACCATATCTACGACCTGGCTGTCCATGCCCTTTGCAAAAGCACCTGTCAAATACACCTTTTCCAGGTTGCCCAGACGTTGGATGACTTCCTCCACGATATGATCCAGTCCCAGGTGCTTGCGCACCAAATTCTGAACTTCATTAAAAAGCGGGTGGGAGGTATTCGCCTGGAAGATTTTTTTGTTGCCGATATTGTAGCTTACCAGCATCCCTGCATCTTCCAGACGGTTCAATTCCAGGCGAATCCCATTCGTGGAATCCCCGAAATCACTCTCGAGGGCCCTGAGATGCGCTGTAGTAGAGCTGTCGAGAAAGAACTTTAACAACAGCTTAATACGTGTCTGTGAAGAGATAAGGGTTTCTAACATATCTTTAGAGACTGATGCGGGGCAAATATAGGCAAAAAAATTATTTGAGTAAAAAAATTACTCAAATAAATCAACAAGTGTGCGATTTTTGTTAATAAGTGCGACAAATAACTCCTCTTAGCCCAAACGGAAAGCGAAAATGATTAGACTTGAGGGGACGGGATGATCCCGGGCCAAATAGCCAAAAGAACCCGGAAATGGAAATTTTCGTCGTTCACGACCCTGTTAGTCGTCTAAAAACAATATATTGGCCACAAAAACATGTATTCAGCACAGCATACCTATGTGGCGATCATGGCAGGGGGCGTAGGCAGCCGTTTCTGGCCGGCCAGCCGGGAAGCCAGGCCCAAGCAGTTCCTCGACATCCTCGGGGTGGGCCAATCCCTGCTACAACTCACTTTTGGACGCTTTCGGCAGCTATGTCCCGAGACACATATATTTATTGTCACAAACGCCCGTTACCAGGACCTGGTGCTGGAGCAATTGCCGATGCTGCAACCCCATCAGGTACTTTGCGAGCCTTCCCGCAACAACACCGCGCCCTGCGTGGCTTATGCAGCGCTTAAAATCCATGCCCTCGACCCCGAGGCCAACCTCGTGGTCGCGCCCTCGGACCATATTATCCTGCAGGAGCATCAATTCCTCGATAATCTGCGCACGGCCCTTGCTTTCACGTCCGGTAACGACGCCCTGCTCACCCTTGGCATAAGGCCTGTTCGCCCGGATACCGGATACGGGTATATTCAGTATGCCGCAACGTCCTCAACCGCTGCCGGCGGGCAGGAGGAGGCCGTGCACAAAGTCCTCCGCTTCACAGAAAAACCCCCGCTGGAGAAAGCAAAAGCCTTCCTCGATTCCGGTGATTATCTGTGGAATGCAGGTATATTTATCTGGAAAGCAGCACATCTGCTCTCTGCATTTCAGCAATATGCCCGCGATATTTACGATATCCTGAGCCCCGGGATGCAGGTGTTCAATACGGAACTCGAACAGGAATTCATCGAGCAAAACTATCCTGCCACGCCGAATATCTCCATAGACTATGCCATTCTCGAAAAAGCGGATAACGTCTATACCGTCCCTGCAACATTCGACTGGTCGGACCTGGGCACCTGGGCCTCCCTTCACGAAGAGGCCCCCAAGACCACCCAGCACAATGCCTTAAATGCCGACCCCGCCCTGCTCTATCAGGTACATAACACGCTGGTGCGTGCGCCCAGGGGCAAAATGGTCGTCCTCCGGGGACTGGATAACTTTATTGTGGTGGATGAAGGAGATGTACTCCTGATCTGGCCCAAAGACCAGGAGCAGGAAATCAAGCAAATGCTCCAGGAAATTCGTTCAATGGGCCAGGAACACCTGTTATAACGGATTATGACCAGCAAGACGCAACCAATAAAGGGAAATGCAGCAAGAACAATCCATCGGCGAAGAAAAACCGATATCTACGGCAGATATGTCGTTTCCGGTATCCGGCTTACTCTGTAAAAGCACAGAGGGCGCGCTCTACCTGGCCATTAAGTCCTGTGGTATCGGGCCTGGCGATTACCTCATCGTACCTAACCTGGGCAGCAACGACCTTGCCGGGGCCCTTGGCCGCACAGGTGCGGTACCAATCCTTATTGACGTGGACCCGGAGCACTGGCTCATTGATCTCGACCTTTTAGAGGCATTTCTAATGGGGCACACCCTGCTCAACGATCACGACCAGCTGGCGATGCGGCATAATGGAGCTATAATCAAAGGAATCCTGGTCGTCCACCTCAACGGAAACCCCGCCGACCTCGACCGGCTGGGCTTTATCGCACAACGGTTCTACCTCCCGCTCATCGAAGACGGAACGGCGTCCTCGCGTACACTTTTCCGCTCCAAACCCGTAGGGGCCTGGGGTGATGTCGGAGCAATCGCCCTTGACATACACCCTGCCGGATACCCATCCGCCACTGGGTTACTGCTGGCACGCGATAAATCCCGCCTCGATACCGCCATGCAGTACGCCGAGGCAGCAGAGCCATACGAAAGACCCCGTCTCACTGACCTTGACCTGGCAACCCTGCAGCACTCCGGACAAGACAAAGAAAAAACCCGGGAACACATCCTGGAAGAAAGCCTGTGCAACATACCACAGATCCGCTTTCAAAATACCCTTCGCTTTGCACACCGGCATTCAGGCACTTTTATGCTGGAGACAGAAACAGCCCCCGAGTTACACGCATTTTTGGAGCGGCACCATATCGTTACTACGTCCCTCGCCCCTCCGTTAAATCTCCTGCCCCCTTTCCGAAAAAGCCTCTATATCAGCCAAAAGGACAGTGCCGCCAGATTATTCGATCAGGTGGTCTGCATCCCGGGGGTGGATATGATGCCGGAAGAGACTTTCGGAAAAATCGTGCCCCTGATCGAACAATTTTTCAAGGCATAAAATGACCCGATACTTCTTTTCCTAAAAAACAAAATACCCGGGGACGCCCCGCCCGTGCAGCTACCCCGGCAGGCAAAAATATCACCCTTTATCGGGGTTCCCTTCCGGCAACGCCGGTGTAGAATTGCCCATTTGTACCTGCCAACCGGCACTTTCTGCCATAAAACGGATCATGTCGAGGATTTTGATACCCTGCTCGCGCGCGCGCGGAAGGAGATCGCTTTGACGTGCTTTCTCCACGATAAATGCCTTGGCATTCTGGTTCATTTTGTTGTAATCTTTTTCAGAAAAAGAATTGAAGGTGCCTTCGGAAATATCGTAATAGTCCAGATCGTGTTCAATTGAAATAATGGACGGGGTGTCCGGGATATTCCGGATAAGGAGAAGACCCTCATCCGGGCGGGCATCGAAAGCCAGACGGGAGAGGTCATATCCGGCTGAAACCCTCGCCTTTACCCGCATAAGGGCTTTTTTGCGGAATATCCACCAGTCGTAAGCATAGAAGTCTTTATAGTTATACAGCTCGGTGAAATAGCCCTCTACCGTTACCAGCTTGGAGACGGTCTGGATCTTTTCGAGTAAAACCGCCGCATCCTCTTCCGTTTTAACTTTTTCCGGCTGTTGATACCAGTAACGTGCCGCCAGGAAGCCAAGGGCAAACAATCCTGCCACTACTACAGGCGCCAATAAGGTTTTGATGAAACGCATAGTGAAAATCTTTTAGGTTTGACGAAATTACTGCGGCAAATCCCTCTCCGGTTCTTTTTCCGAGCGGGGGAGATATGCGCTGAGCGGATAGCGGATGCCATTATAACTTTTCAGGACTGCCTTCACCGAGCCAACCGAAATCGGGGATTCGATCATGAGCGGCAGGCGGTTTTTGTCGTCAGAAGCATAAATCTTTAGCTTGTCGTCTTCTTTAAAAACATAGCCCTTAATCACGTCGGGGCTCATCAGAAGGGTGTTGAATCTGCCAAGTTTATGGATACGCTTTTCCGGTACCTTACCCAGGTAGCGGATACGCAGGGGCCAGACCTTTTTGTCAATAAATATCTTGATTGGCACGGGAGTTCCGGAAGACAATTTCTCGAATTCCAGGTTTCGCGTAAAATAAATAATCGAGAGAATGTCGTGCATACAGGGGTCCACATTATACTCGGTCGTTTCGGCAACTTCCCTGGTTTTTCCCCTAACCGAGGTCACCTTCCTGGTTGACTGGTCGAAAGTCAGTTTATCATAAAGTCGGTAGCCCCCTTCTTCCACTTCCCTCGACGAGGATACCGGCAGCAGGGTATTTTTATCCAGATACACCTCGTACTTATCGCGCACTTTGAAGAACCAGTCGTATGACGCATAGGTACTGCCTGTCGCCGTGATATGATAGCGGCTGCCGGCATCCCTGACCCTGAAGGTCAGCTCGCCTGCCGACATCCAGATGAAATTCCAGTTGTAGTAAATTTTGTACACCAGTTCCTCCCCGACCAGGAAAGCCTTATTAGATATGGAGCACTGATCTGCCGGCAGGACCTGCCTTGCCCCATGGGCACCATCGTAACGTTTGGATTCATTCCGATGGAAGCTGGTCAAAGCAAAAAAAGCGACGAAGACTACAAGAATGCGTGGCATGACTGGAAAGTTGGGGGTGAAGCGATTACAACGGGGGCTTGTCGTACCTGTAATTTTTAAATTTTTTAAACCATAAAAAAAAGAACGCCGGGACGGCGAGGTTTATTATAAAAAGGCCATAAGATGCCGATAAGATCTGTAGTGGATCGGCGCCCCAGGTCTGCCATATTAGGAGGGCAATCTCCCCACGGGCCAGGAAACCCAGCAAAGGCGGGAGCGGCAGGCCTGTCTGGATCAGGTAAATCGTAGCGATACCGGTAAAAGCGGCATCAGAAGGCAGATAAATCCCGCTGAAGCGGAGCATGGCATCGTATTGAATAGCATAAATACCATATCTCGAAATCGCGAGCAGCAATCCGCGCAGCATCTGGATACGTGAAAACCCACCCAGTGGGGTTATTTTTGCCCACCAGTTGCCCAAAAAGCGGGACCAGCCCCTGCGTTCCACAAAATAAAGAAGCGGCCGGAAGAAGAACCCAATACCTACCAGGCTAGAAAACAGGATAAGACCTGAAAACAGCGTAGGTGCAATTCCGGAAAGTGCATTACCTTGCAGATGTGCAGAAAAAAGTGTCAGTGCCGGAAGGCCGGTAGCCAATAAAACGGCCATTTGGCAATATGCCGAGCCCAACGCGGCATATACCGCCGGCCAGCGGCTGCCCGGAGGGGAAATCAGTACCCGCGCCATATATTCGCCGCTTCGGTTAGGGGTAAGGAAAGAAAGGGAAATGCCGCCCAACACTGCCCTAAACCCCTCCCGCAGGTCCGGTACTGTTGCAGGTGCAAAAAAATTCTGCCACTTGCGCACCTCCAGGTACCAGTTGACCGGCATCAGCAGGATCCCTGCCAGGAGCCAGCCCCACGACGGACGGAAACCGCCGTCGCGCAACTGTTCCCAGAAGCCTGTGGCGCCGCGATGAGCAGAAAGCTCGTACAACACCAACCAGGAAAGGATTATAACTCCCAGGCCCTGGAACACCTTTACCAGAAAGCGGGGAGGTTTTTTTTTCATCAGGGCACTTAGAGACAAAGACAACGGAAATTTTATTTTTTTGCGAAAAATCGTTTCTTTTATCTGCGGACTTGTTGCGACGGGTCAGTATAGTGGGAAAAAGAGCTGTTTTTCGTCCACACAAAACCTTTTTGAAGCGCATATCCCGGCTATTTCACCGAAAAAAGGTATTGTTTAGGCGAAAAAGCACCATTTTGGCCCATTATGGCCCCTCGGAAAAAATCTTATACACCATCCGGTATAAAATGCATCCATTGTGGAAAAAAAAGAGCAGGTACAACGCATTCTCGGAGTAGATCCAGGCACGACCATTATGGGCTTTGCCGTGCTGGAAGCACATCAAGGGAAACTGCGCAGCCTGGAAATTGGCGTACTGCAATTGCATCGCTTTGAAAGCCATCCCCAACGCTTACAGCGCATCTTCGAGCGGCTGCAAGGGCTTATTGATTTTCACCGTCCGGCTTCAATGGCTATTGAGGCCCCTTTTTACGGCAAAAACCCTCAATCCATGCTGAAATTGGGGCGTGCCCAGGGCGTCGCTATCGCTGCGGCGATCACAAAAGGCCTCGATGTAACCGAGTATTCCCCCAAAACGATCAAACAGGCCATCACCGGGAATGGCAACGCACAGAAGGCACAGGTAGCTGCCATGCTGGAGCGCCTGCTCGGAAGCCCGCTGGAAGAGCGGTACCTCGATGCGACGGATGCCCTTGCAGCCGCCGTATGCCACCATTTCCAATCGTCGGGGCCAGTGAAAGGGATTGCCCCGAAAAAGGGCTGGGAGGCTTTCCTCCGCGAAAATCCCGATCGGTTGAAGTAGCCCGGGCGACAGAAATCACTGCCCTGTCAAAAAGTTACTGCGGATAGCTACGGCAAGTGCTTCCATTTCAGCGGGGGAGAATATCAGATGTTGCTTTTCGAAGCTGATGTCGCGCATTTGGTTCAGGGGGATAAGATGGATATGCGCATGTGGGACCTCCAGCCCGATTACGGCTACCCCGATGCGCAGGCATGGCACGGTAGCACGCAGGGCTGTGGCCACGGTCTGGGCGAAGACCATCATCCGCGACAATTGATCGGAAGGCAGGTCGAAGATGTAATCCACCTCTGTTTTGGGAATCACCAGGGTATGGCCCTTCGCCTGTGGGCGCACATCGAGGAAGGCCAGGAATTCGTCGTTTTCGGCAACTTTATATGCGGGGATTTCCCCGCTCACAATCCTGCTGAAAATTGAAGGCATGTCTATACGCTTTAAATGGAGATATCGTCAATTTGAAATTGCATGACCCCGTTGGGTGTATTCACGGTAGCGATTTCGCCGATTTTTTTCCCCAGCAGGCCTTGTCCCATGGGTGAGTTGACGGAAATTTTCTTTGCCTTGAGATCAGCCTCTGATTCCGAAACGAGCTGATAGGTTATTTTTGCTTTATTTTTCAGATTGGTAATCGAAACCTTGCTTAGTACGGTTACCTGGGAAGTATCCACTTCCGATGCATCCAGTATCCTGGCCGTGGAGAGCTGTTTCTCCAAATCGTTGATCCGCAGTTCCAGCATACCTTGTGCTTCCTTTGCAGCATCATATTCGGCATTCTCAGAAAGGTCGCCTTTTTCCCTTGCTTCTGCAATAGCGCGCGCAGCCTCTGCGCGGCCTTTCGACTTCATCTCGTCCAGATCAGCTTTCAGCCGCTCGAATCCTTCGCGGGTCATGTAATGGATCGCTGCCATACGTTAATTTTTTAGCATTTGGTTTTAATTGCGGGACAATGCGTTTAAGCGGTTTTGTCCTCATAAAAAAAAGGGGGTATAGCACAACCGGTTGGGGGGGCCACCCGGGAAACTGCCCTTGCTTTAAACACTCCGCATCACAAAAAAAATAAGCGGCTTGCGCCGCCAGTTAATATTTATTTTGCCGCCTTCGGTGGCAAAATAAATATTCTTTGGCGGCTTGCGCCGCCGAATGATTTATGAGACAGTCTCAAAAATTTTTGGGCTGTCTCATAATCATGAATTTACAAATATCGCATTTTTTTTATTACCAATCAAGTGTTTAGAGGCTAATTCGCAGGGAAACGTTGTGCGTACCGTTCCAGACCCTGGTAGCGCGGTAGGCATAATCTATGGCGAGACGGGAATCCTTTTTTTCCTTACTCACCGGCATTTCGAGGGTTGCACCTGCGCTGGGGCCGGTAAAAATGGGTGCCTCAACGGCATTGCCGACGCCCATTTCGAAGTTGTAACCGGCACGGAGCATAAATATTTCCTTAAGTGCATACTCCAGGCCTCCACCGATCTGATCGCGGGAGAAAGAGTTGGAGGTGAAATTGCCGACGGCTGTCAGGCGGTGTTCATCGCCAAAATAGAAGTCCTGCGACAAGCCGATATTGAGCATAGAAGGAAGTTCGTATTTTGCACCGCGCTGGTCGAGGGTAAGTTCATAGGACCCCCCGTTGGGGCTGGGGCGCTGTACAGAAAGGGCTTCGCCGCGAAAAGTCATCGGCGACCCGACATTGCGCAGGCTGATGCCAAACTTAAAATTATCTTTTGGCCCGGTGACATACTGGACACCCGCGTCTATCGCAAACCCAAATGCCGAAACGTTGGCCAGGGCCTCCGAAATCCCGCGCACCAGAATACCTACGGATACTTTATTCTCAAAAACGTGTGAATAACCAAGCGCGAGATTGAAGAAGTTTGGGGAAAAAGTAGCCCCGGTACCCTCGGGTTGATCAGTCGTCGTAACCTGTATATCCCCGAAATCCACCGCCATCAGGTGGAATCCAAACGCACCATTGGCACCAATGCGTCGGCTGAGGCCCGCAGCATTAAGCCGGATATCCGTACCTTGCAGGTAAATACAGTGCCCGAAAGCCAACTCCAGACTATTGATCCTGCCCAACCCCGCCGGGTTGATCTGCATAGCCTCGACGCCCCGTACCATAGCAGTGGACATGGTGTGCAGGCCTGCACTCCTCGCCCATGGATTGAGCAGCAGTTCGTACGCCCCTGCCTCCCCCTGACGGTCGGGGTTACCTGCAACCAGGTTTCCTGCGATTGCGAGGGACAAGATTAGCAAGGAGGTAAGTTTTTTTATTTTCATAATAATCGATTATTAATATCTGTTACACGCATGGCAACGGGCCAGCGTATGAGGTTGTACGGAAAGTCCCCGGCCCATCATTTGGCGGCTTGCGCCGCCAAATGATTTTTTTAGAGCGCCGTTTTCATTGATTTTGCAAAGCA
>JBEIGB010000105.1:0-12134 GCA_040382095.1 Lewinellaceae bacterium
AAATAGATGGAAAGGCAAGTGGCTTTAATGAGGCTGTCCGAAAAGTATGGGGTTGTGTAAAAAGGCCGGAGGCCTTCTTTGGCGGCTTACGCCGCCAGATAATATTTTGAAAGAACACTGTTTTCACTGATTTTGCGAAGCAAAATCAGTGAAAACAGTGTTCTTTCAAAATATTATCTGGCGGCGTAAGCCGCCAAAGAAGGCCTCCGGCCTTTTTACACAACCCCATACTTTTCGGACAGCCTCATTAAAGCCACTTGCCTTTCCATCTATTTTTTCTGATCCATCTCCATGATACGGGTCATCACCTCCTCCAGTTGTTCAGCGCCGATATTTTTGGAAATAATCTCCTTCTTAGCATCGAGGATATAGATTTGTGGGGTAGTTTTGACATTATAAATAGTATAGTACTTGGAGACGAGGTAGGGGTCGGCGGTGTGGATCCAATCATTTGTACCATTTTCGTCCACATACTTCCAGCAATCCGCGATTTCTTCTCTGAATTTGACACATACAGCGAAGATTTTCACCCCTTTATCTTTGAAGTTTTCATAAAATGTCTTCATGATTGGCGTAGATTCTTTGCAATGGCCGCAATCGTGCCGCCAGAAATAGAGGATTGTATAAGGCGATTGCACCTCATGGAGCCGGATTTTAGCGCCATCGCGGCGTTGCATCAGGATGTCCGGGGCGGTTTTTCCAATAAGGAGCGGTTTAAGGCTCTGGGCATTTTCGATGATTTTATTGAGTTGTTCCTCGGAAATCCAGGATGCGTCCCCTTTAGCATAATATTTTTCTGCGAGGTGGACATAGACCGCGTCCATACCGACCAGTTTGGCGGTGGCGAAGGAATTCAGGAAATGGACCAGATAAAAGCGGAAGGTTTCCTCTGAAGGCCTAAGGCGTGCCAGGACCTTATCAATGGCTACGATAAGGGAATCCGGTTGCTGGTAGTGGAGCTTATTGACAAAGTAATCCAGTTTTTCGAACAAGAAGGGCGTGCGCAGCATACCCGGCGCGGTAGGGTCAAGGCGGTCCCAGAAATGCTCGCGTAAATAATATACCGCCTTCAAGGTTTTTTCTTCATCAGTACCTTCGAAAGCAGGCATTTCGTCGTTGATATTCGCATTGACAATAGCAGCGGCGAAAGTACCGGCATTTTCCTGGACGAACTTTGTCTGGAATTCTTTTACTTTTTTGCTGATATCTTCGATTTCCTTTTGGAGGGCCGCTTTTTTCTGTTCATCGGTGGTTTCTGCGATTTGCTTTTGGATAGGCTCTGCCTGTTGGCTCAGGTCGGAAAGGAAACGCAGGTATCGGTAGAACAATTCATTTTCGGCGGAGCCGGAAAAGGAAATATTCTCGTTTAGGTCTTCCAGGGAAGTCTGCAGGGAAAAATGTTGTTCTTTTGCGGTGATCAGGATTTGGAACCAGCGGTTATCGGGAGGTAAGACGACCAGATAAACCCCTGGGCCGAGGTTTGCGGTATCCTTAAAAACATAATTTCCCTTGGCATCGGCCACGGCCGTATCCCTGAGGTACTGTTTATCGCCGAGATAGTAGCCCAGGTAGAGTTCTTTCTGGGTAAAATCTTTGATCCTAACGGAAATTTCATAGCCTTTATCTGCGGCGAAGGCAGCCGTTGTAACAGCCGCCAGGAGGGCGAAGGTCAGAAGGAAGCGCATAATTTTGATTTTCGGTTCGATTACTTGTTGTTAACGAAAAAGCCAGTCCTGGTGTTTTATCATCGCGTGGATTTTGGGTTTATCAGCGGGAAGCGAGCAGGTAGAGTACGGCCATACGCACTGCGACACCATTTTCCACTTGTTGAAGGATAATCGAGTGCTCGGAATCTGCCACATCGCCGGTAATTTCGACACCGCGGTTGATGGGGCCGGGGTGCATGATCACAATTGGTTTGCCCAGGCTGTCCAAAAGGGCACGGTTGATCCCAAAGAACTGGGCATATTCCCGAAGCGTGGGGAAATATTTGATTTGTTGCCGCTCGAGCTGGATACGCAGGACGTTGGCCACATCGCACCATTCGAGGGCGGAGCGGAGGTTATAGTCCACTTCTACCCCCAATTGTTCGATATGCCTGGGGATAAGGGTAGGTGGGCCACAAACCCGGACTTTTGCCCCGAGTTTCTGGAGGCATAGGATATTGCTCAAGGCCACCCTGGAATGGAGGATATCCCCGAAGATGGCGATATGCCTGCCCTCAAGCGTTCCGATTTTTTCCTGCATCGAATAGGCATCTAGTAAGGCCTGGGTGGGGTGCTCGTGGGTTCCGTCGCCGGCATTCACGATCCTGGCTTCGATATGGCGGGCGAGAAACGCACAGGCACCGGGGGCCGGATGGCGCATCACGATCATATCTACTTTCATAGCCAGGATATTATTGACCGTATCCAGCAGGGTCTCCCCTTTTTTGACGGAAGAAGCGGAAGCAGAAAAATTGAGCACATCGGCAGAAAGCCGCTTTTCTGCGAGTTCGAAAGAAACCCGGGTACGGGTAGAGTCTTCAAAAAAAAGATTTGCGATCGTAATATCACGCAGGGAGGGCACCTTTTTAATCGGCCGGTTGATCACTTCTTTGAAGCTGTCGGCAGTATGGAAAATAAGCCTTATATCCTCGACCGTAAGATCCCGGATGCCCAATAAATGGGGGGTGCTGAGTATTTTGGCGAGATTGGCCATTGACTTAACCTGCTGCGTTTTTGTCTGCAAATAGTAATACACGATCTGCCCCGTGTGTTTCCTTCCATTCGACGCGGACGTAAGCCCTGTCGAGGGCATCCACAGTGACGCCCCTGAAATTGGCACAAATGGGCAGGTGCCGGTTGAACCTTCGGTCAACAAGGGCAAGTAGCTCGACCCTTCGCGGCCGGCCATAGTGGTTGAGGGCGGTAAGGGCCGCCTGGACAGTCCGTCCGGTATATAGCACATCGTCCACGAGGACGACATTTTTGTCTTCCACCAGAAAATCCATTTCCATGACATTTGCGATGATGGGCTGCTCTCTACGCCTGAAATCGTCCCGGTAGAAGGTAATATCCAGCTTGCCATACTCGATATTTCCGATTCCCAGATGATATACCAGTCGGTCGTATATCCTTTGGGACAATGCGATACCCCTCGGCTGGATACCAATCAGACAAGTATTTGAGAAATCGTCGTACTCCTCGACCAGTTGATAGCACAGCCGGTCGAGGGTGAGGGCGAAATGTTCCGGGGAAAGTATGACCCGGCTGTTTTCCATTGGAATCAGGTTTAGGCTTTGAACTATTTTTTTTCCTTTGCCCAGGTATCTTTGAGCTGTACGGTCAGGTTGAATACCGGGCGGCCCTGGCTGGAATCGGGATCGGCAGCGAAGTATCCTTTGCGGAGGAACTGGAACTGATCTCCGGGGCGGGCGTGCCCAAGGGTCGGTTCTCCGATTGCCCTATCGAAAACTTTCAGGGAATCCGGATTGATGAACGCCATGAAGTCTTTGTCTTCGTGTTCTGTCGGCGTGGGGTCAGTAAATAGGCGGTCATACAGGCGCACCTCGATGGGCACGGCATGTGCGGCGGCGACCCAATGCATTACCCCTTTGACTTTAAGCCCGGAGGTATCCGTACCGGACCGGCTTTCGGGGAAGTAGGTGCAGCGCAGTGCGGTCACCGCTCCCGTATGCGGGTCGCGTACTGCCTCGTCGCAGCGGATGATATAGGCACTTTTCAAGCGGGTCATCTGGCCGGGGGAGAGCCGGAAATAGTTTTTCGGAGGATTTTCCATAAAATCTTCCTGCTCGATGAACAACTCGCGCGTGAAAGGGATTTTGCGGGTGCCGCTTGCCGGGTCTTCCGGGTTATTTTCTGTATCGAGCCACTCCGTCTCGCCTTCGGGATAGTTGACGATGACCACTTTCAGCGGGTCGAGGACGGCCATTGCCCGTGTGGCGGTTTTGTTCAGGATTTCCCTGGCGGAAAATTCCAGCAGCTCGACTTCGATGACGTTGTCCCGTTTGGCCACGCCGGCGCGTTCGCAGAAGTTGACCACGGCTTGCGGAGGGTATCCCCTTCTGCGCAGCCCGGAAAGGGTGGGCATACGCGGGTCGTCCCAGCCATTTACAATACCTTCCTGCACGAGTCTGAGCAGTTTGCGTTTGCTCGTGATCATATAGGAGACGTTCATCCGTGCGAACTCGATCTGCCGGGAGGGGAAAATCCCGAGTTGCTGAATCAGCCAATCGTATAATGGTCGGTGATGGCGGAACTCCAGGGAGCAGAGCGAATGGGTGATTTTTTCGATAGAATCGCTTTGGCCATGTGCGAAATCGTACATGGGATAGATGACCCATTGATTACCGGTACGATGGTGGTGCGCATGCTTAATGCGGTATAGGACGGGGTCGCGCATGTGCATATTTGGGGCGGCCATGTCAATTTTAGCCCGGAGAACCCGTGCACCATCCGGGAAAGCGCCGGCTTTCATCTGGTCGAACAGCGCGAGATTTTCTTCTATGCTACGATTTCTATAGGGGCTTTCCGTGCCGGGCTGCACAGGCGTACCCTTCATGGCCGCAATCTCCTCCGGCGTGGAATCGTCCACATAGGCCAGGCCCATGCGGATCAACTGCAGGGCAAACGCATAGAGCTGCTCAAAATAATCGGACGCATAGCATTCGTTGGCCCATTCAAAACCCAGCCAACGGACGTCTTCGCGGATACTGTCCACATATTCTACCTCTTCGGCCACGGGGTTCGTATCATCGAAGCGGAGGTTACACAAGCCGTGATACCGTTGGGCGATACCAAAATTTACGGTGATGGCCTTGGCGTGGCCGATGTGCAGATACCCATTAGGTTCTGGAGGAAACCGGGTGTGTACCCGCCCCTGATGTTTACCGATTTGAATGTCCCCTTCGATAATTTCTTCGATGAAATTCAGGGACTTTTCTTCTTTAGGCGCAAGATCTGCCATATCGTGAAGTTGGATTGATGCGTTATTTTGTGTAATATCTTCCCTGGTAACCGGTCGGCTACCAGTTGCGGTGCAAGTGCGGTCGTTTACATTTTTTCCGGCATTTCGATACCCAAAAGTTCCATACCCGTCGCCAGTACGTTGGCTACGGCCATACTCAGTTGAATACGGAAAGCCCCGGCTTCCGGGCTCTCGGCTTTGAGGATGGGGCGTTCGTGATAAAACCGGTGGTAAGATTTCGCCAACTGGAAGCAGTAATTGGCGATTGTCGAGGGGTCATAGGTTTCGGCAGCTTCGAGGATGATATCCGGAAAGAGGAATAGCTGTACCGCGATTTCTTTTTCTTCAGGGAAAAGCTGTGAATATCCTTCATCCGCCCCGGTTTCCCAGGTATCGGATTTACGCAGAACTGACTTTACACGGACGTAGGCGTTTTGGATGTAAGGCCCCGTCTGGCCGTGCAAATCCACCGATTCTTTTGGATCAAAAATCATCCGCTTTTGGGGATGGACTTTGATGAGGAAGAATTTTAACGCGGCAAGGCCAATTTTTTGTACGATCGCCTCTTTCTCCACCTCCGGGAGCCCGGCGGTCGTTTCCCGGTCGAGGCTATTGGCCCGTGCTTCCGACATGACCTCCCCGACGAGGTCATCGGCATCAACGACGGTACCTTCCCTGGACTTCATTTTTCCTGTTGGCAATTCCACCATTCCGTACGAGAGGTGATACAAGCCCTGGGCATAAGGGGCTTTCATGCGTTTCATGATCTCGAAAAGAACCTGAAAGTGGTAATTTTGCTCATCGGCTACCACATAAATCATTTTTTCCACTCCGAAATCGCGATAACGCAACTCTGCCGTACCAATATCCTGGGTAATATATACAGAAGTACCGTCTCTCCGCAAGACGAGTTTTTTGTCCAGTCCGGCATCTTCCAGGTCAATCCAGACCGATCCATCTTCCTGTCGGTAGAAGACTCCTTCCTGTAAGCCTTTGTCAATGGCATCCTTACCGAGCAGGTAAGTATCGGATTCATAGTACCATTTATCGTACGCCACGCCGAGTTTGGAAAAGGTTTCGTGAAAACCGGCGTACACCCACTCGTTCATTTGTTTCCACAGCGCGACTGTATGCGGATCGTTGGCTTCCCAGCGCAGGAGCATTTCTCTGGCAGCCCTGCCCAGGGCACTATATTCATTGAAATAGGTGTCTTTGTAGGCTTTAAAAAACGCTTCCCGATCCTGGCCGTTGCGGGCAGAGGCAGCATAGCATGCGCTGCCTTCCGGGGTTTCCTGCCATGCGGCATATTCCTCGCGGAATTCTTTCTCGAAGCGCACATAATACTCTCCGACAAAATGATCGCCTTTTACCCCGGTGGACTGTGGCGTGGAGCCATGGGCATATTTCTCCCAGGCCAGCATACTCTTGCAGATTGCGATCCCCCGGTCGTTGATAATCTGGACCCGTACCACATCATAACCGGCGGCATCCAGAATTTTATAGACCGACCACCCGAGAAGGATATTGCGGATATGCCCAAGATGCAGGGGTTTATTGGTGTTGGGAGAGCAGGATTCCACCAATACTTTGACCTGTCTGCGTGGAGCACGGCCGTAGTGCGGATCCCTGCCGATATCTGCCATACGGTCTATCCAGAAGCGCGCTGTACACTGAAGGTTTAAAAAACCTTTAATTACATTATATCCTTCGAGGTACGGGATAGCCTCCACGAGGTAGCTCCCCAGTTCGGCCCCGATGTCTTCCGGCCGCATTTTGGTCAGTCGGGTCAAAGGAAAGACGACCAGGGTAAAATCCCCTTCGAACTCTTTTTTCGTTGGGGTCAGCGTCAGTGTTTCCGGCGCCAGGGAAGCCCCGTGGCGGCTCATCATCCACGCTGAGGTGTGCTGCCTGATCTGTTCGAGCATATTCATGATAACATCTTGTTAAAAACGCCACAAAATTAAAGGAAAAGCTGAAAAAACCTGAAATTTTGGCGGCGAACGAAGAAAAGCGGGCCCTGGGGCCAGCAGAGCGATATGTCAGACTTTAGGGACTGTTTTTACCAGGAAGACCTTTCCCGGAATACAGGGGCCAAAAGGCGATTTGCCCGACCAGGTACCCTCGAGACGCCAGGACCCACCTTTTTTTGATAACTTCAGATCGCAGCGTTTGAAGCACCAGGCCATATCTTCGAGGCGGGTATAGCGAAGGATTTTTTCTTCGGTGATTACCAGTTGAACCCCGTTGACCGTCCCTTTTACCTGCATTTCCGCATAGATTGTTTCGACACTGGAATAGGAAGAGCCCGAGATGACGTTGCCCCGCTGCTCGAGGTTGAGTTCGAAATAGTATTTAGGGCGGAACCCCCCATCTTCCTGGGTGAGATAGCCTGTCCAGTACCCGTCAAATGGCTTTTCCTGGGCGGCCAGACCAATCGGGAGCCCCCCCAGTATTAGCAGAAAATAGGCAAAATGCCACATAAAGCGCGTTTGGCGGTCAATAATACGCCCAATCAGGGGATATTTTACAACAGCCCCGAAAATAGCAGAACGCTCAGGGTGCTTCAAAGAAGGTAAAAATCGTTTTTCCATAATTGCGCTGCATTAAAAAGTGGGAATGGGCTTCAAATTTATGATGAGGATTATGCTCTAATACCAACCAGGCCCCTGAACGCAGCAGCGCGTGGGAAAGAACCAGGTCCGGGATTTCCTCCAGGCGCGGCAGTCCATAGGGTGGCCCGGCGAAAATATAGTCATAATTCTCCTTGCAATGCGCGATATACTTGAAAACGTCCGACTGCACGATTTTCATATAAGGTTGGATTTCCAGCAACTGGGCCATTTTGCGCGCGAAAGCCACTGCAGGGGCAAATTTATCCACGTACGTCACATCCAGGCAGCCCCGGGAGATACATTCATAGCTATGGCTTCCGGTGCCCCCAAAAAGATCGAGTACTTTCAAATCCTCAAAATCCAGATTGTTGGACAGGATATTGAATAAGCCCTCTTTGGCAAAATCCGTAGTTGGCCGTGTCGGCCAGTGATCTGCGGGCGGGGTAAAGCGCCTGCCCTTAAATTTTCCACCAATAATGCGCATAGGAGGTCAGCTAATTGCCCGGAATTGAAGAATTGCATTCAGGTCGTTAAAAAAGTGTGGTGCATAGGCGGACATTTTTTTTCCATAGACCAGCGGAGTGCCCAGTTCTGTGAAGGTCAGTTGCCGGATATACCTGTTCAGGACCCGGAACACCTCCGAGTCTTGCAGGATAGCGCCCGAAAGGGCGACTTCCTGCGTCTCCGGGCTTAGCTGGAAACGGTCAAAGACCAGGAGCAGGTAATACAGGAAATCCCTGGCGTCCCTGCACAAAAACCAGTTCTCGAAAGTCAGTCGTCCGTTTTCAAAATAAAACAGTAATATCCGGTTGTCCCAGAAATGGGCCAGGAGGCGTTTACCCGATTGCCAGGATCCGGGAAGTTGTTGCAGCACAGCCTGGCTGAAGTGCAGGGGCTGCACACGCGGGAAGTTCCTGGAGAGCCAGGCGTCGAGTACTTCAGGGATGGCATATACCAGGTGGGCCCGCTGGGGCGGCACGAAAGCGGAACATACCCTGTCCGCAGGGTTGACAAAGTTGCCATGTGCCAGGCAGGCCCTTGCCGACCCGGGATCGAACAACCGCATCGGGACGAAAGTGTGGCGACTGGATCCGATTGCCAGCACGACTTGAGTATATGGAAAAAAAAGCAGTGGGTTTTGCGCGCTGATCTCTGCAAGATCGAGGGCAAACGTATCTGATGGTGGCAGTCCTATACGGCGAAGGAAGACCAACTGGCCCACAGCATCATAAATACTATAACAAAAACTGTCCATTCCAACCAGAATGGACAGTTTTCCAGAAGCAGTTTGTTGGGCGGAGAAATGACTTTCAACGATGTCCGTCCTGATTATTCCCAATTTCCTGAAAGGTTAGGAGAAAACATATTACCGAACTTGAGCAAAGATTCCGGGTCGTATTTCTGATCGTAGCGTGCGAAGCGCTTATCTGCAAAACGTCCCATAAAGGCTTTACGCTGGGTGCCAACTTCCACCACCGGAACTTTAGTACTCTGATAATCAATCACATCTGCAGAAATTGCAAAAACCTCGCCACTACTGAACGGCACATAGCGGAGGGAGTCGAAATTGTTCATCCCAAGCATTTTCCGCATAGAATCCATTGCGGGTACGAACAGGGTGTCATAAGTAATCTCCCCGGTGAAATTCGGATCATCGGGGTCACCGAAGACCTGGATTACTTTGAACTGGCCTGTATTCAGGATTTGGCTGAGCGTATCGAAATTAGGGGCAAATACACCAGTGATATCTCGGAAGGCCTCCTGTGCCTGCCTGATTTTCATTAGCTGAGTTACGACAACGCGCTCGCGGCGTTCTTTTTCTGCCTTAAAAGCGATCGGTTCTTTGATGCTGTTGTACAATGCGTAAAGCAGAAAAGCAATAATCGCAACGAGCACCAGATTAATGGCTAATTTCATTTTGTCGGATTGTTTTGACTTAAAATAGGTTGAAGTTTCCAGGTGTTGCTAAACCAATGCAATTTTAGGGAACTTCACGCACTTAGTAAAAAAATGCCCCTTAAATTTTTGAAATAAGGTAATTATTGGGCCCCAACTTTACAAGTACCGTCATAAACGGCCCCATCTTCGATACTGAGTACCCCTGCGAGGATATTGCCGCGCACGACGGCATGTTTTTCGAGGTGCAATGATCCGGAAACGTTAATATCCCCTGTAACCTGCCCCATGATAACGGCTTCTTTTGCTTTTACCATGCCCCCTACTCTACCCTCTTTTCCCACAACCAGTTTTTTCTCACAGGAAAGGTCTCCCTGGATGAAGCCGTCGAAGCGGACATTCTCACTGGAGAAGAGATTTCCGTCTAACTTTGACCCCGCAGAAATAACGGTCGTGTTACTTCCATCCTGGGCAGTGATGGATCCCTGCGCGGCACTTTCCCTTGCCGAACGGGAAGAACTGTTTGGCATATCGTTTGTTTTTATGTTCTGTCACAGAAGTAGAAGATAGAACTGACAACGAAAGTATGAGCTTTTCCCAACATTTTAAAATATGGCTATAACAATTTTAGCAATCGAGTCATCTTGTGACGATACTTCTGCTGCGGTAGTCCGCAACGGGTTGGTTATGAGTAATATTATGGCTTCCCAGGAGGTACACCGGAAGTATGGGGGCGTCGTCCCGGAACTGGCCTCGCGGGCGCATCAGATGCATATCGTACCGGTTGTTGACGCGGCCTTACGCGCTGCAGGGGTATCTAAGGCCCAGTTGGATGCTATTGCCTTCACCCGGGGGCCCGGGCTGATTGGTTCGCTGATGGTCGGTACTTCTTTTGCAAAGGCTTTCGCGCTTGGCCTGGGGATACCCCTGATTGATGTACACCACTTGCACGCGCACGTGCTGGCCCATTTCGCCGAGGAAGTGCAGCCTTCTTTCCCCTTCCTTTGCCTCATTGTTTCCGGAGGGCATACCCAGATCATGCTCGTCAGAGATTACCTGGACATGGAGATTATCGGACAGACCCTCGACGATGCTGCGGGAGAGGCCTTTGACAAGACCGGTAAGATGCTCGGCCTGGGCTATCCTGCGGGGCCGCTCATAGACCGCCACGCCAGGGAGGGGACACCCCGGTTCAACTTTCCAGAGCCCGCCATAGCTGACCTTGACTTTAGTTTCAGCGGGCTGAAAACTGCAATTTTATATTTCCTGAGGAAACAACTCCAGCAGGACGCCACCTTTTTGGAAAACAACCTAAACGACCTCTGTGCTTCTGTCCAGGAGCGCATCGTCAGTATTCTGGTTCATAAGATCGCCCTCGCGGCAGACCGGTACCAGATAAAGCAAATCGCCATTGCCGGGGGGGTAGCTGCAAATTCAGGGCTAAGAGACGCCATTGTGCGCGAAGGGGCGCGGCACGGCTGGAGTACTTTTATCCCGCGCATGGATTATTGCACAGACAACGCTGCTATGATCGGCATTACCGCTCACTATAAATTCTTACGCGGGGAGTTTGTTGGGCAGGATGTCGCTCCAGTAGCCCGTTGGGCGATGTAATGAGTCATTTCAGATGCGTTGCAGGGATTGGCGGCGCAAGCCTTACGGGGAAGCCTCATTTTGAGCAGGCAGATCCCCTTGCAAATAGCTTAGTACTGTTCGAGCAGTCGCTTTTTCATGCGATCGAACTCCTCTTCCGTGAGGATACCCTGGGCTTTGAGGTCGGCAAGTTCTTTAATACGGGTCACCATATCCTTGCTGCCTGAGGGCTCGGTAGCTGCTTTGCCCTGCTCGTTCAGATCAACGACGATGGTATTATCTTTCCCATCTGCCGTTTTTTGTTGGCGGGCAAGATCTTCGACGACTTTCTTCCCTTTTTCAAATTTCGCCTTGTAGAGTTTTTTCAGGCGATCGGGGTCAAAATCGAGGATTGTCCCACCCAATTCAAAGTGCCTTTTGAAGACTTCCCCCAGCGCGTAGGTCGAGGCGCCCGCAAAGGCCGAAACGGTTACTCCTCCGAGAAGGCTTCCTACGACCGGGATCATTTTAGCCACGCTACCTGCGGTAATCCTGGCCACTGTAGAGCTGGTCAGCGCGGTGACGATAGCCTTGCCCTGGGTTTCTGAAAAATCTACGCCATATACCCGGCATAATTGCCGGATCATGTCTAATTGTACGGCTCCGACAGCAAATATATCCGCAATCAGGACGGGAATCAACCCGGCTCCCATAGACCACATGACGTGGTTGCGAATGACCGTTTCGGCGTGCTTACTGCGTTCGCCCTGGGTACTCTGCTCGTTCATATCCTTTTTTTAAATTAAACACGCCTGTCCGGAGTTAGTTTTATATCGTTTGTCGAATACTGCCCCGGGGAGGGGTAAAAAGCCCCTGGGCTTTCCCAAAAAATATTGGGATTGTGTGAAAAGCCTCCGGCACGTCCTTTGGCGGCTTACGCTGCCAAATAATATTTTTCCAGAGCCGCGGGGGGTGGGGGGTTTTTTTGGGAGAAGATGTGTAAAGCAACAGGGACAAATATAAAAAACACCCACAAAAAATATGTTGGGGGGGACAAAACCGCGGGGAGGAGGGGTGTGTTGAAGA
>JBEIGB010000106.1:0-12120 GCA_040382095.1 Lewinellaceae bacterium
AATTGGATTTTTTAGAGCGCTGTTTTCATTTATTTTGCTTTGAAAAATCAATGAAAACAGCGCTCTAAAAAAATATTTTGCGGCGTAAGCCGCCAAAAGACGTGTGAGACGGCCTTGCTAATGCTTAAAATGCTGCCAGCCCTGCGCTTCAATTTTATGCAAATTTCCTCCTTTTGTATGAAGGTGCACCCCGTCTTTTGCCTCCACAATTTCTCCCATAATATAAATATCGGGCAGAAAACGCACCTTATCCACATCTTTGGGGGAAATCGTAAACAGCAGTTCATAATCCTCTCCACCGCTGAGGGCACAGGTGATGGGGTCCAGATGGAACTCCAGGGCCTGTAACTGTGCATCGGGGTGGATAGGCACACCGCTCTCCTCTATATACGCACCAGTACCCGATTGGTGGCAGATGTGCAGCAAATCGGAAGCAAGACCGTCGGATATATCAATCATCGCCGTGGGGACAAGCTGGTTTTGCCTGAACATTTCCACCATATCCCGTCGTGCCTCTGGTTTGAGCTGTCTGCCAATCAGATAATCTTTTCCCTCCAAAGCGGGTTGAATACCCGGATTAGACAAAAAAAGCTGCTTCTCCCGCTCGAGGATTTGCAGCCCCAGATAAGCGGACCCCAAATCGCCGCTCACACAGACCAGGTCACCGACCTGTGCGCCATTGCGGTAAACGACTTTTCCTTTCTCCCCCTGTCCAATTGCCGTAATACTGATGAAAAGGCCCTTCTGGGAGGAAGAAGTATCTCCGCCTACCAAATCTACACCATAGCGCTCACAGGCAAAACGGATACCCGCGTAAAGCTCCTCCATCGCCTCCAGGGAAAAGCGGTTGGACAACGCAACGTTCACGGTAACTTGCTTCGGCAGGCCATTCATCGCATAGATATCAGAAAGGTTGACCACTACGGCTTTGTACCCCAGATGCTTTAACGGCGTGTACATAAGGTCGAAATGGATACCTTCCACCAATAAATCCGTGGATACCAGGGTCAGAAAGCCGTCGTTGTCAATAACTGCGGCATCATCGCCGACTCCTTTGAGGGTAGATGGCTGAACGGTTGTGAAGTCCCGCGTAAGCCGGGCAATCAGTTCAAATTCCCCCAGGGAAGAAATATCTGTTCGTTGTTCGGACATATTGCCTGGGCTATAATTTACCTGAAAAATCTTTAACGCGCTGCTTTTCGTCGGGGCCTTCATTCTCGCTGAGGGATTTTGCCTTAGCAGCGGCCGCTCCGGCACTTTTTTTATCGCCTTTTTGCAGGTAGAGTTCGGCAAGGTCAATATAATGGCCTGATGTGTTTGCTTTTTCTGCAGCCAGAATGGAAAGTGCGATAGCCGACCCGACTACGGACGCGTCACTACCATGTTGCTTAGCCGCATATTGCGCCGTTTGACGCAGCAACGACACTGGCTCACCAGCAGCACTTTTAGCAAAAAGATCCAAAGCCTTTGCATACGCTTTTACGTCCTTTTCCAGCAGTGCTTTTTCCATATCCATTCTGAAAGCAAAAGCTTTGGCCCGTTGGGGATAGTGCAGCCTCATCTTCTCTTTCGCCTCTTTGAGCAGTTCCTCGCTATTATTCGCCAAAGCCTTATCTGCGGTCTTCATGCAGGCATTATAAATCCGCTCGCTGACGGCCGGCTCCGGAAATAGTACGGCAATACCCTGCCGGTTTTGGACAAGCAGGTCGAAGATGCGGGAGTCCGCTTCCTGTAACGCCTCAAAAATAATTTTTCTATTGATCTCGGTAGTCAGGTCTTGCTGGCCACGCAGATACTCGTTCGCTACTTTAAGACTGGATTTGCCCGACTGGTTCAGCCCTTTGATATATTTATACACGACTTCGGGGCTTCGGTCCCCTTTTTCGTAGGCTTCGGTGATGCTGGCGCTGTTCCCTGAATTGGCGAGTACCGACTGCCCAATCCGGATAAAAGATTCTATTTGCTGGGCCCCAACGGTTTTTTTCAGTACCTGTCCATCGGGAGCAATATAATATAGTGTCGGATATGCGCTGACGGGGTAAGTTTCCTGAAAACGCAGGCCTTCCGCCTGTTCCATATCAATTTTCATATTGATGAATCCGGCATTATACACCTCCCCGACCCTGTTATCGGTAAACACTGATTTCGACATCACCTTACACGGCCCGCACCAGGTCGTAAAGGCATCCACAAAAATCGGTCTATCCTCAGCCTTGGCCTTGGCCAGCGCCTCTTCCCAGGTACCCTTAAAAAATGTAATCCCTTGCGAGAAACCGCCGACCAGGGCAGACAAGAAAAATATTACCGACATCCATTGTTTTTTCATTGTCCCTAATTTTTGCAAAACTAATATTTCTTTTCCGGCATGGCAAAAGCCCTATAAAATTTAGGCCTTAACCGCCCCGCTACTTCAGAAAACGGCCGTTTTGAGGATTTCCTCGTAATACGCTTCGTACTTTGGAAGGATAATGGAGATATCGTGGCGCTTTGCCTGCGCCAGTGCATTTGCCCTGAATTTCAAGAGGACATCTTCATGGCTCAGGATATAGACTGCATTGGCAGCCATTTCTTCCACATTGCCCACATCGCTAAGAAAACCCGTTTCTCCGTGGATATTGACTTCGGGGATACCGCCGGCGTTGGAAGAAATGACGGGTACTTCACAGGCCATGGCCTCGAGTGCTGCGAGCCCGAAGCTTTCGTTTTCAGAAGGCAGGAGGAAGACATCGGCCACGGCCATAAGTTCTTCGATCGCATCCTGTTTGCCCAAAAAACGCGTGTCGCCCCAAAGGTTCAGTTCACGGCATAAGGCCTCAGCATTTCTCCGCTCCGGCCCATCGCCGATCAACAAAAGCTTAGAAGGAAGCTGCTGATGTACTTTTTGAAAAATCAGGACGGTATCCTCTACGCGTTTTACCTTCCTGAAGTTCGAAACGTGGATTAGGATACGCTCTCCATCCGGGGCGATCGCTTTTTTGAAATGATCTTTATTGCTTTTGCTAAAGCGTTCAAAATCAATAAAATTATGGATGACTTCTATTTCCTTATTGATATTGAAGTATTCATAAGTTTGCTCCCGCAGGCTCCTGGAGACAGCTGTGACTCCGTCCGATTTATTGATGGAGAACTCTACGACTGGTGCAAAAGCCTTATCGTTGCCTACCAGCGTGATATCTGTACCATGCAGGGTGGTGATTACCGGGACATAGCGGCCTTGCGTCAGCAGGATTTTTTTGGCGATATAGGCTACCGTCGCATGGGGGATTGCGTAATGGACGTGGAGCAGATCCAGGTTTTCGTACTTGACCACATCCACGAGTTTGCTCGTCAGTGCCGTATCATAAGGTGGATATTCGAAGAGTGGGTATTCGTCAGTATCCACTTCGTGATAGAACACATTTTCCTGGAATGTCGTGAGGCGGGCGGGTCTTTTATAGGTAATGAAATGAATTTCATGCCCTCTTTTGGCAAGGCCGAGCCCCAGCTCGGTCGCTACCACCCCGCTACCGCCATACGTCGGATAACATACAATTCCAATTTTCATAATCAGACACCAGTAACGCCATCTTATCAATCCCGAAGCAACAAAAGCTTTTCCGTCCGCGACTTCCCACCCGAGCTTATTCTTATGAAATATGCGCCCGGGGGATAATCCCCAAGGTCAATTTCACGGCGCAGGTAGTCCGTATCCGGGAAACGAATATTCTCAAGGACCTGGCCTTGTGACGAAAACATTTGTAGTATAACCCCGCTTTGTCTTTCCTCAAACTTGATTTCCAACAATGCGGTATTCGTGGTGGGGTTGGGGAAAAGCGAAAAAGCTGCCAGTTCAAGCACCTGGTTGGTTCCGGTGACGATCGTAGCAACAGAATCGGTACAACCCGATTGATCGGTAACGGTTACCCTGAACGTACCATCTCCCGGGATGGGAACAACTGCCGCATTCCCACCGATATTCCAGTTGTAGGTAAATGGGCCTGTACCCGCCCCACTGACCACCGTTGCCGTCCGGGGCTGTACGCCCGGCGGGCTGATTTTAATCGAAAGGTTTAGGGAAGGCGGGCAACGCACGACCTGGATATTGTCCAGATCAAGGAAGTAATCGCCACTGCCCCAGATACCCTGGAAGCGCACCCGGATATATTTCCCTGCAAAAGCTGCAAGGCTTACGTACCTTTTCTGCATGCCAACGGATGGCGTGTGGTTTTGCGCGTTGACTGTGAATATGGTCGCGTAGGTACTACCGCAATCTGTGGAGACCTGGACTTCCAGACGGTCATTGGGCCCCAACACAGTCGGGCGGGTCGTACTGGCTAAGAAATCAACAAAGCGATATTCAAAAACCAGGTTATCGCTTTTTGTGACCAGGCCAAAAGCTGGGGAGGCAATTTGCATCACCCTGTCGTTGCCGAAGAGGTTATCTGAAACAACCAGCGAAGGCGCGTTGCGGTTTCTCCCGACTACGAGGTCAGGATCTGCGGACCAGCCATTTGGTATTGTGCCACGTTCAAAATCTTCATTCAAAGGGATGGGCAGGATACTCAGAAAAGAGAAGAATATCGTATCGTTGGAGGCCGTACCATCGCCACCCTCCACCCATGCCCGGATATGATACTCACCGGGGTTCAGCGAGCTGAAAGCGGTGTTGAATGCATAGTCCTTCTGTTGCCTGGGTGCCAGGACAAAACCAGGAATCGTTTCTCTGACTACGGAGCCGTTGTTGATCTGATAAGCTACCTTTAAATTAGTCGTTACCGTATCCCCGAGGTTGCCAATACTCAGCACTACTTTATCGGCATCACTACCACAAGCCGCAGTCACGTTGTTGCGCACACGTACCGCTGCAAGGTCGGCGGTGGGCACAGCAATCCGGATATTATCCAGTGCGACACCTTCGAACCGCCTCGAAAAATCCGAGCGGAGGACGAAACGCAAACGCACGTCCTTTTTACCGGCCGCACCGGGAAGGGGATGTGCCGCAACAAACCACCCCTCGCCTCCACCATTACCCGACCATACCTGGCGATCGGTATTGTTGTACCAATTGACGCCCGTAGCGCTATTGCCCAAAAGCGACCAGGTAACCCCTCCATCTGTGCTCCATTCCACCCATGACCCATCGCAACAGGACTCCATATCGGCACGCATGGCAAAGGAGAGCGTAGGGTCTTTCGCTACGCTGCTGAAGTCAAAACAAGGCGACACGAGGAAAGAAAGTTCATTGTCGTTATACCCCCCTTTCAGCACGGTCGTCCACGCCCGGCTTCCACTAAATGCCCGGCTGAGGCGCTGCCCCCTCGGAATCCCCAGGCCCCAACTGCTGTTGGACCCGTTTTGCGCTGCATACCAGCCCGTGAAACCAGCATCGAGGGTAGTAAAATACGGCAGCAAGGCAATCGTTGGGGCATGTACGACCAGAACACTGCTGGTATCATTCCGCTTTAAACTATCTGCTTTAAGTTCAGTCCAGGACTGCACTAAATATTCCCCCGGCGCAGAAAAATTAAATACCTTGTCGAAAGTGGCCCGCCCGGTACTGTCCATCCCAATGACGCCGGTAAATAGTCCGTCCTTCGGCCGGTCAACACCTGCCACCTGCCCATTGACGGCATATCCAAAGGGGATTAGCGACTGGGGCGTACCGCCATAATTCGAAATCCCCACTTTGACGCTGTCCACTCCAAGACCGCACCCACTTTCCGGTGCTGTCACCCCCGAAACACCAACGTCGTTGGCCCATCTGGTCTTGAACCGGATCGGCCCCACAGCTTTGCTCGTATCCCCCTTTATAGCACACCTTACTGACAAATAGACATCGTAACCCGTATTTTCACGAAGCTGGAAAATCCTCGTCGAAGTGCCGAGGACACTGATTTTACGGCCTTTGCCCGGCGTAAACCCGACAGTATCAATTTCCAGCAGGTACAACCCGGCAGGATCTGGCGCCTGCCAGCTTATCGCCACGTTGGAAGCCCGCACCTCGTCAATCTGGATACCCGGAACAGGCGCTACCGGGCAGGAAGGGCAAGTGACTGTATCCCGGAATAACTGTCCCATAGGAATAAATGGGCCGCTAACAGTATATGCAAGCTTACCCTCCGGGTCAAGCAGGTCGAAAGCCACCCCGTTATTATCGGTACCTGGCAAAAAATGCACGCTAAGGGTGTCATTATTGAATACACTGATGAAAAAACGCTTCTGTGCGCCAAAATCGGGAGAATATGCCGTCGAACGCCCATTGATCTGCACTTCCAGTACAGCCCCGTTCCAGCCCTGCCCAAACGCATCCTTTAATTCCAGGGTATAAATACAGGGCAGGCCCTGTGCAAGGCCAAAAATGGGTAAAAAAAGACCAAAAAGTGCTGCTTGTAATGTTTTTCGGAAATTCATATCCGTTGTTTTTTTACAAAATTTGATGCGTCTCAACCATAGCTGGCTTTGGGGCTTAAAAGCGCCAAACGCTGCTAAAAATAACAAAATTATCCGTTTTGATCCCTTAATGTTTTTGCCAGGGCTAAATACCTGCAGACCATATACCAACAACCGTTTTTTCATTTTGATGCACCATACCAGTTTTTTCTTGCAGGCAATCTTATCTACCGGGAAAACCCGCAGTCCTGACTCCATCACAAACAACAGATGAACCATTGTACGGGGTTTCCACAAGCTAAAAACTGTTCTTTTCCCCACCACGCTGACCCGCCGCAACAAGTCTGTTGAACCTTTTCAATATCGTGCTGTTTACCCTCTGACTTATTGGATTTGTCACAATAATCAGATTGGGCCAAATATCGTTCTTTTCGCCCATACCATACCTTTTTTCGGTCGCGTAGCCCGGCTATGTTCCCTCAAAAAGCCTTGGTATGAACAAAAAAGAGCGCATTGCTCCCACTTCGGTGACCATACACAATAAGTCTGCCGGGCATTTCCGCTGTTGCGAAAACACCCCGGCTCTTTCATCTTTAGTAATCATTTTGGCAGGCATACTAAACAGCCCCATCAAAACAAAAAGCCTTCATTGGCGAAATTGTCAAAAAACTTGGCAAGCCCTTATTATTGACCGTACTCAAATTCCGGACTTGTGGCGATTTATTCGATCAAAGATTTGGAAAAGCTCTCTGGCATAAAGGCTCATACGATACGTATTTGGGAACAACGCTATAAGATTATCCACCCTAAGCGTACCCAGACGAATATCCGGTACTACGAGGACGATGACCTGAAGCTGTTACTCAACGTCGCGCTGCTCAACCGGCACGGCCATAAGATCTCCAGGATTGCACAAATGGAAAAAAATGAACTTGCAGAAAAAGTTGCCGAAATCTCTTCTGTAAACGACCTTTCCGGCACCCAGCTCGATGCCCTCACTATTTCCATGATCGAGATGGACGAGTTCAAATTCGAACGCATCGTGACTGCTAACATAGCACAAATCGGGTTCGAACGCACCATGATGGAGGTAATCTACCCATTCCTCGACAAATTGAGCATCCTGTGGCTCACAGGCTCTATTAATCCTGTACAGGAAAACTTTATCAGCTACCTGATTCGGCAGAAAATCATCTCGGCAATTGACCACACCATCTGTGCCTCCTCCGAAGAACAGCGCAAATTCATCATTTACCTGCCGGAAGGGGAACGGCAGGAGCTCAGCATCCTGTTTATGCACTATCTGCTGAAATCCCGGAATAACCACGTGATTTACCTTGGACAGGACATATCCATCCAGGATCTGAAGGATGCCTTCAAAATACATGCGCCGGACTTCATTTTCACCATGATTACCGAGTCCTTTGCTAAAGAATCCGTTCAAACTTATGTTGAAAAGCTATCCGGCTATTTTCCTTCCTCACGTATTCTGATATCTGGCTACCAGGTCATCGCCCAGGGCGTACAGCCTCCTCCCAACGTACAGATCTTGCACAGTCTGGAAGAAGCCCTCGCTTTAGTAGCATAACCTCATGCTCCTGTGTTGTATTTACTTTTCCGTAATAATATCATTATCAGCGTATTTTCCCCACCATGCCGATCTATCGCGACAAGTCTGTAGGCAAAAAATTATCTTCTAATTTGCCCTTTTCTTAGCTTTGGGGAAAAAATACTACATGAGTAAGTTTCGGAATTTCGTTAGCCTGTTCATCCTGGCCTTCAGTTTATTCTCCTGCCCTTCCGGCAGCAATAATTATTCTGCCCATCGTTCTGGCTACAAGCCTGATTCAAAAGCTGTTGCTTACCAGATTTACCCAATGCAAAGCCAGTTGTTTTTCTCCGTTTATCCACAAATCCAGGGAGCGCCCGCTTTAGTCCGCGCTAATATCGAAAAAGGCACGCTCTATGCTGAGGGCGATGAACTGCGCGGTGGCGAAGTCGCTATTAATATGGGAGCCCTTACCCTCGAAATGCCGGAAGCGCTGCCCGACAACACCAATCTGTCCGATCTCAAGGGAAAGAATATGTTTGGGACCGCTGCTTTTGGCGAGGCAACTGCCGAAATCGCTAAAATCACTTCTGCCTTCAACGAAAAAACAGGCAGTACGCATCTCATTGCGCTAAACCTTAAGCTGCGCAAGAAAAATCGCGGACTGCAGGTGCCTGCGCGGATTATCGTAAACAAAGAACATATCGCGCTAATGAGCGTAGGGGTGTTTAAAGTGGACTTAACCGAATGGGGGATGCGCCCGGAGGGCGGAGGGTGGCAAAAAGAAGCTGTACTCTCGTTACAAATCAGGGGCGATCTGCTTAAAAAATAGGATCCGTCAACCAGTCCGGCGGCCTCAGGTTTATTTACGGCACCCTAAACTGCTCCAATATGGACTTTCACCGGCTTTTTGACCTCCCCGCCTATCAAGCACTCCGCTATCCCAATCCCCGGGCCCTCAACTGGCGGTTCAAAGGAAGATGGGAAGCCTTCCCAATCGGGGACTGCCAGGAGATGGCCAACCGGATCAGCGCAGCCCTGTTGCGGCAGGGTTGTGCGTCAGGTGACAAGATCGGGCTGGTGAGTAGGGCCGGCAGTCCGCATTGGCTGTTTATTGACCTCGGCATACAGCAAATCGGAGCCGTGACCGTACCGGTACATTCTGCCGTACTGGAAGAAGAACTACGCTATATTCTAAGCCATGCCGGGGTTAAGGCTTGTTTCACCGGGGAGCCTTCAGTCTTTGATTTCTTGGAAAATATCCGTGCCGAAATCCCCACCCTACAGCATTTATATATGATCGGCCCCGACGAGCGCCGGCCCTCTTCTGCTACCTTCCTGCTCAGCCCTGCCACAGCGCAACTGGATCAGATCAAGACCCTCGCCGCAGGGGTTAGCGAAGAAGACCTCGCCACGATAATATATACCTCCGGAACCACCGGATCCCCCAAAGGTGTCATGCTCTCGCACAGGAATATGGTCAGCAATATCAAATCTATTATGGCCCTGCTCCCGATCAATTTTGAAAAAAGAGTGATCAGTTACTTGCCTATTACCCATATTTTTGAGCGCATGGTGGTGTACACTTATCTCGCAGCGGGTGCTGCAGTGTATTTTGCAGAAAGTACCGAACGGCTCTGGATGAACCTCCGCGAGGTGCGGCCTAATTACTTCACTGCCGTACCCCTTGTGCTCGAACGTTTTTACAGGCACCTTAGTCAGGAAACCCAAAAAGCGCCGCTGCTGAAGCGGAAAATCGGGGAATGGGCCCTCCATCTGGCAGATCGTTACCAGGAAAACCGACCCGGCCTATGGTATAAAATCCAGCTTCGGCTTGCAGATGCCCTGGTGTTCAGTAAATGGCGGAAAGCACTCGGCGGCGACATCGAAGGTATTGCGGTAGGCGCTGCCGCATTGGCCCCTGAGCTGGGAAGGGTTTTTTCGGCCGCAGGCATCAAAGTCAGGGAAGGATACGGGCTTACAGAAACCGCTCCGATCGTTGCTTTTAACCGATTCGAACCAGGAGGCGTACGCTTCGGTACCGTCGGCATCCCTATTCCGGGAGTAGCGGTCCGTATCCATGACCCAGATGCACAAGGCGAAGGGGAAATTCTGGTGCGTGGTCCTAATGTGATGATGGGCTATTTTCAGGACGCCGCCGCTACGCAAAAAGTACTCGATGCCGATGGCTGGCTTTGGACAGGTGATATCGGACAAATCGTCCACAAACGCTTCTTAAAGATCTCCGGACGAAAAAACGAAATATTTAAAACCTCGGCAGGTAAATTCATTGTGCCGCCCGTGCTGGAGCGCATCATCAAAACATCCCCCTTTATAGATCAGGTCGTCGTCCTCGGTGCCAACCGACCGGTCCTGGGCGCACTCGTCGTGCCCGATTTTCAACAACTCGAAGCATGGTGCCAGGAAAATAACGTGCATTGGACCGCCCCCGCCTATATGGTACTCAATCTAAAAGTCCAGCGCCTCTTCGAAAGCGAATTCAAGCAGCTCAATACCCTATTGCCCTCTTTTGAACAGATCGGCACCTTCCATCTGCTCCCCCTGCCCTGGGGCGAATCCAGTGGCGAGCTCACCCCCACCATGAAAATCCGAAGAAAATTTATCGAACAAAAGTACCAGCGCGAAATTACCTCAATGTTCCAAACTAAAAAATGACCTCGTTATGCAGCCTTCATCCCTGCCTCTGAGAAAATTCTTGGCTATCGCCCTCCTGCCACTTTGCCTGCGCCTCTACGGACAGGAATGGCTGAACAACATACCACTTGATTCCTTCGGCCGGATGAGCATCTTTGATGCTATGGCCCAGGAAATGGATAGTATCCTCGATTGTCACCTGTACACCGACATGGGGCAGTTAATGAAAAAACGCACCCTGGAGGAGTATCAACCCGCCAGGATGATTATCAAAGGCATTGCCGGGCAAAAAACCATTGATGGTCCCCTTGAAATAAAAGCACGAGGCAAAACGCGGAAAGAAATCTGCATGCACCCGCCGATTAAGGTAAAGTGGAAAAAAAAATCACTGGACAGCCTCGGCTTTTCCCCCTTTAATGAAATGAAAGTCGTATTGCAGTGCCGACTCGGAAAAACCTATGAACAGTACATCTTTAAAGAGTACCTGGCCTATCGGCTATACAATATGATTTCCCCCTACAGCTACCGCGTAAAGCTCGTGCGGTTCTGCATATCCGATACGCGGGACACTTCAAAACAATTTATCAAATATGGATTTTTCCTGGAAGATGACGAACAGCTTGCCCAACGCCTCCATGGCCGCTTGTTAGAAACACCGGTGAGCAATACGATGTCTTTCGACCAGGACGCCCTCTTTCAATTTTTTGTATTTCAGTACATGATCGGCAACACCGACTGGAGCTTCGGCAATCAACACAACGTAAAAATGCTGCGGCCAAATGCAGGGAAAGTCATCCCTATCGGATATGATTTTGATTATGCCGGCCTGGTCGGCGCCTTGTATGCCGTACCTCATGAGAGCCTGCCCATCAAGTCAGTAAAGGAGCGATACTATAAAGGAACGGATTGTACAAAACAGCAGGTACAGGCGCTGAATACCTTTTTCCTCGACAAGAAAGAAGATGTTATAGCGTACAGCCAGTACTTTCCGTTTCTGGAAAAGGACGGACATAGGGAGATTGACACTTATCTCAAGGAATTTTTTGCACTCCTCGGGGGCCGATATGGCCTCGCGACAGTTATCAAAACCCTGGACTAGCCCCTTTTATGGCGAAGTACTATTCTACCGGGGGTAATCCCGCAGAGTTCCTTTGATAAAGATACACCAGAAAGGCCACTACCAACACGAAAAAGATGAAGAAGTACAGTAAACAGTATCCTTTTTGACCGGCATTTTCTACTTCAGACATTGTCGGAAAGCTTTTTTGAACAAGTGGAACGATGAATATTTCTGGGTGCAAATATGGGCAAAAAAACGGAAATTTATTTTAGAAAGGCTACACATTTTCCGATACAGCAGCGGCTTTGTACTGCTAAAAATTGTTTTAAGGGCACTATCCTCTGAGTACTTCGCTGCCGGAATTTGAACGGAGTTGTGTATAACGTTTTTTCTGGAGTGCTGTTTGCACCGATTTTTGTTGGCAAAATAGGTGGGAAAAGCACTCCAGAAAAATTTATTTAAACGCCGAAGGCGGCGAGATAATTTA
>JBEIGB010000107.1:0-12018 GCA_040382095.1 Lewinellaceae bacterium
AAATCGTTGAAAACGCGGCTCTGAAAATTTTGCTTTTGCTGCCGTAGGCGGCAAAAGCACAATACTTTTCACACAACCTCATAATATTTTGAAAGAACACTGTTTTCACTGATTTTGCTCGCAAAATCAGTGAAAACAGTGTTCTTTCAAAACTTTATTTCGACGCCGTAGGCGGCAAAATACTTTTCACACAACCCAGGGACTTTTGAGGCAGCCGCCACTTATTACACTACCTTTGACTTGTGGGATACCCTCCAAAACAAATATTTAGCGCAGGCCGCGCCGGCGGAGGTTTTCGCGGAAGCGCCCGACGTTGTTCAGATGTTGGTCGTATGTTTCGGCAAAAGCATGCAGGCCGCTTTCGTCGCCAACCGCGCAAAAGTAAAGGTAGTTGTGTTTTTCAGGATTGAGTACGGCGTCAATGCTGGCAATAGAAGCCATGGCGATGGGGCCTGGCGGCAGGCCCGGATATTTGTACGTATTAAATGGTGAGTCGAATTTCGTATGGTATTCTGTAACCCTGGTAGCTGCGAAATCGCGGGTAGCAAAAACGGCAGTAGGATCGGCCTGCAGGGGCATACCGATACGCAGGCGGTTGAGGTAAGCCCCTGCAATCCGGGGCTTTTCTTTTCCGCGGAGGGTTTCTTTCTCTACTATAGATGCAAGCGTATATACTTGTTTGGGCGTCAGGCCCAGGGCCCTGGCTTTTTCCAAACGCTGGTCATTCTTCCAGAATTTATCATGCTCCTGAACCATGCGGGCGATAAACTTCTCGGGAGTGGTATTCCAGAAAAACTGATAGGTATTGGGGATGAACAGGCTCATCAGGTCATCGGTGTTAAAGCCGATGCCCGCCAGATAGGTATTGTCCGTGAGGAGCTGAAGCAACTCCAGGGAGTCGGGTTCGATGAAACGGGCAACTTTGCCTGCAACATCTTCGGTGAGCCGCTCATTATTGAGTACGACGTTGACGGGGGCCTGTGGGCCTCCGCGCAGGTGCCTGACGAGCTGGAGCGTCGTCCAGCCGCCTTTTATGACAAACCGCCCGGCACGCATGGGGTCTCGTTCGTACTTCAATAAAGCAGAAAGCCTTCGGAAAGCAGTTTCGTTGCGCAGCACCCCCTGGGCATTCAAAAGTGCGATGACGGATTCGAAATCAGTGTTGGTCGGGATCAAAAGGACGTACTCACGGCCGGGATGTGGCACGGAGCCTCCGGCGACAAACTTGCGGAAACCAATGTAAAGGGCCAGCACAAGGAGCGGTAATACAAGTAATGTGGCGCGGAGTTTATCCTTCAATGCCATAAACGGGTATTTTTATATTTTAATCAGAATCGTCCAATTTCGCACGGCTGCCCTGCTGTTTTTACAAAGCTGGTTTATGCACTACATTCCTTTAGCACCGGTTGCCCGGTCCTTTGATCACGTGTAAAGCACTCACATCATCGGGAGCCGCTTGATCCGCCCGTTTACCAGCCCATCCAGTAAATGGTAAAGGGCGCGGGGCGCAAAAGGACGCCAGTTCAACGTATTGTAAGGTTTTCCGAAATGTAAATAATGGTGGAGCTGGGTATCGCGCATTTCCTCTTCGACATGAGGCAGGGCGCTCAGCACACAAATCCAGCCATCTTCGTCACAGATATCTTCATACCATTCTTCATAATAACAATCCTCGCTGCCGTGAAAGTTGAGGACGTTTTCCCCGATCAGGATGAAACGGAAAACCCCCTCCCCGACCATAGGCTCGATGACTTCCCTTTTGAGGTACATGATATCATTGCCGATGCAATCATTCCATTCCCCAATGAACTCAATAATAGCAAAGCCTTCGTCGTAATCGGTAAACAAAACCTTGAGATAGAGAGTTGAGGAACCGAAATCGTCCCACTGAGGATGGATAAAATAGTTATAGACTTTCTGGGTAAAGTAAAATTCATCGTATGTCCGGCCATAGAAGGGCGACCGATCATCCTCTGCCGCGATGTATTCTTCCCTCCAGTTATAAAATGGCTCAATATCGTGCATAGCTGTCCACCATTTTTTTGAGCTTCCTGTTTAATAAGAAAGGCATAAATTCGGGGCCAAATTTCGATATTTTTTTGAAGCTGTAGGTACAATTTACAGGTTTATAGGGTTAATTATACATTTGTCTCAACAAGAACCGGGGCTTTAGGGATGGAAAAAGGACAAAGGGTGTATAAAATCGCTGTTACAGGTCCGGAGTCGAGCGGCAAGACTACCTTGTGCCGGGCATTATCCGGATATTTCAGGACAATCTGGACCCCGGAATATGCGCGGTACTACCTTCCGCTCCTGGGCCGCAAGTATAGCTTTGCCGATTTGACGCGGATTGGGAAGGGTCAGTTGCAGTGGCAGCAACGCGATGCCGGCAGGGCGCGCGGCATATTATTTTGCGATACCGACCTGATAACGCTCAAAGTATGGTCGGATTTTCGTTTTGGGACCACCGACCCCTGGATACTCGCTCAGCTTCGGCAAAACCCATACGATCTGACTTTGCTTTGCCACCCCGATATTCCCTGGGAAGCCGACCCTTTACGCGAAAATCCACACGACCGGGAAGATTTACTTCTGAGATTCCGCCGGGAATTGCAGGAATGGGATATCCCTTTCTGCGAGGTGTCGGGCAGTGGCCATGCGGCCCGCCTGGCCACTGCTACGGGGCATATTGCAAAAAAGGTTACCCTTCAAAATGGAGGGAAATGGTAAAAGTCCGGGAAAGGATTTTTTCCAGCACAGTGGACTCCTCCAGGTTCGAATTGAATATCAGGGTGTTGCCGATACCCTGGGACACCTTGAATTCCGGAGAGAAAATGAAGAACGGGAAAAATATCTGGATGCCCGCACCATACTCGAAGGAAAAGTCGTTTGGCGCGATCTTTACGAGTGTTTCTGCCTGTTTCGAGCGGGAATCGCTGGCCACATCAAACCCGTATTTTACCCCGGCGATAATGAAGAGGCGTTTATCCCGGTAGGGGGCCGACTTATAGCGCATCTGGAAGGGTATTTCGACAAATACAGACTCTACCGTCCGTTGGCTGACTGGGCGCAGACGGCTGGCTTTGCTGTAATTGATATTGCGTTCTGCAAAAGAAAGCGTCGGCAGGAAACGGAAATCGAAGTAGTCCCCAATTTTGAGATTGGTCACAACCCCAAGGTTGAACCCTGCCCCCTGAAGCGATTCCACGGTGCGTATGCTGTCGCTCAGCAGAAACTCCCGGGAACGGAATGGTTTGAAATTTGAGGAATTGACCCCCAGGGTAATCCCAAAATAATAAGCTTTACTGTCAAATTCCTGGAAGTTGTAATTGCCTGTGTTGTATTTCTGGCCAAACAGGCAAAGGTTCCAGGTACCGCACAGGAGCAGGACCATTCCTATTTTGAACTTGCGTAGATCGAACATATTCCAAGCGTTAGCGGGGTATAGAAAGCCTCCCTGAATCCAGCCTCTACGAGCATTTCTACAAATTTTCCACCATCGGGAAATGCCTGGACCGACTCGTACAGATACTGGTATGCACGGGGGTCTTTGGAAGTTAAACGCCCGATTATGGGCAACAGGTATTTAAAGTATGCAGTAAATATTTGCCGGAAAGGAAAAATTCTGGGTTTCGAAAACTCCAGTACGATCAACTTTCCGCCGGGCTTTAAAACCCGGTAGATTTCTTCAAGGCCGGACACCGGCCGCTCAAAATTGCGCACCCCAAAGGCTACCGTGGCACAGTCAAAGGTATTATCGTCAAATGGCAGTCGTTCAGAGTCTCCTTCGTGTAGCGAAATGCTGTCCTGCCAGCCTTTTACCTTTATTTTCTCCCGTCCTATCCCCAGCATCTCTGTGGAAATATCCACACCGGTGACGTAGGCAGTGGGTTGTTGCCTGCGGATTTCCAGCGCAAGGTCCGCAGTCCCGGTTGCAACGTCGAGTACTTTTAGGTTTTCCCTGCGCGGAAGCATGCCTGCTGCCCGCTTCCTCCAGTAAAGGTCTATCCCTGCGGAAAGCAGCCTGTTGAGAAAATCATAATAAGGGGCGATCCGGTTGAACATCCGCGATACCTGTTCCTTCTTTCCTTCCTGTGCCGTGTATGGCTTTACTTCATGCTGTTCCATGATCCTTACAATTTAAAGCTCCCCTGGTCTGTAGGGGCTGTCTAAACGATTTCCGGGATGGTGTAGATTCCGCCACCTTTTTGGTAAAAGCGCCTTTGTACACAACCCCGGAACCCTCTATTAACAGACCGCCTTGCAAGGTTGTTCGAAAACGTGCAAAAGTAAGGACTTATTTCCAGGTTATCTCCTTCAATAAAAAGAAGGGATTTTTGTATCTTTGCGTGCCCGGAAAATTCCGGTATCAGACCAGGTTAATTTCTTAGGATAGAAAACCGAGACTTATCATCCCTTGCATGGCAACAGATCAGAAAATCGTCCCCGTAAATATTGAAGATGAAATGAAATCGGCCTACATTGATTATTCAATGTCGGTCATCGTTTCGCGTGCGCTGCCTGATGTGCGGGATGGGCTCAAGCCCGTCCAGCGCCGGGTATTATTCGGAATGACAGAGTTGGGTGTTTCGTACAACAAACCCTTTAAAAAGGCCGCACGGATCGTGGGGGAGGTGCTGGGTAAGTATCACCCGCATGGGGACAGTTCCGTTTACGATACGATGGTGCGTATGGCGCAGGATTGGTCCCTGCGCTATCCGCTCGTAGAACCACAGGGCAACTTTGGCAGTATTGACGGCGATGGGCCGGCGGCCATGCGTTATACGGAAGCGCGGTTGCGCCGTATCAGCGATGAAATCCTCGCCGATATTGAAAAGGAGACCGTTGACTTCACGCTCAATTTTGACGACTCTCTGGAAGAGCCGACCGTGATGCCTTCCAGGTTGCCCAATTTGCTGGTGAACGGCGCTTCGGGTATCGCGGTAGGCATGGCTACGAATATGATGCCGCATAACCTCAGGGAGGTGGTGGATGCCGTTATGGCCACTATTGACCAACCTGAAATCAGTATCGCCGAGATCGGGCAGTATATAAAAGGACCTGATTTTCCCACCGGCGGGATCATCTACGGGATCCAGGGTATCCAGGAAGCCCACGAAACCGGTCGCGGAAGATTGGTAGTGCGGGGAAGGGCAGAAATCGAAACGACCAAGACGGGGCGGGAGCATATCATCATTACCGAAATCCCCTATCAGGTTAATAAATCCGCATTAGTGGCGCGGATCGGCGAGTTAATCAACGAGCGCAAACTGGAAGGGGCAAGCGATGTGCGCGATGAATCCGACCGCCAGGGTATGCGGATCGTAGTCGAAACCCGAAAGGATGCGCTCGCAAAAGTGGTGCTGAGTAAGTTGTATAAATATACGCCGCTCCAAACTTCCTACGGGATCAACAATGTCGCCCTGGTGGGTGGCAGGCCAATGCTCCTGAATGTTAAAGACCTTATCGAGGAATTCATCCTCTTCCGCCTCGAGGTGATCGTCCGCCGTACCCGGTACGACCTTCGCAAGGCCGAAGAACGTGCCCATATCCTCGAGGGCCTGCTCATTGCGCTCGACCACCTCGACGAAGTAATCGCGCTTATCCGGTCTTCAGCTACCGTGGACGAAGCCAAAAATGCCCTCATGGGCCGTTTTGGCTTTTCTGAAATCCAGTCCAAAGCAATATTGGATATGCGCCTCCAGCGCCTTACCGGCCTGGAGCGCGATAAGATAAAGGAAGAATATCGCGAAATCCAGGAAAAAATCAGCTACTACAAGGCGATACTCGACGACCCGTCCCTGCAGCGCAGTATCGTAAAGGAGGAACTCGCTTCCCTCAGGGCTAATTTTGGCGATGAGCGCCGTACGGAAATCGTAGCCGCCGAAGGGGAGATCAGTATGGAAGACCTCATCAAGGAAGAAGAGGTGGCCATCACAATTTCACATCTCGGGTATATCAAACGCACTCCCGTCTCGGAATTCCGCACCCAGGGCAGGGGAGGGAAAGGGGCCAGAGGCAGCAAAACCCGGGAGGAAGACTTCATCGAGCACATGTTTGTGGCCAATACGCATCACTATCTCCTGTTCTTTACGGAAATGGGCAGGTGCTACTGGCTAAGGACTTTCGAAATACCGGAAGCGGCCAAAACCGCCAGCGGAAGGGCAATCCAGAATATCCTGGCCATCGGAAAAGAAGATAAGGTGAAAGCCTACATCATCGTCCCTAACCTTACCGATACGGATTTTATCAATAACCACTACATCGTTTTCTCTACCCGTCAGGGAATTATCAAAAAAACAGCGGTCGAAGCGTTCTCCCGGCCCCGCTCCGGTGGTATCAACGCCATCACCATCAATGAAGGCGATCAACTGCTGGAAGCCTGGCTGACTGGTGGCGCCCATGAGGTGTTCCTTGCCAGCAAACGCGGCTTTGCAGTGCGCTTCCCGGAAAAAAATGTGCGCCCGATGGGCCGATCGGCAGCAGGGGTCATCGGCATGACGCTTGCAGATGAAAACGATGCCGTGGTCGGGATGGTCTGCGTCGGCCCCGGAGATAAGGACGCTTCCATCCTCGTCATCTCTGAAAAAGGCAACGGAAAACGATCAGAAGTCGAAGATTACCGCCTGACGAACAGGGGCGCAAAAGGGGTCAAAACGCTGCAGGTGACGGATAAAACGGGCGAACTGGTAGCCATCAAAATGGTGCGCGATGCCGATGACCTCATGATCACCAGTAGAAATGGTATCGTTATCCGGATCTCTATGGCAGAGTTGCCAGTGCTCGGAAGGGCCACCCAGGGCGTGAGGGCTATCCGGCTGGACGAAGACGACAGCATCGCGGATGTCACCGTGGTATATGATACCGAAGAGGTCGGGGATGTGCCCCAGGAATAATGTGTCCAGGGGATTAGCGTGGCGGGAAAAACGTGGTTTTCTTTCCCCTTACAACGTTTTTTGAAGAAACGAAGCCTCTGAAAATAAGCATTTGCAGCCTTCTATCCCTTCAACGCATATCAAAAAACAATTCTCGCGGAGCGAAATTTTTGACGTGCGTTCCAAAGGATATTTTTTGCCAAAGGTGGCAGGCAGGGCTTTTTGTACAACCCCGGTACATCCTGCCACAAATAAAGCCTACCCTGATCAGGTAAATTTTAACAAAAAATTATTTATTTTTATACCAACTTTCAACGGGTTTTTGTGCCCTTTAATTTTAATTTCTGAGCATACATTCAAAAAACTTCAAGGATTATGAAAAATTTTTTGTTCCTGATGCTGCCTTTTCTTATCCTGGCAACCAAAGTAAATGGCCAGGAAGATATCAAGAAGGACCTTGGTGCCGCGAAAAGGGCATTGGCGGCTTTTACGCTCGACCAGGCAAATAACAAACTTAAGTTGGGCGAGGCAAAAGATGCGATTGACCGCGTGATGGCAACTTCAACGGGACTGTCCACAGGTGCCGCATGGCAACTGAAAGGCGAGATTTACAACGAAATCGCTTCTCAGATTATCCAGGTACGCCAGGTAGGCTTTGGATCCATCGACGATCTCCCCAAGGCCGACAATCCTTCTGCCGATGCTTATTCTGCCTTCGTTAAGGCCTACGAAATGGCCCTTAAAGGCGTTGAGAAAAAAGACGCGCTCAAAGGCCTCCAGCTTTGCCAGAATAACCTGAGCAATCTTGGGATTTACGCATACGAAGAGCAAAAGTATGCCGCAGCCTATGAGTGCTTCAACGACGTACTGGGCGCGCATGATCTCCTGAAAAAAAACGGCGAAGCCAGCTCACTCGACGCAGAGGCCGATTATCTTAACCAGGTCTATATCACCGGCCTCGCTGCCATGAACAGCAGCAAGAAGGCAGAGGCTAAAGTCCTGTTCGGAAAACTCTTCGATATCAAATACGACAAAGGGGTCGTATATGAAGCCCTGTATCAGCTCTATGCAGAGGAGGATATCGAAAAAGCTTACAGCTTCCTTGTTGAAGGCCGCAAATTATTTCCCCAGGACGTATCTATCCTGTTCGGCCTGATCAACCACAACCTCAAGACGGGTAAGCTCGACCTGCTCCTGACCGACCTCAAGGAAGCAATTGCCAAGGAACCGGAAAACGTCACCCTCTACAGTGTTATGGGCAACGTCTATGACCAGCTGTACCAGAAAATGCTGGAAGCTAATGATAAGGCCAAAGCAAGCGAATATTTCGACCAGGCACTGGCATATTACAGCGATGCAATCAAAAAAGACCCGAATTTTGTAGATGCGATCTACAGTATCGGTGCCCTTTACTACAACCGCGCCGCCCTCCTGACCAAGGAGATGAATGCCCTTCAGGATGACTACTCTAAAGAAGGGATGAAAAAATACGAAGATCTGAAGGCAAAAATTTATGCGGAGTTCAACCTCGCACTGCCTTTCTTCCAGCGCGCCGAGGCAATCAACCCCAACGATGTCAATACGCTGATCGCCCTCAAGGAAATCTATGCGCGCGAAAACCAACTTGAAATGTCCCAGGAATTCAAAAAACGACTGGAGACTGTACAGGATGGAGGGAAAAATGCGACCTCCTATTTTAAGAATTGATACGCAGACTTTGGTATCGAAAGAAAACCGGTGTTGTATAAGAATACTTTGCCGCCCAAGGCGGCAAAGTATTCTTTGTTCTGGGGTTGTGTAAAAAGCCTTCGGCCTTTCATTTGGCGGTTTGCGCCGCCAAATAATACTTTTCAGAGGCGTGTTTTCAACGATTTTGCGAAGCAAAATCGTTGGAAACACGCCTCTGAAAAAATTAATTTTGCCGCCGTAGGCGGCAAAATTAATTTTTTCACAACCCCAGAAAGCCGTCATTTCAAAAATATTTCGTCCCCATAGGCAAATTTCGTACGTTATGCAGCAAGTCGCAGTCATTGGAGCAGGTACAATGGGCAATGGTATTGCGCATCTCTTTGCCATGAAAGGCTTTTCGGTGCACCTCGTGGATATTTCTGCAACAGCGCTTGAACAGGCGCTGGTAACGATCGCCGCTAATTTGGGGCGGATGGTCGGAAAGGGTACGATCAATGAAGCGGATAGACTGGCTACCCTGGAGCGCATCCAGACATTTACCGGGTTGGCAGAGGGGGTGGAGGCTGCCGATCTGGTAGTCGAGGCGGCGACGGAGCAGGAAGCGCTCAAGAAGAAGATTTTTTCGGAGTTAGACCGCTATGCGCCTGCCGGGTGTATCCTGGCGAGCAATACTTCTTCTATTTCGATTACGGCGATTGCGGCTGCGACCGCCCGCCCCGGGCAGGTCATCGGTATGCACTTTATGAACCCTGTGCCCATAATGCCCCTGGTAGAGGTGATTCGCGGGTATTCGACAACGGATGGGGTTACTCAGGCGGTGATGGAGACAGCGCGGCAATTAGGGAAAACGCCGGTCGAAGTGAACGACTATCCTGGTTTTGTGGCGAACCGTATCCTGATGCCGATGATCAATGAGGCGGTATATGCCTTGTTTGAGGGGGTGGCAGGCGTAGAGGAAATAGACCAGGTAATGAAACTTGGCATGGCTCACCCGATGGGCCCGCTGCAATTAGCCGATTTTATCGGTCTGGATGTCTGCCTGTCCATCTTGCGCGTATTGCACGAGGGCCTTGGCCATCCTAAATACGCGCCTTGCCCGTTATTGGTGAATATGGTGATGGCGGGTAAGCTCGGGGCTAAATCCGGAGAAGGATTTTATACGTATATCAAAGGGAGTAAAACATTGAACCCATCGCCGCGCTTTGCGGGTTAGGCGTCAAGCGGGCAATATGGAAAAAATAACAGTAGATCGGTTATGGTCGGAAATGCCGGGTCGGGTCTTATTCGACGTTCGTACCCCGTCGGAATATGCCTGCGGCCACATCCCGGGAGCGCTGAACCTCCCGCTTTTTACCGATGAGGAAAGGGCGGTGGTCGGTACGGCGTATAAACGACAAAGCCCCCGTCATGCATTGCTCAGGGGATTAGAATTTGCAGGTGCACGGATGGCCTGGTATGTCCGGGAGGCCATGACAATGGCTAAAGGGGAAAAAATCGCCGTTCATTGCTGGCGTGGGGGGCAGCGCAGCGGTAGTCTTTCCTGGCTGCTCGAATTTGCAGGTTTTGATGTGCAGGTACTGTCCGGCGGGTACAAAGCTTACCGCTCCCACATTCACGCAGAATTTTCCCGTCGGCGCCTCCGGCTTGTCATATTGGGCGGTCCTACTGGTAGTGGTAAGACCCAACTGCTCAAGGCGCTTGCCCAGGCTGGCGAACAAGTGATAGACCTGGAGCAGATTGCCTGCCACAAAGGCTCTTCTTTCGGAGCACTCGGCGAGGCTGCACAACCTACCGTAGAGCAATTTGAAAACGATTTTTACGAAGCGTTCCGGCAAACCGATCCTGGCCGTAGGGTATGGGTCGAAAACGAAAGCCGTGCCATTGGCCGTGTTTTTATTCCCGAAGGTTTCTGGGAACAATTCAGGACAGCCCCGCTCATTGAGGTAGATGCCCCCTTTGAGTCCAGGGTTAACTACCTGGTGAGCACCTATGGGAATTTCCCCGGGGATTTATTGAAGGAAGCTTTCCTCCGCCTGGAAAGGCGACTGGGTGGACAACACTGTATCGCCGCCGTAAAAGCACTGGAGGATGGAGACCTCGCTACAGCAGCGGCGATCGCCCTGCGCTACTACGATAAATCCTATGCGCATGCGAACTCGAAATGTGCATTTCAGCCTGTAATACAACTACCAATAGCGGCGCCTGCCGATCCCGGTGCAGCATCGTCTTTAATCAAAACAGCGGATGAATACCGAATTTAAACTTACCCAATATAGCCATGGTGCAGGATGTGGTTGCAAGATTGCCCCGCGCATCCTCGATAAGATCCTCTCGGATGCAGGTCCTGCTGCTCTTTTTTCCGGCTCGCTGCTCGTAGGTAACGAGGCCCGGGACGATGCAGCGGTAATGGTATGGAACGACGGAGAAGCCGTGGTGAGTACCACAGACTTTTTCATGCCTATTGTGGACGATCCGGAGGATTTTGGCCGTATCGCTGCAGTGAATGCCATCAGCGATATCTATGCGATGGGGGGTACTCCCCTGCTGGCGATTGCTATTCTGGGCTGGCCGGTTAACGTCCTGCCTCCGGAAATTGCCAGCAGAGTGGTTGCTGGTGGGCGAAAGGCCTGCGAGGCCGCTGGTATACCGCTTGCCGGCGGGCACAGCATTGACGCCCCCGAACCCATCTTCGGACTTGCGGTGACGGGAAGGGTGCGCGTGGAGCACCTCAAACGGAACGGCGGGGCTGTTTCGGGGGATTTGTTGTTCCTCACCAAGCCGCTGGGCGTAGGGGTCTTGAGTACGGCACAGAAAAAAGGCGCTTTGAAAGAAAGCCACGCACGGCTTGCCCTGGAAAGTATGACACAACTCAATCGCGCTGGTGAAGCATTTGGCAGATTATCTTTCGTACGTGCCATGACCGATGTCACGGGCTTCGGGCTGTTGGGGCATTTGACGGAAATGTGTGAGGCTTCCGCAGCAAGTGCGAGGATATATTTTGACCAGGTACCTCTGCTGGACTCCGGCGCTATCCGTGAATACATCGCAGCAAGCTGCGTCCCGGGCGGCACTCAACGCAACTGGGACAGTTACGGGCATAAAATTGGCCCGGTAGATGAATTTCAGAAAGCTATATTGTGTGATCCACAGACCAGTGGCGGGCTATTGGTAGCTGTAGATCCAGCTTATGAAAATGCTTTTATGGAGGCGGCAGCGGGGGAGGGGATGGCACTCCGCCCAATAGGGGAAATCATTCAGAAGGGCAATTTTACAGTAGAGGTTAATTAGCGATGGTTTGAGGTGGTGCAAAGAGGGGGCTTATTCGCCTCCGGAGGCAGAATACAATTTTCAGAGCCGTGGTGTGGAAGAATTTTTGTGTAAAAAAAAATTTAAAAAAAAGAAAGTATAAAAAATAAATGAGGCGGACAGACCCAAAACAAGGGAACACGGGGTT
>JBEIGB010000108.1:0-12017 GCA_040382095.1 Lewinellaceae bacterium
AAAAAAATTTGTGCTACAGCCTAATTTTTTTTGTAGCCCGTTTTTCACGGGTTTTGCTAAGAAAAACGGGTTAAAACGGGGCTCCAAAAAAATATTATTCTGCTGCTGAAGGCAGCAGAATACTTATAAGAAGGCCCTCAAAAAAGTTTTATCCATTTTTTCGCACTGTAATACCACAGGAAAATTAAATTTGCGGATTCTTTACCAACCAACTGAATAAGTGCGATGGAACATAACGAAGTTGTAAGATATTCGGATACGGAATTGGAAGAATTCCGGGTCCTGATCGAAGGCAAGCTGGAGCAGGCCACCGCCCACCTTCAGGAACTCCAGGAACAAATCCTGGAAATCACCGAAAACACCAGCGACGAGCACGGCGGCGATTGGGTGGACGATAGTTCAATCAACAATGATGTCGAAATGCTCAACAACATGGCCATCCGCCAAAGGATGTATATCCAGGACCTGGATAACGCCCTCGTCCGGATCAAAAACAAAACCTACGGCATCTGCAGTATCAGCGGCCAGTTGATTGACAAACGCAGACTACTCGCCGTTCCTACAACGACCAAAAGCCTGGCAGCCAAAGTCGCCGAACAAATCGCCCCGCCCCCGGTCGAACGCGAAAAACCTGAGCCAAAACCCGCTCCCGAAAAGAAAGCAAGCACCACGGAAAAAACTACGCCGCCCAAACGAATCATCACGACCGTCATCCGAAAAACAGCGGGAAAGAAAAAGCCCCCCGTCAATATCGAAGATTTTGAAGAAGATGACGAACTCGCAGCAGTGGATAAAGAACTCTACTTCGAGGAAGATCAGGAGCTCCTCTATGGGTCCGCTTCCGATATTGACGACCTCCTCGAAGATCAGGACTCCGGCTCCACCACCGACGAAGATGACGACCTCGGCCATATCGGCGACGACGACGATATGGAAGAAGACTATTAGTCGCGCTATACAGGCACCGTAGGCGACGAAATACTCCTCAGACCGCATCGTTCAAAATATTTCTTGAATGCTGTTTTTCCTTGTTTCGCATAGCACAAACAAAGAAAAACGGCGTTCAAGAAAATCTCTCGCCACCAAGGGCGGTGAAACAAACATGAAACACCGTCACTTTCGCGATTCCGCAAGAAACATTATCCTTTTTTTTGCATAAAATATTATTTTTCCTTACCTTTGTGTGCCAATTTTGAACAGCTTATTATTTACCACAAAACCATTAGCCAAAAACATGCTCATCATTGAAGTCAAAGACGGCGAAAGCATTGATAAAGCCCTCAAACGCTACAAGCGAAAATTTCAGAATGCAGGTGTTATCAAGGAATTGCGCAGGCGCAAAGAGTTTGTAAAACCATCCGTACAGCGCAGAAGCCAGGTATTAAAGGCTGTTTACCGCGAAAAAATCCGCACAGAAGAAACACCGTCCAATATGTAATCCTTACCAGGTTTTCCTGGTATCACGATATCGTTTCCGGGGCACTCCCCCTTCATCCAGGCTGATTTCCATCGCCCCTCGCTATGTTCCGTAGTAAAAGGTGGTGGAGTTCAGCCTTTGTCGTTTTGTGTATGCAATATTTATCAACAATCTTTTGTGGCTTCTGCCTCATTCTGTGGAACGGACTTGCCGCACAACGTCTCGATCTGGTCATACGGGGGGCCACAATTTTCTCAGGCGATACCGTAGCGCCCTTCAAAAAAGGGGATGTCGCGATCAAAAACGAACGCATCGTGCGTATCGCGCCTGGTATCCGGGCTAAAGGAAAAAGGATAATCGAGGCGGAAGGCCTGATACTCAGCCCTGGGTTTATTGATCTGCACGCCCATCTGGAGCCTTTACCGCTCGACCCCGCTGCGCAAAGTCATGTCCGCCAGGGCGTAACCACCGCACTGGGCGGCCCCGACGGCGGTGGCCCACTGGGTATCGGAGCCTACCTCGACAGCCTGTCCGTGCAAGGGATTGGCCTCAACGTTGCCTACCTCATCGGCCATAATACCGTGCGCAGCCATGTCATGGGCCTCGTCAACCGCGCACCGGAACCCACAGAGCTGGAAGGCATGAAAGGCTGGATTGAAAAAGCCATGCGCGAAGGGGCTTTTGGTATCTCTACCGGGCTAAAATACCTCCCCGGCACTTATGCGAAACTCGATGAAGTCATCGCCCTTTCCAAAGTCGCCGCCCAATATGGCGGCATCTACACCTCGCACCTCCGGGAAGAAGGCCTGGGGCTGCTCGAAGGCGTAGCAGAAGCAATCCAAATCGCCGAACGCGCCGATATCCCCGTCATCCTTACCCACCACAAGGCCATCGGCATCAAAATGTGGGGCAGCAGCGTACAGACCCTCGCGATGGTGGACGCCGCCAGAGCCCGCAACCTCGATGTCGCTATTGACCAATACCCCTATACGGCAAGCTTCACGGGTATCAGCGTACTCATCCCTTCCTGGGCACTCGAAGGCGGCCCGGTACGCGAATTCGCACGCCGCTGCGAAGACCCCATCCTACGGGATAGTATAAAGAGAGGTGTCGTTTTTAACCTCCTCAACGACCGTGGAGGAGGTGACCTCCGCAGAATCCAGTTCGGCAACTTTGACTGGAAACCCGAGCTCAATGGAAAAACCCTCCACGACTGGGCACTCCTCGAAGGTATGGATCCCAGCGTCGAAAACGGGGCAGAACTGGTCATTGCAGCACAGTTACACCGGGGCGCAGGCTGTATCTTCCATGCGATCGGCGAAGAGGATGTACGCAGGATTATGCAGCATCCACAGACGATGATCGCATCAGATGGACGGCTCAGCCAGCCAGGAAAAGACCACCCACATCCACGGGCTTATGGTACTTTTCCCCGCGTACTCGGCCATTATGTGCGGGAAGAAAAGGTCCTGCCCCTCGAAAATGCACTATACAAAATGACCAGCCAACCAGCCCTGCGGCTGGGGCTTGAAGACCGCGGTTTTATCCGTAAAGGCTATTTTGCGGATATTACGCTCTTCGATCCCAATACCGTTAAAGATAACAGCACTTTCGAAGCGCCTCATCAATACCCCGATGGCATCCCCTACGTCATCGTCAATGGCCAGCTCGTAGTGGACAATGGGGAATATCGCGACCTGCGCGCTGGCAAAGCACTGAAAAAAACCAGCCCGCACTGAAGCATTATCATGGCCGGACTATACCTCCATATTCCTTTTTGCAAACAAGCCTGCCATTACTGTAATTTCCATTTCTCTACCTCCCTGAAAGGAATGGAAGCGATGTGCGACGCCCTCATCCGCGAAATGTACCTTCAACGGGATTACCTGGGTGGGGCGGCGCTGGGCAGCATCTATTTCGGCGGGGGTACCCCCTCACTGCTCTCCCCTCAACAGCTCGAACGCTTGTTCGATACCATTTATACCCTTTTTGTTGTAGAAAGCGATGCGGAAATTACCCTGGAAGCCAATCCCGACGATCTCGACGCCCAGGCCTTGTCCGCATTGCGCAATACCCCGGTCAACCGCCTGAGTATCGGTATCCAGTCGTTCTTTCCCGCCGATCTCGTGCTCATGCACCGGGCACACAACGCGCTACAGGCCCGCACTGCCGTCGAACTGGCCCTGCAGGCAGGCTACCAAAACCTCACTGCCGATTTAATTTATGGCATCCCCGGATCCAGCGATGAGCAGTGGGCCGAAAATATAAAAATCCTCACCGGCTATGGAATCCCCCATATCTCTGCCTACTGCCTTACCGTAGAGTCACATACCGCCTTACACCACTTTGTACAAAAAGGCAAAGTGCCTCCTGTGGACGAAGCACAGGCCGTCCGCCAGTTTGATTTCCTCATCACCACCCTCGGTGGGCTGGGCTATGTCCACTATGAAATCTCTAATTTTGCCCAGCCTGGCAGGTTCGCCCGCCATAATTCCAGCTACTGGCGCCAGACACCCTACCTGGGCATCGGACCTTCCGCACATTCCTATAACGGACAATACCGCCAGTGGAACATCGCCCACAATCCACGCTATATCAAAGCAATGCAGGAAGATACCCCCCTTCCCTGGTTCGAACGTGAACACCTTACCCCACAGCAACGCTATAATGAGACAATACTCACAAGCCTCCGCACAATCTGGGGACTTTCGCCCGAAGACCTCCCCGCCGATTTCAGGACCTACTTTCTGGAAAAAATCCAACCGCTCCTCCATAACGGCCAGATCGAAAGGGAGGGCGAACGCTACCGGCTGAGCAAAAACGGAAAGTTTTTTGCTGATGCAATCGCTGTTGACTTGTTTTTCATGCAGTGAAAAACAAGTCAACAGCGATTGGGATTGTGTAAAAAGCTCCCGGCCTTTTTTGGGGCGGCTTCGCCGCCAAAGAGTATTTTTTAGCGTGCCGTATTCATTGATTTTGCTCCGCAAAATCAATGAATACGGCACGCTAAAAAAATTTAATTTTGCCGCCTTCTGCGGCAAAATCCTTTCTACGCAGCCCTATAAATTTTTCCTGAGGCAAATGCCCAAAAAACACTTCTTCCAAACGCCGATTCCCCCCCCTTAATCATCATCTCCTTCCGGTATCCGGATGAACGCAGCACGGCGTGGTGGCGGCGGCACAGTATGCTCCCCGCGAACGGCTTTCCAGATAATTTCATTAAACAGCAGATCCGGAGCCTGATCTTCTTTATCGAGATTGATCGCGTAAGAGGCATCGGAGAGCCGGGTATTCATTGCATTGCGCTGATCCAGGTCAACGCGGGCGGGCAGATAGCGAAAAGGGCGGAAGTCGGGCTTACGCGTAAAGCAAGCATACATCGGCGTAGCAGCAGCATCGTATTGGCTCATAGGTGGCAGACCCAGGATCAATTCGATGGTGCGCAGAACGGAGGCAGTGGAATACATGGTGTGTTCTACGTGCCTGCGCCTGGCATAAGGGCTGGCTACCAGGACGATCGAACGATGGGCGTCCACATGGTCGGCGCCGTTCTGGGCGTCGTCTTCGACGACAAAAACGGCGGCTTCTTTCCAGATCGGGCTATTGGAAATATGGGCTATAAAGCGCCCTAAGGCGAGGTCGTTATCGGCGACCATAGCGGTGGGTGTCGGCGCGCCGCCGCGGGCACCGGCGGTATGGTCGTTACCAAAGCGGACAATATTCAGGCGGGGTACGGCGCCGGCCTGTACCAGGGAATCAAAATCGGACTTCCATTTTTCGAAGCGGTAAATATCCTGAATGTTGAGGTTATACCCTGGGAAAATCGGGCAGGCATGGCCTTTGAGCGATTCCACATAGCTCTGGTCGAGGTTGGCAAACTCGCCGTAGGAGCGATAGCTCAACCCGGCACGGCGGGCATAATCCCACAGGAAGCCGCCTTTGGGATATGCAATTTTTCTGCTGCCCTCGTAATCATAAGTGCCGCCCCGGTTGCCATAATTCGTCGGCCAGGTCTTCTCCACATAATCATTGGCATACGCTGCCATAGACCAGTTGTGCCCATCGGCGCTGACCTCTGCATCCACGTAGAAATTATCCATCAGCCCGAATTCCCTGGCCAGGGCATGGTGGTTGGGGGTTACGCTGTCGGGGAAAAGGCAGAGCGAGGGATCGCCGTTTCCCTGCGGCATATCCCCAAATACCTGATCGTACGTCCGGTTTTCTTTGATTACGTAAAAGACATACTTGATCGGAGAGGGCTTACCCACTGCATCGGGTATAGGATTGCCGCGCTCACCGGCGGGGCGCAGCTCCTTTTCTTTGCTGTAAGGGGTATTTTCATATACCTGTCGGGAAAATGCCGCCATTTCCATCGGATCGGGATCGGGAAGTACCGATAGCGATCCTTTGAACAAGCCCGCGATATACTGGGTGGCAGGCGTGCGTGGTTTGTAGGGATTGGGGCCCGAAGGGTTGGCCACCGAGCCGGTATTTCCTTTTCCATTGGCAACATAGAGCTTGCCGGCAGCATAGCGCACTGCGGTAGGATACCACCCGGTAGGGATAAAGCCGAGCGACCTGGACTCACCCGCTTCCGATATATCGAAAACGGCTACGCAGTTGTTGTCGGCATTGGCGACATAGAGCGTTTTGCCCCCTTCGCCGAGTGCGAGCGCATTGGCGGTACTGCCGGTAGGGGCATCCGGATAAAGCGAGGTCGTAATCAGCTCGGCCACTTTTGCCCCGGCAAGGTCCACCACTGCCACCGCATTATCATCGGCACAGGCAACATACAGGCGTTTGCCATCGGGGCTCAGGATCATTTCGTTGGGGTGTAGCGCAACGGGGATTTTAGCTTTTACCTGCATTGATTCCAAATCCACGACTACGACTGCGGCAGCACCCCATAGCGAAACAAAAACCTCCCTGCCATCGCGCGAGAACAAACAGGCATAAGCCTCGGCAGGCAGGTCAATGCGCTGTTTTACCGATTTTGTGGCAATATCCGCGATAAACAGGCCCGGCTTGCCATCTTTACTCACCACACACAGGGTTTTCCCGTCCGGATGGACGGCGATACCTGCCGGACTGATATTTTCCTTCGGCCATGGCCTGCCCAGGGCGATGGAATCGCCGTAGGCCAGGCGTCCATTATCGAATGTATAAATACGGATACAATTGTCGTACCCCCCGGAGGCATACAGGGTCTTCCCGTCCGGATGCCAGGCGAGGCCATACCATGCCCGGGGCAGGGTGACCGTCTGTACTGCTGTAAATGTTTCGACATCTACCAGGGAGAGGCTATGCCCACTCTGGCCGTTATTAGTAGCCACCATAAACCTGCCATCGGGGCTGATTGCAAGATTCAGCGGTAGGTCGCCCAGGTCGAGGTGCCGCCCCCGCCGGGGTAAGTGCCCAGCCATTGGGCAAAAAAATGCGGTCGGTGTTCGTGCCGCCTCTCGAGGGGCCGGATACCGCCAGGCGTTCACATCCTAAAAAAAGGCAGAACAGCAACAGTGAAGAGGAAATGATTCGGGTCATAGATGGTGGATGTTTTTTATAAAGAGGCTTTTTACGGGCTATTTGGCGGCAGAATTTTTTTTCAAAATATTCTTGAACCAACACTTTTTTCAAAATATTATTTGGCGGCTGACGCCGCCAAATGAGGCATCCGGCCTTTTTACACAACCTCAGGACTTGTGAGACAACCGCTTCAAAAAATTTTATTCTGACGCCGAAGGCGGAAAAAGTCCTTTTGCACAACCCCTGAAAAAATTTGATTTCTTACGGATTTTTATCCGATTTGTGCAAAAATAAGATTTTCGCCTCGCGAAAATCTTATTTTTGCAGGCGTCCTTTCCAAAATAACTTAAACCAATATGAACCTTGATTTTTTAAAAACCCTTGGCCTGGAGGCCAGAAATGCCGGTACCAGCACCGGGCTACAGACCGTGGATTCGGGAATGTACATTGACTCTTACTCTCCGGTAGATGGCCAGTTGATTGGAAGTGTGAGTATAACGACGCGGCGGGAATACGATGAGGTTGTCGCAAAAGCCCGGGAAGCTTTTGTACAGTGGCGACTGGTCCCTGCGCCACACAGGGGAGAGATTGTCCGGCAGTATGGGGAAATATTGCGCAAATACAAAGACCCCCTCGGCAGGCTGGTTTCTTATGAGATGGGCAAGAGCCTGCAGGAAGGATGGGGGGAAGTACAGGAAATGATAGATATCTGCGACTTTGCCGTGGGGCTGTCGCGCCAGCTATACGGGCTGACGATCGCTTCGGAGCGGCCGGGGCACCGCATGTTCGAACAGTGGCATCCCCTCGGGGTGGTCGGCATCATCACCGCATTCAACTTCCCGGTAGCCGTATGGTCCTGGAACGCGATGATCGCTTTTGTCTGCGGCGATGTCTGTATCTGGAAGCCCTCCGAAAAAGTGCCGCTCTGTGCCGTAGCCTGCCAACACCTCCTCCAACAGGTGCTGCGCGAAAACCAGGTACCGGAAGGGGTTTCCAATATTGTTACGGGGGATTACCGGGTCGGGGAATTTCTCAGCATGGACGACGCGATACCCCTGGTATCCGCTACCGGCAGCACGCGTATGGGCCGGATCGTAGGCGCCACCGTTGCCGCCCGGCTGGGGCGTTCTATCCTCGAACTTGGCGGCAACAACGCCATCATCATCACACCGAGTGCCGACCAGCAGATCGTACTCACCGGAGCCCTCTTCGGCGCTGTCGGTACTGCCGGTCAGCGCTGTACCTCCACGCGGAGGTTGATCGTACACGAAAGTATTTTCGAAGAAGTCAAACAAAAACTCGCCAACGCTTACCCCCAGCTCCGCATCGGCAACCCCCTGGATCCTAACGTCCATATCGGACCCCTGATCGACCGCGATGCCGTAAATACGTACCTCGCCGCCCTGGAAGCGATTAAGGCACAGGGCGGGAAATTTGTCGTGGAAGGCGGTGTGCCCGAAGGTCCGGAATATGCCTCCGGCTGCTATGTCAAACCCTGTATCGCCGAGGTCAACCCAGGTATGGATATCGTCCGGCACGAGACGTTCGCGCCCATCCTCTACGTCATGCCCTACCGGACCATCGAAGAGGCCATCGCAATCCAGAACGACGTGCCCCAGGGCCTCTCCAGTGCGATCATGACCAACCATCTGCGGGAAGCAGAATTCTTCCTCTCTGCAGCCGGCTCGGACTGCGGGATCGCCAATGTCAATATCGGTACCAGCGGAGCAGAAATCGGCGGCGCTTTCGGTGGTGAAAAACAAACCGGCGGCGGCAGGGAGTCAGGCTCCGATTCCTGGAAAGCCTATATGCGCCGCCAAACCAACACCGTCAACTACAGCGAACAAATACCGCTTGCGCAAGGGATCAAATTCGAATGGTAGTGTGTCCGCTCCGGCTATCTCCGCAAATGCATTGCAGAGAGGAGCGGCGGCGAAGCAGCAAAATAGCGTAGTTAGTTTCTACAGCAGGAGGATTTCTCCAGGTGAGTAGTCTAAGGGGCTCCTGTGCCCATCGCTGTCGTCGCAGGCCGAAAAATCCTGCGCAAAATCAGATAGACCGCGCTTAATACCCCCAGGGAAAGAAAGAAAAAAGAAAGGGAAAACCGATCCTGGACGATCAGTGGAAGGAACACCACATTGATGAGCAGTTGTATGCCGGCGTATAACCCGGCGACCAGGATATGCGGAAGGGCCCGCTCGTTGGCGAGGTATTGATAAAGATGGCTACGGTGCGGCCGCAGGATATTTTCCCGACGCAAAAGTCGGAAAAAAATAGTGGCGGCAGTATCTATCCCGTACACCGAAAAAAGCAGTAAATATTGTACTTTACCACTGGCAAGAATCGTACTGCCCATCATCGCCCCGAGAAAGAACGCCATACTGAGCGAGCCAACATCCCCGGCAAAGGCGGTCGCACGGATACGGACATTGAAAAAGGCAAAAGCTAAAGCGCCTGTACCCATGAGCAGAATCAGCTCGCGCCGACTATATAACTCGGGCACAAACCAAAAAGTGCCCAGGCATACTAGGGTGTACATCACTAACATGCCGTTGATCCCATCCATGAAGTTGAAGGCGTTGATCCATGCCGTCGCCAGGAAAATAGCAATGAGGATATAACCTATCGGCAGGCGGCCGGTCTGTAACCCGTACATCAGTATCCCAATCCCGGCAATCTGAAAAAAAAGCCGGAGCAGCGCCTTCATTTTGAAAAGATCGTCCCAGAACCCTGCGATCCCACAAACCAATAACCCCGCCAGCATCCAGGGCTCCATCCGGCCGGTTACGCCCGCTAATATCGCAGGTAACAGGAAGATGACCCCGCCCCCCCGCAATGTCGCCTTCGCATGGGAGCGCCGGGGCCCGGGCTTGTCCAGAATGCCATAGTATATGGCAATACGCATATACAGAAGTTCTGCGATCACCAGCACAAGTAAGAGCACATTGTAAAAAATCAGTGTATGCATTATTCCGTCAAAGCAATTTTATATTTTGGGATTGTGTAAAAACATTTGCCGCCTCATTCAAAATTTTATTTTCCTGCCCAAGGCAACACCCACACAACTTTAAAGGGGCTACGGGGCCGCGGGCGGAAAGCCTGCGGCCCCGTGGCCCCTCCACCCCAACTCCCTCCTTGCTTTTTCGTCTGAAAACGTCAAAGAGAGGGTAATTTTCTGAAAAACGGTGCTATTTAGCGGGAAAGCGGGGATGAGGTCGCCGAGGCGGGCCAGCAGCCGACCGGCCCAGTGGGGCAGTACGGGCAAAGGTCCTTTCCCGTATTGGCGGCGTATCGCCTCTTCCAGCTCAAAAAAAGAAGGATGGTGGCCGTCGGTGAGGTGATAAATCCCCGAGGGGCCTGAGGGGTCCGCCAGCCAGCGAGCGATCAGCGCGGCCACATCGGCAGCCTGTACCATGCTCTTGCGCGCCTGCGCGCGCCCCAGTCGCACATAGCGCCCCTTGCGGATAGCCGCGACCATATTGCCCAGATTGCCGGGCGCATCCGGGCCTGCCACCAGGGGCAGGCGTAAAATCAGCCAGTCGAGCCCACGGGCGTAGCACCAGTCCTGTACCAGGCGTTCCGCCTGTATTTTGCTCATCGCATACGGCGATGTGCCCAGGAGGGGCGTATCCTCATCTATATCCTCGCCCCACTCCAGTCCATACACCGATACCGAACTGATGAAAACAAATTTACGCACCCGGCTCCCCTGCAGGGCTTCCAGCAGGTGGCGCGTCCCTGCTGTGTTGACCGCGAAAAATGCCGCCGCCGCCTCTGCGTTCCCGGGCAAACTGTGCGCCCTGCCGGCCGCGTGGACTACCGCATCTACCTCAGGAAGGACAGGTACGGCATTCGACAGATCGCATGGAATGTCGCAGTTTTCAGTGCGTCCGAGGGTGTATATATCGCCTCCGGCTACTAAAGCCGTATGAAGGAATTTGCCGAGAAACCCGGATGCACCGGTGAGGAGAACCATTAAGCCCATATAAGCCTAAGCATTACCTTGTACCTCCCTGACCCATTTAATATAATCGCGAATGCCTTCCTGCATCTGTACTTCCTGCCGGTAGCCCCATGCGGTCATCTGGGAGATATCTGCACACCAATTCAGGGGATCGCCGGGCCGGATTGCCCCATTAAAAAAATACTGAACTTGCGGATTGATTTCGTCATACACAAATTGGACAATTTCGCGGATGAATACTTCTTTGCCATTAGCAACATTATAGACTTCCCCTGCAAAAGGCGCAAATTTTATAACTAATTCAATCTGCTGTACGATATCCGTCACGTGGATGAAATCCCTGGATTCATTGCCCGTTCCATATAATTCAATCGGTGTACGGCTATTTCCCGAAAAAAATTTGTTGCACAAATCCCAGAGCAATAATTTCCTTTGCCCATTTCCATAAGCAGAAAAAACACGTACAGAACAGGTTTTTATATCATAAATAGCGGAATATTCCCTGAGGATGATCTCAGAAATCATTTTGTGATATCCATACGGCGATATGGGCCCTGGAGTGGAATCCGTGCCAATGGGTATGAGCCTGGCATTTCCATAAACTGCTGCGCTGGAAATATTGATAAACCTGCAGCTTTTATTAAACGTTGCCAATGCAGAGAGTATCAGATGAACATTACGGACATTCTGGTCAAAATCCATCAACGGGTCAAGCATGGACGCTGAAACATTGGCAGATCCGGAACAGTTGATGCAAATATCAAATTGTTCCGCGGAGAAAATAGGCTGATAATCCGGATATCCCTGGCTTACCTGAAAATAGTTTTCAGCATCATTTTGTACAAGATCACATCCCCATACGGCATATACACCGCGCTCGACAAGCGTATCATATAATGCCTTGCCAATAAAACCTTTGCTACCGATAATCAGGATTTTTGCCTTCAGCTTTGTACATTTTTTAGTCCGTAAAAAAGAAAACCGCGAATTATCGGGATAACGGCATGCCCATCAGTTTTTCCTTTCAGAAACCAAAACAAAGTTACCCTTTCTTGTTCAGGATTTTTTCCAACGCCGTCACGATCCGTTCAGAAGCCTTCCCATCCCACAGTG
>JBEIGB010000109.1:0-12010 GCA_040382095.1 Lewinellaceae bacterium
AAAGCGCAAAGCGGAAGAAGAAAAGCGCAAAGCGGAAGAAGAAAAGCGCAAAGCGGAAGAAGAAAAGCGCAAAGCGGAAGAAGAAGCGCGCAAAGCGGAAGAAGAAGCGCACATGCTTAAAGAGATTAAAGAGAAGATGCAACAGCAGCAAGGAAATGCGATCCGCTTGCTGCTGGATCTCGGAATGTCGAAACCGGAAATTGCAATCAAACTGGGGCTTTCCGAAGCGGAAATGGAGCAGTATTAAGAAGTGGATGGGGTCATAAACGGATAGTCCGCCCGGGGTTTTGTTAAATGTCTTGTGGTGCTGTTCGTTTAACGTTGAAATTCTACCAGATACTCGGACATATACTGCCCCGTATTAGAATATTTAAAAAACAACCGGGCTTTCTTACCCAGGCGCAGACAGGTGCGGCGCGCGCGGATATCCTCAGGGGTATTCATCGGCTGAAGCGATGGATACCACAAGACATTTCCGGGTTTTTGTACCAGTAGCTGCGGCGCAGACCAGTCCTGGGCATTGGCGCCAACGCCAAGATCGCGGTTGAGGTTGAATGATATATACAGTTTATCCCCAACCCAGGATTGTCCTTCCACCTTGCCCATCAGCATCACCCAGCACTCCAGATACTCGTTCCAGCTCACCGAGGGGCCCCAATGAAAGCCCCCGCTGGGGGAAGAAGCTGCCCCACCACCTACTGACTTTGGAATCTGAAGGGAGGAGATGGGCTTCCCTATTCCGTCCCACGGTGCATTGAACCCTTTTCCATCCCAGCGTTTGGCTTTGCCCTGCGGATTGTCCAAATCTGCAAGGGCAATCCTGGATACACTGATACATTGACCAGAGGCTTCTACTGCTGGATCATACGTTTCCCTGGAGTATGCACCCGGGTAGCCATATTCACCGTAAAATAAATACAGGTAATCGCCTACTGCCACTGCAGAAGGGTCGCCGACACCGCCAGCAAAGGTCTTGGAGGTATTGTGTGGCTTCAATATCATGCGCGGCTGCTTATCTTCGATAAACAATCCCCTGTTCTCCCAGCTCCAGCCTCCGTCCACCGACTTCATGATCCCGATCCGGCATACAGCTGCCGGCGTGATGCGCTCGGTAAGCCCCAGGGGCCAGTCACGATCAATATACCCTTCTCCTGTACTCGAATCGTACGGCAGGGTTTCCGGATAATTCTCGTTGTGATAGACCGCATAAAGCGTGCGGCCGGAAGGGTCCTGCTGGTCCTGGTAAACCGTTTCAAACCAGACCGCTCCATGCAGACCCTTCTCGCCTATCGGGGCATTGGGCGGCATCTTTGGTGCGATAAAATCCGCTGCCCCGGCACTGAACGCTTCGTCCGGATTCAGGCCACTGGCAAATTTTAAATCCCTTGCCGTGCCCCAAACCGGATCCTCGCCATATTTACCCGGGAATATCCGAAACGTATCCCCTACCCAAACCTCAGCCATGTTGCAGTCTACAAAATTGTTGAACGGAAAAGTGTCTGTCGGGATCAATTTAAATGATGGCCATTTTTCCTCTGACACCCCCCCTTCCCGGCATCCAAAAATCCCGATGCCTGAAATCACCAAAAAAATAAATAATCGCTCCACCTTCATACAGAAAATATTTACTTTGGCAAACATAATTATTTTCAAGCATCCATAAGGCAAAAACCAGCCCCTTTAAACATTCGCTTCGGAAGATAACCGCCTGCCTTTTGCGATTTGGACAGCATACCGCAGTTATTCCACGTGGACGGACGGGCAGCATGGCGTTGCGGACAAAATCCCGGATTAAACCCTGCTATTAACATCGGTGCCGGGTCAGAATCAACCTGGGCTGAAAATGGTAGTTTATTCCCACCACGCTAACCTGTCGCAATGAATCAATTAATATATTCAACCATAAATAAATGTTGTATGAAGAATAAACGGACACAAAGAAGTATCGCTGTACAAGGCCTGGTCATGCTTATCAGCCTGCTGTTTTCTGCTCAGGCAGTACTTGGACAAAAAAGTTCCCGGGAGGCGTGGGAAAAAATGTTCAACGGAAAAAACCTCAACGGTTGGGTTCCCAAGATCAGAAACTATCCTGTGGGGGAAAATTTCGGTAATACCTTTCGTGCGGAGAAAGGCAAACTTGTCGTCCGATATGATGCTTATGACACTTTCGGCGATCGTTTTGGGCATTTATTCTACCAAAAACCCTTCGGATACTACCGGATGCGCCTGGAATACCGCTTCGTCGGCGAGCAGGTTCCGGGGGGAGCAGACTGGGCATTGCGCAATAGCGGAATCATGGTTCATGGACAAACGCCGGAATCCATGGGCATCGCCCAGGATTTTCCGGTAAGCATCGAGGTGCAGTTTCTCGGTGGCGATGGTACTGCCCCAAGGCCAACCTGTAACCTTTGTACGCCCGGCACCCATGTCGAAATGGACGGCAAGCTGTTTACCCCTCATTGCACCAACTCCAGCTCGCAAACCTATCACGGCGAACAATGGATCAAGGCAGAAGTGCTTGTTTTAGGGGATTCCATCATACACCACTTTGTCAACGGCGAGGAAGTCCTGCGCTATGCCAAACCGCAGATCGGAGGCGGCAGCATGAACGGCCAGACCAATTCCCAGGGCCCCGAAGGTCTGTTACTGAAAGGAGGCACAATCTCCCTCCAAAGTGAGAGCCATCCCATTGAATTCAGGAATATCGAAATCCTGAACCTCGAAGGTTGCATGGACCCCACGGCAAAAAATTATAAATCCTACTACGTCAAGTCAAAACCACAGGACTGTCGTTATTGAGCGCCTTCGCCCAAATCAACATTTGTGTGTGGTATGCCACGGGTATTCCCGTTTCTATACTTGATTCCCCTGGCTTATCCCCCGACAATGGAATTCCGGAAAATACACAACGCCCGCCAAAAAGAGGCTGTTGTTTCAGGGTTCCGGTACGGGGTACCTCTCACAGTCAACCCGTGTTATCAGGGACAATTAACGAATATATCCTTAAAATTATCACAAGGTAATAAGATGTACCAGCCCCTTGAAATTACCCGGGTACATATCCCGGATGTCAGGCAACTGCAAGCAATCTCCATGGATACCTTCACAGAAGCATTTTCCGCTGATAATTCAGCAGAAAATATGCGGCAGTATCTCGACAAGGCATTTTCGATCGAAAAACTCCAGTCGGAAATCCAGGATCCAAACACCCGGTTTTATTTTGCTCTGAACGATAAAAAGGTAATTGGTTATTTGAAAATCAATTTCGGAACCTCGCAGACTGTTCCGCAGGACGAAAAGGCGGTCGAAATCGAGCGGATCTACCTATCCAGTGCATTTTACGGCAAAAATATCGGGCAGCAGCTCATCGCGAAAGCGATCGAGATCGCACGACAGGCAGATGCCCCTTTCATCTGGTTGGGGGTTTGGGAACACAACCCCCGCGCGATTAGGTTTTACAGCAAAAATGGCTTTGTGGCTTTTGACGAACACCTGTTTATGCTGGGTGAGGAGGCGCAACGCGACCTTTTGATGAAGCGCCTGCTTTGAAAGCCATCCTGCGCGGTGTAATGAGAAGGATGCTTGCGTACAGGCCGGCAGACCGGGCAGAGCGTACTGCCGGTCGAAAAGCGGCTTTTTTAAACCGTGTATTCATGATATTAAAAAATTGATTTTCAATATATTGTATTAAAAAATACCCGCCCTTAAAAATAAGCCGTTTTTATGCTCCAAAGCAATAATTTTGCATTCGTTCACAAAAAGGGAAATCCACATGGGGCAAAAATATAAAATGGCATTGGGCCTGGCAGTGGCGACGCTGATTACCTGTACCGGAATCCTGCTTAAATTCGGGGAATACCTTTCCTTCCCGCCGGGAAAAGTGATCGAGCCTTACGGTGACGGGTTCAAGGCGTACATGAGTACGGCCTACCACGCTATGTACGACAGCAGCAGCGCGCACTTCCAGGGCATGCACTACCCTTATGGCGACCACCTGGTTTTCTCCGACCCACAGCCGCTCCTGGCGAACGCTTTGCAAATGATCTATCCGTATGGCCCCGGGCGTGTGCAAGCGGTAATCAACTGGACACATGCGCTGATGTTGCTTTCAATCCTGGTTTGTGCACTCCTGTTGTACGGTATTTTCACCCGCCTCGGCGTACCCGTTGGGTATGCAGTCGTTGCGGGGCCCATGCTCGCTTTTTTGTCCCCGATGCTGGCGCGGATAGGTTTCCACTATGGGCTTGCCCAGCCTGCGGCAATTCCTGCTGTGTTATATTTGTTGTTGATTTACCAGGAACGACAGCGATGGGTCGTCAGCGCCGGAATAGGGATAACCGTACTGCTTTTTTCCCTTTTTCATTTTCAGTACTTCGGTATCCTTGCGGTCGGCCTCGCCACATATTTTCTGATAGATTTTCTCTACCACCCCCAATTGAGCAGGCTGCCACGAATGGCCCTGCATTTTTCCCTTCAGGCAATCCTGCCCCTTCTGATCTTATCGCTTTGGCTGTCTGCCGGGGGTAGCGCCGAGGACCGTGCCAGCCAGCCTTTTGGTTTCCTTCATTACCGCGCACGCCTTGAAAGTACTTTTGCCGCTGCAGACCAGCCCCACTGGCGGCCCTTCCTGGAATATATCGGAATAAACGCAGCACCCGATGTGGAAGCCCGAAATTACATTGGGCTCGCCGCAATACTGGGGCTGATTGCCTTTTCCGGAAAAATAATACTTTTGTTTAAAAAGAAGCCCGCCCTGCCTGGAGAAACAGTCGTGCCCGGTCAGGCCTACCTCAATCGCCTGTTCTGGGCCGGACTCATCGTTTTTATCTTCTCCACAGGCTTCCCGTTCACCCTGCCCAACATGGAGCAGTTCGTGGGATACCTTGGTCCTTTAAAGCAGTTCAGGGCCCTGGGGCGGTTTTCCTGGTTCTTTTTTTTCGCTGCAAATATTATTGCCCTCACAACATTGCTCCGGTCCTTCCAATCGAAAAAATGGGTCTCCCCTACCGTACTGCTTATTCTGGGCATGGAAGCCTTTTTCTTTTTGCAGGCGCGGGACCTGCGACTCGACCCTGTCGAAGGCCTTCGGCAAGACCAGCCACTGCTGGCACAAATCGGTATAGACCCGGGAGCATTCCAGGCAATCCTTCCTATCCCATATTTTCACATCGGAAGCGATAATTTCTGGGTGGAGCCGGAGGGATTCATTCAACAAAACGCGATGGTGCTTTCCCTCCAAAGCGGGTTACCTTTATGCGCTGCGATGATGTCGCGGACTTCAGTAGGACAGACTTTCCGGCAGATGCAGCTCGTCGGGGAGCCCTACCGGACACCCCGCATCCTGGAAGACTATCCCAATGAAAAGCCTTTGCTGATGCTCTTGGATAAAGAACGCTTCCGCTCCGAGGCTCCCCGTTGGAACCATTTTGGAAGTTCGGGTACGGGAATACGTTTCCTGAAAGACCTGGGACGAATGGCGGTATATGCTGTTCCTTTGTCCCATTTCAAGGCCAATGCGGAGCGTCAGCGGGAGATTGTAGAGACAGAGCTCGCCGCCCTGCCCCTCTTTCCGGGCGGGATATTCCAGGTAAGCGATAGTACGGCGTTCCCGGTGATGCACTCCTGGGATACCCGCCATTCGCCTTCCCCTTATCAGGGCGAGGGAGGCTTTTCCGCCCCTATCCACCAGCGGAATACGGTATTCGACGATGGCCTTCCCAATCAGGGGCCTGGAAAGCGCTACGTGCTCTCCATCTGGATGTACTTCGATGCCGATATGCGCGGGACCACCTCCTGTACCCTGCTCGAATACGATCCGGATAGCCGGAAAGCAATTTCCTCCGCTACTACAATGGCCAGCAATGCCACCCGCGTATTCGACCCGAATGGTTGGGCGTTGATCGAAGTACCCTTCCAGATGAACGACGCCAGCTCCCGGCTGCGGATTACTTTTCACAACCCCAAGGCCAGTGGGGCCCTGCTGCTCGATGAAATACTCATCCGTCCTGAAGGCGTGGACGTTTATATGCGCAAACCAGGGATGGTATTTAAAAATAACCGATGGTACGCCACTGCAGCTTCCGGAGTGAAATAATCCTAAAAAATCTTGGCAAGTAGCGGGTATTACGCTTAAAATTCCACAATTTATGTATTTTTCGCACCGGGCCCGCCTCAAAAGTATTTTACCGCCTGCAGGAGGAAAGACTTGCTGCGACAGATCACCATCGTGGGAAAATCTGCTTTTTTCGCCCTTACAGATATTTTTTAAAGAAACACAGCCCGCCTGTGTGGCCAAAAAGATGAAGTGTGGATGGAAAAGGTTGATTTTTACTGTATGATCCTCCCCTCTTGGCTTGCTGAAAAGTCGTTCATTGGGCGATATTTGCCAAAAATACACTTTCGAGACGGCCTAAAGATATTAATTCCTAAAATTCCAAAACGGTTGAACAACATGAAGATGATCCAGACCATGATTCGGCACATGGCATTCCTTGGCCTCATTGCCTCAATGATGCCCGCGATGCCGTTATACGCACAGAAAAAAGGCTCCAAAGCCCCTCCCCCGGTGGCTATACCGATGGAAAAGAAAACCACTTTCGCCGAAGAACTCTACAATTCCCTACAGTGGCGTTCCATAGGGCCCTTCCGTGGCGGGCGCTCTGCAGCAGTCACCGGTGTGCCGGGAAAACCCAACCTGTTTTATTTTGGCTCCACAGGTGGTGGGGTATGGCGGACAAAAGATGGTGGCCAGACCTGGGAAAACATTTCGGACGGCTACTTCGGCGGCTCGATCGGCGCCGTGGCTGTCGCGGAATCCGACCATAACGTCATCTTTGTCGGGGGAGGAGAGAAAACCGTTCGCGGAAATGTTTCCTACGGCCATGGAATGTGGAAAACCACCGATGCCGGGAAATCCTGGAAAGCGGTCGGACTGGAAAATTCCAGGCATATCCCACGTATCCGCATTCATCCCAGCAACCCTGACCTGGTCTATGCGGCAGTACTTGGGGACCTGTTCAAGCCTACCGAAGAACGCGGAGTATATCGCTCCAAAGATGGCGGCAAATCCTGGGAACGCATCCTGTTCGCCAATACGGATGCAGGGGCAATTGACCTCTGCTTTGAGCCGGGTAACCCGAGGATCCTCTATGCGTCCACCTGGCGGATCCGGCGCACACCTTACAGCCTGGAAAGCGGCGGGGACGGCTCCGATATCTGGAAGAGTACCGACGGTGGCGATACCTGGACGAAAATCACCGGCAATACCGGGCTGCCCAAAGGACCGCTCGGCATCATCGGTCTTTCCGTATCGCCGGTCAACCCAGACCGGGTATGGGCAATCATAGAAGCAAACGAAGGCGGCGTGTTCCGTTCTGACGATGGTGGCAAGACCTGGCGAAAAACCAATGACGACCGCTCCCTGCGCCAGCGTGCCTGGTACTACACCCGTATCTATGCCGATACCAAAGACGAAAATGCCGTCTATGTCCTAAATGTCAATTACCATAAATCCACGGATGGCGGCCGTACTTTCTCCAGCTCCAGTGCCCCCCATGGCGACCACCACGACCTCTGGATCGCTCCGGAAGACAACCAGCGGTTGGTCATCGGCGACGACGGCGGCGCACAGGTATCTTTCGATGGCGGTGAAAACTGGTCCACTTACCACAACCAGCCCACTGCGCAGTTTTACCGCGTCGTTACCGATAATCATTTCCCTTACCGTATCTACGGGGCACAACAGGATAACTCTACCCTCCGTATCGCCCACCGGACCGATGGAGGCTCCATAGGGGAAAGAGACTGGGAAGAAACCGCAGGCGGCGAAAGCGCCCATATCGCAGTGGACCCAACAAACAACGATGTTGTCTATGGTGGCAGCTACGGCGGTTATCTGGAACGCATCAACCACACCACAAAACAGAGCCAGAATATCAACGTCTGGCCAGACAATCCCATGGGTTACGGTGCAGAAGGTATGAAATACCGCTTCCAGTGGAATTTCCCGATCTTCTTCTCCCCGCATGATCCCAAAAAGCTCTATGCCGCTTCCAACCACCTCCACGTAACCGTTGACGGAGGTAAATCCTGGGAGCTTATCAGCCCCGACCTCACACGCAACGACTCCGCTAAACTCGGTCCTTCCGGCGGGCCAATTACCAAAGACAATACTTCGGTAGAATATTACTGTACGATTTTTGCCGCTTGTGAATCTCCCTACGAAAAAGATCTGATCTGGACAGGCTCTGACGACGGTCTCTTGCACGTAAGCCGCGATGGTGGTAAAAACTGGGCCAATGTAACCCCTACAGGGATCCCCGAATGGGTCATGTTCAATTCTATTGACCCGGACCCCTTCGTCAAGGGTGGCGCTTATGTGGCAGGAACGCGCTATAAGGTCGGCGATTACAAGCCCTACCTATACCACACCTCCGATTATGGAAAAACATGGACGCCCATTTCAAATGGTATTCCCGATGGGGCATTTACCCGCGTACTCAGGGCAGACCCCAAGCGCAAAGGGCTACTCTACGCAGGCACGGAAAAGGGGATGTACCTCTCCTTCGATAACGGGGCTGCCTGGCAACCTTTCCAGCTCAATCTGCCGATCGTGCCCATTACCGACCTGGCGATCAAAAATGATAACCTGATCGCAGCTACCCAGGGACGCAGCTTTTGGCTTATTGATGATCTCACCGTCCTGCACCAGCTCAGCGAGGAAATCGCCACAGCCGGAACCCACCTTTACAAACCGATGCCGAGCTATAGAATGGGGGCAGGTTACGGCTTCGGCAGACCTTCCAAAACAGAAGGACAGAACCACCCCGGCGGAGTGATGGTCCATTTTTACCTCAAAGACAAACCCGTAGATTCCCTTGAAGTTAAATTAGATTTCCTCGAAAGCAATGGAACCCTCATCCGTAGCTTCTCGAACAAATCTAAGGAAAATAACAGCAAATTACCAGAGTTCAAAGCCGGGGGCAACCTCTTCGTCTGGAATATGCGCTATCCCGACGCCAAAACCTTCGATGGGATGATCCTCTGGGCAGCCAGCCTCGCTGGCCCAAGAGCGGTACCCGGAACCTATAAGGTACGCCTGAGTATCGGTGCCCGATCCTGGGAACAACCCTTCGAAATTCTCGCAGACCCCCGCTCCGATGCTTCCCCCGAGGAAATGCGCAGTCAGTTTAGCTTCATCCGGGATATCCACGAAAAAATCAACGAAACCCATCAGACAATTATTGATATCCGGAGTATGCGACAGCAGATGAACCATTTCAGGTCGTTCTGGCAAAATAATCCAGAAATGAAACCGTTAATGGATAAGGTGAACGATATAGACAAAAAAATCGGTATCATCGAAAATGAACTTTATCAAACGAAAAACCGCAGCGGCCAGGATCCGCTCAATTTCCCGATTAAACTAAATAATAAACTCGCCGGTGTAGCCTCCGGGGTCAGCCAGGGCAACTATGGCCCAACCCGTCAGGCAATCCAGGTGAAGGAAGAACTCTCCGGGAAAATTGACGCCCAACTCCAAAAATTCCGCGAAGTCATCGCCAAAGATCTCCCGGAACTCAACCAAATGGTCAAAGATAAGGGGATTGATGCCGTCCAGTTAAAACAGGAGAAAAAATCCTCCTGATTTGCATTGATCTCATGCCGCCTACGGCGGTAGAATAATTTTTTTTAACGCCGGTTTTGTTGATTTTTCTTCGCAAAATCAACAAAACCGGCATTAAAAAAAATCCTTTGGCGGCTTGCACCGCCAAAGGACTTTTGAGACAGCCTCAAAAAATATTATTTGCTTTTTACTCAACCCCGGGAAAATCCACTGCGGAAAAACGACCAAAATGTCTATCCCTTTACTATGAAGAAAATCTGTATGCGTCCCGGATTTACTGCTTTCCCCCTGCTCTTTATCTTTTTCCCCGTCTATTTAGCCGCTCAGGAAAATCTGCAAGTCAGTAGGGCAAGAGCCGTAGATTTCCGTAGCAGAGTCATCAATATCGCAGTTGATGCCAATAACACGAAATGGATCAGCACGGATAAAGGGCTGTTTGAAGTCAAAGCCAATGACATGGGCACCCAGGTGCCTATCCCCGATAGCGAACAGGACCTGTATAGCTTCCCGGGTGGGAATGCAGCCCTGCGATGGAATAAGGAAAGCTTGCAAAAACAACTCGGCGGTGTCCTCAGCGCGACAAACGTCATCACCGCTGCTACCTATGATGTGCGAAAGGATGTCCTTTGGATCGGCACTTCCGAATCCGGGGCCTATTCCCTGAAAACCAAACCTGCCCTGCAACTCGTCTCCAGGTTGAATACCTCTACAACAAAAATGGCCAGCAATACCGTCAATTGTCTGTTCCTCGATGCCCGGGGGCAAATCTGGATCGGCACCGATGGCGGGGCACTCTATGGCGTGGACGGCCGCTGGTCTGTTGAACAGAAATTTTTCAGTATCCAAAGTATCGTCCAGCAAGGTGGCGATATCTGGGTCCTGGCCGATGACCTGCTCTGGAAAGTCGGTGCCGACAATAAGTGGATTCCCGCTGATATCCCGCAAGGCGCAGTCGAAGGCCAGGCAATGGCGCTTGCCGCCGGCCCCGATGGACGGACATGGGTCGCCTCAGAACGCATCGCCGTATTTACCCCCGAACAAGAAGACCTCAAAACTTTCGGCCCCGCAGACTACTACACCAGCCAGTTCCCGAATTGTATCGTCGTTGACCTCGACGGAGCAGTGTGGATAGGTACTGCCGATAAAGGGGTATATGTGATCGAAAAAGCCTCTGCCTGGAACCTCAACATCATTGTCTTGAAAAATCCCGACTGCAACAATAACCAGCCAATCGCAGAAATCGAGGCTAAAATTTCCGGCGGAAACCCACCGTTCAGTTTTGTATGGCAAAACGGCCAGACCACTGCTTCGCTGAAAGGAATTGGACCAGGTACCTATGAAGTCACCGCAACAGACAGTAAAGGAAAGCTCAAAACTGCCAAAGTGGCGCTCACAGACCAACGCGTGACGGCGCAGGCTGTAATGCTCAGCCCCCAAAGTAAAGAAAATGCCCTCGATGGAAGTGCCGAAATCAGCGTTTCAGGGGGCACGCCCCCCTATTCTGTCCGCTGGGATAATGGGGAATCCGGCCTTAAGGCGATACGCCTTTCCCAGGGTACGCATTTTGTAGATGCTACCGATACCAAAGGCTGTAAAGCCCAGGCTAAGGTGGAAATTACTCAAAAAACTGCCGACTTAAGCCTCATCCTAACCTCTAAAAAGGAGGTCTCCTGCAATGCAGCCAAAGATGGTGCGCTTATCCTCGAAGCCAGCGGAGGAGTGGGCCCCTATGCGTTTTCCTGGAATATCCCCTCCCTGAGCGGCCCATCAGCGGCAAATTTGCCGGCAGGTACCTATATCGTGACACTCACGGATAGCCAAAATAAAAAATCAACGGGTACTTTCGTGCTGGAAGCACCCCCCGCACTTTCTGTTACAGTGCTTGCAGAAAAACCGGCCAGCACGAATGGTAAGGATGGTATCGCAACAGTAACGATTGCAGGGGGTACTCCGCCTTATGCTGTACAATGGCAAAACGGAGGGAAAGAACTCCGGCTTACAGGCCTGCCAGCTGGAAGCTATTCCGTCCAGGTTACCGATGCCAATGGCTGTAAGGGGAATGCTGTGGTGGAAATCACCGAGAATATCCTCCCACTTTCCATAAAAATCGCCCAAACCGCCGAAATCCGCTGCGCCGGCAATGCAGAGGCCGCCCTCGAAGCCACTGTCAGCGGAGGGAAAGGCCCATTCACTTTCTCCTGGAATGACCCCACAGCACAGGGACAAGCCCCCAAAGCCCTCAAAGCCGGAGTGTACCAACTACAGGTAAAAGATGCTTCCGGTAAATCCGCTTCCGCTACCTTCACGGTCAAAGGCCCTGAGCCCCTCACCGCACAGGCCACCGCCTCCGCCCCGGCTTCTACCGGAAACCAGGATGGCAAAGCC
>JBEIGB010000110.1:0-11798 GCA_040382095.1 Lewinellaceae bacterium
AGGGAGCCAAATGATGCGCTTAGCCAAACCGTCGGTATTGGTGCACCAAACCACCTGGCGATACCCGAATAGTCGCCCCAGCGCTCCACGTCGTCTTTGCCTTCAGCGGTATAATCTGCATAACCAACCCCTGATTTGATGAGTAGGGCGGAGCTCCAGTTGAAGTTGCCATCGCAAGTGACCATTCTTATTTGTGGAAAAATCTCTTCAGAAGAGCGGCTAAATCCCACGGCGACGGATTTATCCCCGGAAGTACCTGCCAGGGAGGCTACAGCAGGATAGCTGTAATCGTAACTTCCGGCAAGACCAAATGTGGAACCTTCGGCTTTTCGGGTAAGCGTATGAATCCGAAGATAGTTTATGCCATTCCAGCCATCGCCCTGATCGGTATGGAATACCAGGTGGATGATAGTATCCAGCAGAAACCCGGAAAGTGCCCGGCAATCTCCATTATCCAGGAGGCGGTCTGTTCCTTTTTGTGCGGCATTCGCCGCCGGGGAGTATTCTTCTACCGGAACCTTGTAATATACGATGCGCTCATCGGAAGCGCTCATGTCGTTGGTCAGGTCATATAGATGAACGTATCTTGCCCCCTCCGGCTCTGAGGCTACGAGGTAAGCACCGGGGCCGTAGCTGCCGGAAAGCCCGTAACCCACGGGGAGTAAGGTAAACGGGTCGCCGGGAAAACCATACCAATATTGGTAATTCAGCTTTTCTCCTGCAAAACCGCCTGCTTTTTGAATTTGAAATAGTAAAGCTTCTTTAAACTCATCCCCCTCAAACGAATTTCCACTAATGAGCAGCTCGTTTTTAGTCACCGCCATTTTGGGGTAATCAAACCAGGTGTTGTTATTGCGCGGGTTGCCCGGTAATTTGTACACCCACCAGCCCTGGTTGGGGTTGTTGCTTTTTGAAAAAGCGATCAGCAGGCTACTGTTGGAGGATTCCCCGCTGCATTCCTGGGCAAACAGGATGAACCGATCCGCTTCATTATCGTAAAGCACTAAAGGGTCACAAACGTCTTCGACCCCGGCAAAATTGAAGAAATCCGCAATACTTCTGGAAAAGAAACGCTGTCCGCTCAACGAAAAATACTGTATATTGGAATTTACTGCGCTAATAATCCAGCCTCCATTCGATATAGCAACGGTATTGTCCATTGGAGACGAACCGTCATTTCCATTACCTGAAAAATTCCTCCCCAAAACCGGACTAACCGAACTGAATCCCTCCGGATCCTGGGATTTTTTCGCTATCCTGCCGGCTTCTTTTTGCAGCGCCTTCTCCCGCTTGATAGCCTCCAGTTTTTCCGGGTTTTTACTGTGCTCCGGTTGCCATGCACGCTTTTTGGTGAGCATGGGCAGCAAATTCAAGTCTGCACTCTCCGGGTTGGCTTCTACTGGTGTTGCATACAACAGCTGGGATTTCTGTGCTACAACATTTTTCTCCGGTGTTTCCGTCACGGCAGGTTTGATGTACTGCGCCACAACGGTGTACTGTAAGCAACATATAATAAAGCAAGCGAGGTAGTATTTCATTGTAAATGTTTTTTAAGTAGGTATTGGGGGTTAATTAGGGTTGTATAAAAAGTATTCCGCCGCCTTCGGCAGCGAAAGAAAGTTTGAATGGACATCGTTTTACCTCGTTTTGCAAAGCAAAATGAGGTAAAACGATGTCCATTCAAGATTATTGTTGGCGGCGCAAGCCGCCAAATGAAGAGCCAGGGGCTTTTTACACAACCTTACAAGTATGGCTATTTCAGTACCCTTACTTTCAACGCCGAAGGATACGTACCGGAATGGTACACCCGGTGTGTGGCCTTTTGAAAATCGCTTTCATTTGCCTTATAGATATCCACAAACTTTTGGGGATTGCGGTCCACCAGCGGGAACCAGGAGCTCTGCACCTGAATCATGATACGGTGGCCTTTTTTAAACGTATGGGCGATATCCGGGATTTCGAATTTGACCTGCGTTGGCTTTCCGGGCACGAATGCTTCGGGTTGTTCGTAACTGTTCCGGAAACGCCCACGGAATATTTCCCCGCGCACCATCATCTGATAGCCACTGAGGGGTACGCGGATGTCCTTGTCTGCCGGGGTGCTGGCCGAATCCGGGAAAACGTCAATGAGTTTTACCACAAAATCAGCATCCGTGCCGGTGGTGCTGACCCAGAGATCGGCGACGAGGGGGCCGGTAAAAGTTAGGTCTTCCTCAAGAATTTGCGTCTGGTAGGTCAGTACATCGGGCCGACGGGAGGCAAAGCGCTGGTCATCCACCATGTATTCGACCGTTCGGTTGAGATGGACATCTTCGGTGTAAGGGACGGGATGGCCGGGGTCAGAGACATACTCCCTGTAACCAGAAGTTGCAGTAGGCTTCTCAAAGGTAAGTCCGCCCTTAGGCTGAAAATACAGGGTGCGTTCCGTCGTGTTGGCCGGAGGCCATACCGGAAATTCCTTCCATTCATTACTGCCGGAGACGAAAACGGTGGCCTCTGCGATATCGAGGGGGCCTTCTCCTTTCAAGTAATGGCGAAAGAATCGGGTTTCCAGTTCCTTGTATTTTTCTCCTGTATTGAACCCCCAGTGCATGTTCCCCAGGTTATTGGCCACTCCGCCAGACCATTGTCCATGTGCCCAGGGGCCCATGAGGAGGCGATTGGAGGTTTGAGCGGTGTTTTGAGATTCAATCGCTTTGTACACGCCAAGGGGGCCAAAGCTGTCTTCTGCATCAAACCAGCCGCCGACGGTGAGGACAGCAGGGCGCACGTTTTTCAGGTGGGGGCGGGGGTTGCGGGCTTTCCAGAAGGCATCATAATTGGGGTGCGACATCAGATCGCCCCAGAATTGGATGCTGTCGCCAAAATATTTCTCCGCTGCATTTTTGATAGGCCCCAGTTCCAGAAAGAATTTGTAATTATCCTTGCCTGGATATTGAAAACCCTGTTTGCCTTCTCGGGTAGGTTCCGGGCGCGGCCTTCCGAAGCCGGAATAGAAAGAAAATGCATCCATCATGAAAAAAGCGCCGTTGTGGTGGAAGTCATCACCGACGAACCAATCCGTTACAGGTGCCTGTGGAGATACAGCCTTCAGCGCAGGATGGGCCTCTATCAGCGACACCGTAGAGTAGAACCCCGGGTAAGAAACCCCGAAAATACCCACGTTGCCATTGTTGTTTTCCAGGTTTTTAACCAGCCAGTCAATGGTGTCGTAGGTGTCGCTGTTTTCATCCACTTCCTGCGGGCTTTTTTTATTGGGGATATAAGGCCGCACATCCATAAAAGTCCCTTCGCTCATGAATTTGCCACGCACATCCTGGAACACAAAAATATATCCTTCTTTAATCAGATTAGTGCGGGAAAACAAGTGCCGGTTAATTCCTTGCGGCCCACCTCCTTCGATATTATATGGAGTACGGGTCATGAGCATGGGGTATTTCCTGCTTTTATCTTTTGGGGTATAGATGGAAGTAAAAAGCCGGGTGCCATCGCGCAGTGCGATATATACCTCCTGTTTATCGAATTGCTGACGGATCCACTCCGCACCGCCTTCCTGAGCAGTCATGCCTTGCCTTTGGAAGGCCAGCGGGAGCCTTTGCCCGCCCTGGATGAACACCCCTTCTATCCTGCCGACTTCCCGGTCCAGGGTGCCGGAATAGGTAATACCAGCGGCATCCACGCTAAATTCAAGCGCATTGTTCACTACTGTGACTTTTGACAATGGGATACCCGCCACCCCCTGGTCCGGGCTTTCGAGTGTGCCGGAATATTGTCCGTTTTTTTGCTCCAGGTTGATGTTAAGGCGGATTTTCAGGCCCTGTACTTCCAGGAGGCCATTCCAGGTGCCATTGAGGTCCTGGGCGGATAGTAATGCCCCATGGAGGAGAAAAATGAATACCAGTAATTTGTTTAAAAGGATTTTAAGCATAGTAAATTTTGTTGGTTGGTTAAAATGTATTAATCGGAATCCTGGGGATTAAAAAGTCCAATTTAATATGTTTTAAAGAAATTGCATAAATGGATTTGTACGGATTGTACTTTTCCAGGGGGGGTGTGTAAAAAGTTTTACGCCGCCTTCGGCGGCGAAAGAAACTTAAAATAATTATTGGCAGCGTCAGCCGCCAAATGATGGACTCCGGCCTTTTTATACCCCCCCCTTAAGGGAAATATTATTTGGGCAGGCTTGCCATCAAACGATATTTCAAAGGTCAATTATTTTATCTGCTTCCCTCAAGCCACTTAAATAAGCGCCGTGAACGGTGCCGCGATAGGCTCTGTTGGTATGCTCACCAGCAAAAAATACCCTGTTATTGACTGTTTTTGCGAGCGTGTCAAAAGCTGCTGTTGTAGTTCCATTCGTTGGGTAGGAATACGCGCCGAAGGAATGGATGTTTTGGCCCCATTTGGTCCTGAATACATCAGAAGGGTTGGGAATGCTGTTGCCGTAAATACCTTTTAAATGCAGCATCACTTCGGCAATAATTTCGCTGTCTGACATACCCTCAGTAAGGTCAGCATAATTTCCAAAAGCAAAGGTCATCAATCCGTTGGCCGGGGTAAATTTTTTCATGTTCATAAAGTAATTGAATTTGCCCTTCGTCTCCGGGGTGTAACCGATATACTGCAAATTCGTATCCCAGAATGTTGTTTTCCAGAGTAACAGGAATTTGTTGACATTGCCCATATTCGTTTTGGCGATGGCATCGGATTTATCAGCCGGCAAGGCCGGCGAAAAGGTAATCGCATTGTTTTTTAAAACGCCCAATGGCACCGAGACTATGACGTAATCCCCTTCAATTACCTTACCATTCGCGGTTACTTTTGCGAGGGGAGTGGAATAATCAATACTTGAAACCCTCGTATTCAAGCGAATATCCAGATCTTTAGCCAGGAAATCCGTTATTTTATCATATCCATTGGTAATGATTACATCAGAACCTCTAAATTCCTCATCATCGTAAAAATATTTGGAGGACAGGGTGGAAATATCACTCCCGGTATCAAACTCCAGATAAGCAGATAGCATATACTTCCAGAGTCTGTTGCCGGCTTGTGCCGGATAAAGTGTATTGAAAACCGATTGAAAACTCTGTGTTACACTTCCTGCCCGCTCAACTGCATCGAGCGCAGCGTTGAATTGATTTTCAGAATCCGTAATTTCTTTATCTGGATACGCTCTTCCATTGACATCAAAAACGGCTAAGCTATCGTCATTGGTCAAAAAGGTTGTTGCGCCAGCTTGCGCGGCCAGGTCAGTTATCGGATTGCCATTAGGACGGTGGATCCAGCTTGCACCTGCGTCAAAAGTAATTCCGGAGCTCCGGTCGGTACGGATTCGCCCGCCAGGTTTTTCCTGTGCTTCCAGTACAATAACGTTAAAGCCCTTTTGCTTCAGTTTTTTAGCTGCAGCAAGCCCCGAAATACCAGCACCGATAACAATCACCGTTTTTCCGTTAGGGGTTACCTCTTCTTCGACTTTGCTACAAGCGGTGAGTAGGGCAGGCGCTGCCAAAATCAAAGGCAGCCTTGTCAGGGAGGCTTTTACAAATTTTCTTCTCTGCATAGGAACCAGGAAAATATGGGTATTTTGATGTAACGATGAATAAGCTGCTTTCGTGTGCCTTGGATTTTCTTAATGGAGTTTGTATTTATTGTGAAAAGCGCTGTAAAACAATACCTTTGAGTCAGGTAAAAAGAAGCTAAAAGTATGAAATTTGGTAAGACTATAAAAATTTTTCTCATAGATGGGGACCCCAATGGAAGGATGAGCTGTGAACTTTCCAACCGCTGCCGCCATAGTCATGGGCCGTAACGCCAATGGCCTCACAGAATGGAAAACCAAAGACGGAAGAACACTTAAAGAATTTGAGTCGGAAGATAAAAATTCCAAGGCTTAGCAGAGTGGTATTTCACACCCATATCAACTTAATCTGGAATTTTTTTATGGCAAAATGTGTTTTATATATCGCTGTAAGCCTTGATGGCTTTATTGCAAGACCGGATGGGAATTTAGATTGGCTGACTTCAATTCCTGCACCGACGACAGGAGCGGATTATGGATATTCCGATCTTTTGAGTCGAATCGGTACCATTTTTATGGGAAGAAAAACCTATGAAGAAATCATTGGTTTTGGCGTTGACTGGCCTTATCCAGGGAAAGATTCATTTGTGGTAACTTCAAACCAAAATTTCAAGATCCAAAGCCCGGATACCGCTCCCTTCACAAATAATTTAAATGCCTTTGTAACCGATTTGAAAAAGCAATCTGAAAAAGACCTTTGGCTTCTTGGCGGTGGGCAGTTAATTACCGCTTTTATCAATGAAGCACTGCTCGATGAAATGATTTTAACCATAATTCCCAAAATAATAGGCGATGGAATACCTTTATTCGCCCAACACCCAAAGGAAACGCATTGGAACCTCCTCAGCACAAAATCATTCGATACAGGGGTGGTACAATTGACTTATGCAAAGGCCTGATTTTCACATAAATCCTTTTTTCGTACCTTTGCAACAAAACCCGGCTTTTCATGCCCAAAAAACTACCACTCGGCTTACAGGATTTCCGCGGCATCATAGAGGATGGCTACAAGTATGTGGATAAAACCCGTTATCTGCACACTTTGACCTCCACGGGCAAGTATTTTTTTCTTTCCCGCCCCCGGCGCTTCGGTAAATCCATTACAGTCTCAACCCTGCATGAACTCTACAGTGGCAGCCGCGAACTGTTCCAGGGGCTTTGGATAGCGGATAAATGGGACTGGAACAAAAGGCATCCTGTCCTGCGCCTCTCACTCAAAGATGTGAACTTCGAGCAGCGCGGCCTCGAAGAACCGCTTGCCGAACGAATCCAGGAGGCGGGTTCCTGGCAGGGAATCGAACTCAAAGCACCTTCTGCCCGCGATAAGTTCCGGGAGCTCATTATCGCCCTTTCGGCCCGCGGTAAAGTGGTCGTCCTGGTGGACGAGTACGATGCGCCTATCGTCCACTACCTGGCGAAAGACCTCGAAACGGCCTACGCAAACCGCGAACTGCTCAAGGGTTTTTACAGCGTTCTCAAAGAACTGGACACGCTGCTGGAACTGGTCTTCCTCACCGGGGTGAGCAAATTCTCCAAAACGGGTATTTTCTCCGGTCTCAACAACCTGGTGGACTTGTCCATGCACCCGGCTTTTGCCACCATGCTGGGCTATACCCAGGAAGAACTGGAAGCCAATTTTTCGGAGGAAATCGAAGCCGCAGGGGCCGCACTGCAACTTTCCCGTACCCAATTACTGGATAAAATGCGGGAATGGTACAATGGATATCGCTTCGAAGAGCATGCCCCAAGGGTGTATAACCCGGTTTCGGTCAACAATTTTTTCAGCCGGAATAAATTCGAAAACTTCTGGTTTGCCACCGGCACGCCTTCCTTCCTGGTCAACCTGCTGAAAAAAGAAGGTATTTTCGACCTCAACCTGCCGGCCATCAACCCCGGGGGCTTCGAAACTTTCGAGCTGGACCGGCTCAAACCGGAGGCAATCCTTTTCCAGACAGGCTACCTCACCATCCAGGGCATGAACGAAGACGGCCTGATCCAGCTTGCCTACCCCAATAAGGAGGTGCGCGACTCCATGCTCGAAGTCCTCATCGAGGGCTTCCTTGCGGTGGACGTGGAGCGCTCGGCCTACCTGGTGATCCGCCTGCGCAACGCCTTTCGGGAAAACGATGTGGACAAGGCCATGGAGATCCTGCAAGGGGTATTTGCCAATGTGCCCTACTTTTTGCACGAGAAATACCCGGAAAAGTTTTTCCACGCTGCCATCCACCTGTTGTTTACGTACATGGGCATCCGCATCCACAGCGAGGCCTGTACCGCAGAGGGTAGGGTGGACAGCATGGTCGAGACCGATACGCATGTCTATATCCTGGAATACAAATTGGACAAAAGCCCCCGCGAGGCCATCGAGCAGATCCGGCGCAAGCGCTATTACCGTTCAGCCTGGCACCTGGGCAAGCCGGTCATCGCCGTGGGGGTGAAGTTCTCCAGCCAGACGAAGAATATCGAGGAGTGGGAGGTGGAAGCGGGGGACGGTTGACGGGAGACGGGAGACGGTGGACGGTTGACGGTGGACGGTTGACGGGAGACGGGAGGCGGGAGACGGGAGGCGGTTGATGGGGGACGGGAGATTTATAATTTCTTTGAGGGCATTCGCCGCTAAAGAATATTTTTTTGAGACGGCTGTTCGAAAAGTATTTTGCCGCCTGCGGCGTCGGAATTAAATTTTTTTAAATGCTGATTTCATTGATTTTGCGAAGCAAAATCAATGAAATCAGCGTGGACAGTATCTTCAAAAAATTCAATAAGCTTTGCGCAGCATATCGGCATAAGCATTTGGTAAAGGGCTATCCTCGATGGCCAGGGCGGCTTGTTCCACATCATATTCAAACCGGATAAATTCCACCATAATGCCATCTTTATCTGCTGTGCTGCCATGTTCAGGGATGGAAAGCATAACGTAACCTCCCCGGGGGTCCCCATCTTTGGGTTTGCCTACCGATCCGATGTTGATCGCGTGACGGAATAAGGGTTCAGCCTCTGTTCCGGAATTCAGGATTCGATGGTACGGCTTATGGGTATGGCCAAAGCACAGGATATCCGCGCCGGCTTGTTCCATGATGCGGAGCAGACTTTTCTCGTCCCTGTCTTCAAAAAGGTACTCGTTGATTTTCCTCGGACTGCCATGGACCAGCAGGAGGATGAGCGTATCCCGATTCAGTTGGAATTCCAGTCTGATGTGGGCAGGCAGCGTCCTGAGGTACTTTCTTTCTTCAGGTCTGACAAGCTGGTTGGTGTAGGAAATGGAAATTTTACCCATATCCTTTTCTGTTTCTGTTTTGTAAGCACAGCCACAATCATCGCTCAAAAGCCCGATACCCTGATCGTAATTTCCCGCTATGGTAGGGATCCCCCTTTTTCTGATTTCGTTTATGACTTCATTCGGCCAGATGTTGTAGCCGACCAAATCGCCCAGGCAATACACGGCATCTGGTTTGCGAACTTCTATATCTGCAAAAAAGGCTTCCAGTGCGGGAAGATTGGCGTGGATATCCGAAAATAAAGCAATTTTCATGTTTCTTAAATATTAAGCTGGTTTTGCCGGAGTATAGTATTTATTGCGGAGCCAAAAAGCAACATTCACCAGGGCAATCAATGCCGGGACTTCCACCAGCGGCCCAATAACCCCGGCAAATGCCTGTCCGCTGTTGATGCCAAATACGCCGATAGCTACCGCGATGGCCAGTTCAAAATTATTGCCGGCCGCTGTGAAGGCGATGGATGCATTCGTTGAATAATCCGCACCCATTTTTTTGGCAATAAAAAAGCTCGCCACAAACATAATGGCAAAATAAAGGACTAAAGGAACAGCGATTCGGATCACATCCAAAGGAATCTGTACAATCAGCCCTCCTTTCAAGCTAAACATCACGATGATGGTGAACAACAGCGCAATCAAGGTAATCGGAGATACGAACGGAATGAAACGATTTTGAAACCAGGTTTCCCCTTTGACTTCGAGGAGCAGATATCTCGTGAGGAAACCGGCAACAAACGGAACGCCGAGATACAGGGCAACACTTTCAGCGATTTGGCCAATCGTAATATCAACTACCGCACTTTCAAAGCCCAAAAGGGGAGGGAAGACGGTTATAAACAGATAGGCATAAACACTGAACAATAATACCTGAAAAATACTGTTGAGGGCTACCAATCCCGCAGCATACTCCCTGCTGCCCTCAGCCAGCTCGTTCCATACAATCACCATGGCGATACAGCGTGCCAGGCCTATTAAAATCAGGCCTGCCATGTATTCCGGATAGCCTTTCAGAAATACAATCGCGAGCATGAACATGAGTATTGGACCAACGATCCAGTTTAACAAAAGGGATACGCCTAAAATTTTAGTATTCCTGAATACGCCTTTTAGGTTTTCGTACCTTACTTTAGTGAAAGGAGGATACATCATCAGGATTAACCCGATGGCTAAGGGGATATTGGTAGTCCCGGAAGAAAAAGAATCAATAAAACTGGCAGAAGAAGGAATAAAATATCCAATTGAGATACCAATAGCCATAGCCGAAAATATCCAGAGGGTAAGGTATCTGTCCAGAAAACCCAGTTTTTTTCGTTCGTGCGCCGGGGCACAAGGTTTGGCTGACATATATCTGTGATTTTAGCAGCAACCAGTATTTTCAGAGCAATTGCCTTTAGCGGGTTTTTCCGCATATACCGTCACACTGAAAATCCCTGAATTCCCGGATTTAAAATGCAATAATTCCTGCTCGTTGAGGTATTTGATCAGAATATCATCCGGAATTTGGATCGCTTTTTCTTTTTGCAGCGTTAGATTTACGAATCCACAACCTGCAATGAACTCCAGATAGGTATCTTTCTGAATCGCGCCGGCTACACAACCTGCGTACATTTCAGCATCTTTTCGCAGCGCATCTGGCAATTCTCCGACCAAAACAACGTCAGAGATGCTGAAATGGCCCCCAGGCTTTAACACCCTGAATATTTCCTTGAATACATTTGGCTTATTTGGAACCAGGTTTAACACGCAATTACTGATGATCACATCGGCAGTTGCTGCGCCCAGTGGCATATTTTCAATGTCGCCTTCCCTGAACTCCACATTATTGTAACCTAGTTTTTCTGCGTTATGTCTTGCCTTTTCGATCATAGCAGAAGTGAAATCAATACCAATCACTTTGCCTTCCGCTCCGGTTTCAGCCCTTGCGACGAAGCAGTCATTCCCGGCGCCACTCCCCAGATCTACCACCGTGTGCCCTGGCTTGATTTTGGCAAATTCGGTAGGTAAACCGCATCCTAGTCCCAGATCAGCATCGGGGTTATAACCAGTCAAATCATGGTAATCATCGCTCATGATATTATAAATCTCAGTAGAACAGCCCCCGGCACCGCAGCAGGAAGATTGATTGGTCGCTTTATCCTGTAAAGCGATTTCACTGTATTTCTGTCGTACTAATTCTTTTAAAAGCTCCTCTGTTTGCATGATTTTCAGTTTTTGAATGCTTGTTTTATAATTTAAATCGCAATATGCCGATAAGACTGGGTAAATTTTTTAGCAACAATTGGAAGGGAAAATATGATTGCTTTCGAAAAGCGATACCATAGCCCGTTTTGCAGCCTCCCATTCCTTATTGTCAATGCAATAACAAACCCTGGCCCCTTCAATATCCCCTTTGATCAAACCCGCTTCTTTTAATTCTTTAAGATGCTGGGATACCGTGCTTTGCGAAAGCGGCAGCTCGTCCACAATATCGCCGCAGATACAAGCCTGTTTTTCGATCAACAGCCTCAAAATGGCAATTCGGGCCGGATGGGCCAGTGCTTTGGCATAATTCGCCATTTTATTGTCCTGTTCAGAAAATTCCCTTGATTTGCTGGCTCCCATAAAAGACCATTAATTTTATCGCAATATTACGATAAATATATTATCCGGGCAATTTTTTTTAAAAAACTTCATTCGCGAGGACACAACAGATCCTGCCAGCGCACCTAAACACGCATTCAGACCTCGTTTTTTTCGTAGCTTTGCAACAACCCTGGTTTTTCATACCCAAAAAACTGCCACTCGGCTTACAGGATTTTCGCGGCATCCTGGAGGATGCCTACAAGTAGTGTGCCGGGCATACCATCACTCACAGAGGTGCGAAAGTAAAAAAAAAACCTTTCTAGTCCTTTGGGAGCCGATGTGACCGGAATCTCATAGTCAAAGGCAAGGGTGTCACCC
>JBEIGB010000111.1:0-11422 GCA_040382095.1 Lewinellaceae bacterium
AATTCCCATATGGATTTCAACCCTCAATACAATTTACTTTACATTTACTCCATGGGGCTGAAACTGCCTGTATTTTATCGGATTGTCCCAGGAAATATCCGCGAAGTCAAAGCCATCCGGCTCACGCTCCAAGAGGCCCATATCAAAGATTGTATTTTAATTGGCGACAAAGGGTTTTATGCTAAAAACAATGTGCAAATGTTACAGGAAGATGGTATGCAATATATCATTCCCCTAAGGCGTAACAATGTACTGATCGATGAAGTGGGTTTGCAGCGGGATAAAATAAAAACGGGCAGTCAGTATTTTACTTTTGAAAAACGGATTATTTGGTATTCATCCAGTTTGATCGAGGATAACCAAACTGTTTATTCCTTTTTGGATCCGGTTCTGGAAGTAAAGGAAGAGCAGGACTTTATTTCAAGAATTGAAAAACAGCCTGAAGAATACACCATTGAGCATTATCATCAGCGAAAGCATAAATTCGGAACGATCTCGATTATTACCAACCTCAAGAATAAAAGGGCAGAAGAAATTTACACAACCTACAAGAGCCGGGGAGAAATAGAATCTATGTTTGATTTATTCAAAAATATACTTGACTCGGATAAATCTCATATGCAAAATGAAGAGACCCTGCAGGGATGGATTTTCATGAACCACCTTGCACTTCTTGCCGTATATAAAATTTACCATATTTTGCAGGAAAAACAACTCATCTCGAAATACTCCATTCGAGATTTCATTCAACATTTAATGGAAATTCGCGCTGTAAAAATCAATGACTCCTGGCGTACTGCCGAAATAATACACGCCACGGGTAAATTCCTCGAAAAAATCGGCTTAGAGTACAAACCTATTCCGTAACCTCCCGGAGTTAGGGTTTAAGGAATCTTCCTAAGACTGAATCGATGGTGATGTGATAAAGCGTTTTTTGAGGAATAGCTGCAACAGCAAATGCTGTTGTGATATGTAAAATTGAATTTTTCTGAAGGTTTCCACTTGGAAAAATTGTCCTTTTTCCTGGAATTTTTGTCGCCCGGGCTAAAAAACCTGGTTTTACCGCTCACTTCCGCCACTCATTCGGCGATACCCCGGTTTCCGTTTTGAAAACTTTTGAAAAATAGGCAGGGTCACTGAATCCAACGGAATAGGCGATTTCCGAGATAGACAATGATGGATCTTTCAACAGCTCCCGGGCTTTCTGCAGCCGTACCCGGCGCAGATACTCCAATGCCGTAATGCCCATTAAGGCGGTAAACTTCAGGTAAAACTGGGTGTGCCCCATACCCATAATCCTTTCCAGGTCAACGATACCAAAATCGGCATCCGAATAACGGCTTTCCACTATGTCCCGGATTTTTGCCAAAAACGCCTCATCGGCACGGTTGACCCTGACGGGAGGTTCGGGAGATGGGTTAACGGGGCCTGCAAGTGCTTGTTGCAGATAATAGGCCTGCAACCGCCTGCGCTGCTCCAGCAACTGCCGTACCCTGGCCAGCAACTCAACCTTTTCGAAGGGTTTGACCAGGTACTCATCGGCGCCGAGGTCCAGGCCTTCGAGCTTGTTTTGCAGTCCGGCACGGGCGGTGAGCAGGATAATGGGGATGTGGCTGGTGCGGATATCCTGCCTCAACGCTGCACAAAGTGTCCTCCCGTCCATTTCCGGCATCATCACATCACTGATAATGAGGTCTGGAAGGTCCAGGATGGCCTTTTCGCGGCCAATACGGCCATTTGCCGCAGTATCAATCTGATAATCTGCTTCCAGGCACGCCCGCAAAACCTGCAGCACATCAGGGCTGTCTTCTACCAGCAATAGTCTGGACCTGTCTGTTGCCACAGGTGGTGCTTCATCTACCGCCACCTCCGGTGGGGCATATTCTGTACGATAGGATTTAAACGCCCATGGGCCCGCTATGGCTGTATCCGGCTTCCGCAGGATGGGTAAATACAAGCTGAACGTGGTGCCTTTTCCTATTCTACTCTCCACGGTGATATCTCCTTCCATCCAGCGGGCGAGTTCCAGGGCAAGGGTCAGGCCGATACCGGTTCCTGCATCACCGCTGGTGTTTTTCACCTGATAAAACCGGTCAAAAATCCGCTGCTGGTCCTCGGGGGCAATCCCAATCCCGGTATCGCTGACGCGGACCACAAGGACGCCTTCACTTTCATACGTTCTCCGCAAAGTGCCCGGGAGGTCTGCCGAGCCCCAGGAAAGGGACTCAACCCGTACGGCTACCTGCCCGCCCGAGGGGGTGAATTTCATCGCGTTGGACAGGAGGTTGCCCAGGGTTTGCTGTACTTTTTCTGTATCGAAATCCATTTCCAGGGTATCCAGGGCACTGGAAAAGGTCAGTCCAATCCCGCGCGAAGCAGCAAAAGAGATATAACTTTCGGTGAGGTATTTCAAAAACAGGATCCCATCGCCCCGCTGCAGGCGGGTTTCCAGATGACCACTCTCCAGTTTGGACAGTTCCAGCACCTGGTTGACGAGCTCCAGCAAGCGGTTGCCATTGCGGCGGATCATTGCGATGCCGTCCCGGAGGAATTTTTTGGGATTTTCCTCCACCTGATCGGCCATTCCCAGGATAATGGTGAGCGGCGTGCGGAATTCGTGGGTGATATTGGTATAAAACTTGGTTTTGAAAGCATCCAGTTCCCGGATGCGCCTGTTTTCAGCCATTTCGAGGCGGCGGTTGAGTTGAAAGCGGTAGAGGCGATATATTGCAATAGTCAATAAAACGCCATAGAGGAGCAGTGCAGGCCAGCTCAGGTACCAGGGGGGGAGCACGCGGATAGGCAACCGGGCTACCTGCGGCGCTTCCAAACCTTCGCGGTTGCGTACCTGTACCTCCAGGACGTAGCGCCCGGGGGAGAGCGCGGTTAATTCCACGCTGCGCTTACTGCCGTTATCCACCCAATCGCGGCTATATCCGCGTAGGCGATAGCGGAAGCGGAGATGGTGCTGCTGCCGCAAAGTAGGGCAGGCATACGCTACGGTCAGGAAATTCTCTGAATGGCGCAGGCGTAGGTTTTTTGCCTGGGCATAGGGATTCGTTGGGATGCGCTGGCCTTTGACCCATATTCCGTCTATGTGGATATTCGGCGGACGGGTATCCGCGCTGCGCATACTATCGGGGTGAAAGACATACACGCCCTCATTATCCATACCCATTGCGATACGGCCATCCGAGAAGCGATAACCATTATTTGGTACTTCTGAAAAGTTATTCGGAAGTCCATCCTGAGTGTAGTAGTGTACTAATTTGCCCGTGAGGGGCGACCAGCGTGCTACGCCTGTCGAAAATATTAGGATCAGATCATTTCCACTTCTGACTACAGATCTGATTAATTTAGAAGATAATATCCAGGTTTGCTCCACCTCATCAAGCGTCATGCGTTTTTTATCCAGCCAATACAAACCGCGTCCATAGACCAATAGACTATCCTTACCCCAGGATACTGCACCAGTACTAAATTCATACCCTGTACTTGGCTTTATCTTGTTTTTTCTGGCGAACCGCACCAAATCCCAGGATTTTGTGGGCGTGTGGTAATGCAGGATTTGATCTTTGTACACCAACCACAGCCAACCTGCTTTGTCCGGTATGATTTGGTAAAGGCGCGTCTTTGTTTTGCTATAGGGGCTCATCGCTTCCAAACGGGCTACCTCCCGGCTTTGAGGGTCTATCCTGGCCAATATGCCCCATTGTGTGCCCGCCCAAATATACCCTTCGCTATCCATGGCCAGGCTGCGCACGGTCTGAGAATCCAATGCCGGATGCTGGCCTTTCCACAACAGTTCCCCGGTGGGTGAAAATTGCATCAATACCCCATACTGGCAGCCTGCCCATGTATTGCTGTCCCTGTCGCTGGTTAAGGACCAGACCGCGTTTAAATTAAAGTTTGAGCTTATCGCCGAACCGGAATATCCTTTGGGTATAGGTGTAAAAATCCTTTTTTGTAGCTGGAAATGCTTATCCATTACAAAAGTCCCTTCACCAAATGTTCCTATCCATATTGCTCCGCCGGGGGATTCCCAGATAGTCAAAGGGGGTAGGATTTTTTCGGCAGAATTTCCGTTAACTTTGTTGTGTAAGGGTAGAAACCTTGGCGTATGTGGGTTAAAAATGAAAGCCCCATCACTCGTATCTATAATGAAAACATTACCTTCTCTATCTGCAAATATATGTCGGATTGCATCGGCCATAGCTATCCGGCCATCCATTGCATTTGGCCAGCAATAGACGGTTGGGCGGTCCTGTCCGGGTGCGATAAAACCAAACTGCTTATTTCTAGGATCAAAGAACCATATCCTATTCTTTTTGTCCTGGATTAGCGGGGAAAAGCTACTATGAAGTACATCGAAGCGCTGAACTTGACCTGTGGGAATATCGTATCTGAAAAGAAACTCTGCATACCAATTTTGATTTATCCTGGAGGTCCAAATACCTTGGTTTTGATCCACAACAAAATGGCAGGCATCCCGGACCAGGTTATTCAGACCAGCAGGTCCGGGGATTAGGCGACCGGTCTCTCGGTCTATATATCCAAGCCGCCCTTCTTTTCCCTGCACCTTATATATCACCCATATATTTCCCGTTTTACGGTCCTCCCAAATATTCCTGCCCACAATAGTGGTTTGTCCCGGCAGGGAACATTGTTCCCAGGTATTGCTACCGGCCCGTAGGCGGAATAGCCCCTTTTCAATGGTGGAGGCCAGCCAAAGGTCTCCCTGCGAATCCTCCAGGAATTGGGATGGGAAAGCCAGGTTTATGGGTCCACCCTGGATTTTATAGGTCTTAAATCCTCCGTTTTTCGGCAGGTAACAACTTATACCAAAATCTGAAGCAACCCAGATCCGCTGATGTTTGTCTGCATGTAGGGCGAGCACCCTATTATCCGGCAAGCTTGTGGAATCACCAGGTTGATGGCGAAAAGTTTGGAGGGATTTTCCATTAAAGCGTTGTAGTCCGGATCCCATACCCACCCACCAGAACCCCAGGTGGTCCTGGGTCAATGCATCCACTGCGGATAAAAGTCCGGAGGAGCGGTTCAGGTGTTGGAAACCAAAGGGATTGGGCGCACAAGGAGACTGGGCTTTCGGCAATACTGCCGAAAAAAGGAGGGAGATACACAGCAGGGAGATACGGGTGCTAGCTGGCATTTTACGGCAATTGGGTTTAAGGTTGCCATAAAAATAAGTATTTGTTGGAAAGCGGGGAGTGTAAAAGGTACTTTTTTAGCAATGACAGATGGCAAAAACGAAAAATAGTGCTTGGGGTTGTGCGAAAAGAACTCTGTATGGGGTTGTGTAAGAAGTATTCCGCCGCCTTCGGCCGCCAAATGACAAATGACGGCCTCCGGCCTTTTTACCCCCCCCCCAATACATTATCTATTGCTTAATAAGTTTGTACACATACCTTCCTTTCTCCGTCCGGGCATAAAGGAAATACATTCCGTTGGGTAAATCCGAGATAGAAAAATGGTTTTCAAGGGTTTCTTTTAGTAATTGTCCGGAAGGATTAAAAATTTCAATGCTTTGAAGTCTTTGATTCGGGAGTTCTATATGGACAAGGCCGTTTGTGGGGTTGGGATATACCACAAAATCAGCTTCATCCGCTTTATTTTCCCTGATGCCGACAGGATTATTTATTAAAATGGAAAGCAGTTGTATGGCAACCTGCATTGCCTGGCCGGGTAGCTGATTGATAAGCACGCAAATAACTGCGCCTGACGCCCTATCATACAGCATAAAGGAATTATAGCCTCCCCAAATCGTGCCTCCGTGCTGCCAGACGGTCCTCCCCATTACGGTGGCTCTGCTGATGCCTATTCCGTAATTTCCCGACCCGACAAAGGTGGTCATCTCCCTCAAGGCATCGGGATTTAGCACTTTGCCATTCATCAAAGCCTGGTACCATTGCGCCATTTCACCTGATGTGGAATACATGGCCCCAGCCGCCCAAGCTGCACTGTTAATGGACTTTCGGGGTATCGCAATATTATTCACGCCGCCCTGCCAGGGATGCGCAACGGTAAACAAAAGACTGTCGTACACATCGAGAAAGGTGCTGTCAAGCTGCAGGGGAGTCAGGATACTATCGCGCAAAAGCTGGCCAAAACGCTTTCCCGTTGCACTCTCGGCGATCATGCCTGCAAGCAGATAATTCGTATTGCAGTAATCCCAGCTTGTGCCGGCAGGAAACAAAGGAGGGCCAGCCCATTGCATGAGTTCGCGTGGAGTAAAAATGCGGTTAGGATTGGTAAGCATGGAATCCGGATAGCCGGGCACATTCGTCACATCGGCCAGCCCGCTGGTATGGTTAAGTAGCTGGCGAATGGTGATATTGGGGTCAATATTTTTGAAAGTGGGCAGGTACTTATGTAGGGAATCATTGAGGTTAATAATGTTGTTTTGTGCTAATTTTAAAAGCAGGACCCCGGTAAATAATTTCGTATTGCTTGCTATTCCAAATGCCATATCGGGAGTGATGGGCGTACCTGCATGGGAAATCCCTGTTACCCCTTTCCAGGTCCCTGTTCCGGGATAATACACACAGGCAGAGATGCCTTTCAAATTGTTGGCAGTCCGCATCGTTTCAATTTTATTCTGCAGTTGACTTGCCAGATATGAAGGGAAGGACTGTGCATTTATGCTGCTGATCGCCCCGGAAAGCGCTAAAAGGAGCGGAAATCTATGCCTCATGATTTCTGTTTTGTCAGGATAAAATTTAACACAGGGTTGTATAGAGAGCTTCGGGGCTAACAAAAGTATTTTTTCGCCTTCGCCGCCAAATATCTTTTAGGAAAGCCGGAGGTTTTTCACACAACTCTATAAAAATGTTATTTGCCGGCTGACGCTGCTAAATGAGGTATAAGAAAATGTAATTTGCCTGCGGCTCCTGAATTTGATCATCGCTCATCCGTTTGAGCCGCCACTATTTGAATATCCAAAAATGTATTTCTCCAAATTGTCAACAGGCATATTACGATAATAGGAAAAACATCTATAATAGAAGCCATATACATTAATGCTTTACTTCCGGGGTAGCTTAGATTTACTAAACCAATAAGGATCACGGATAACGCACTAAAGACGGGAAATAAAAAAGGGCCTTTATTCACTTTTACATTAATCTCTTTGATTATTCCCCGCTCTTTCGGTAAAATAACGGGCTTCGAACCAACCCAGCCAAGTTTGGCTTGAATGGATGCCCCGCTATTAATGGTCAGGACACTTTCTTGTCCGTTTGAAAGCATACATTGTACTTTGCCATTTACCAGTATTTTATACTTATACCACTTGAAGATCAATTCTTTTGACCTGGCAATTTTCCACTGTTCCATATTCTAAGGTTTTGTTTTTATTGCTGAAAATTAAATCAATTTAAACAGATACGTAGAAAGTTCCAAATTATTTGACCGGCACGGAATCAAGATAACATTTCGTCCCGGCAGCATCACAGGGAATATATCAAGCAGACAGCGTTTTAATCCCCCGAAATTATTACATAAATTTGTACTTTACTGTATTGTCAATTCCTGATGGAACAGAACACGAAATATGATATCATTATTATCGGCCTCGGCCCTGTAGGACTATTGGCAGCCAACCTGTTTGGACAGTTTGGCTACAAGGTACTGGCAGTGGACAAAATCGCTTCCGGATACAACTTCCCCCGGGCTGTGCACCTCGACGCAGAGATTTTGCGCATCATGCAATTTGTGGATCTGTCGGATCGCCTGACGCCCTTGCTACGGCCTTCCCCTTTTCTGGAATTATGCGATCCGCAGTTCCGGCCCCTGTTGAGGGCATCTATCCCATTTTATTCGGGTTATGCGTCAAATGATTTTATGTTCTTCCAGCCAGAGCTGGAAGAAATCCTGCAATCAGGAGTGGCACGCTTCCCCAACGTGACATTAGCCTATCAGACTGAAGTGACCAGGGTGCTTCAGGATGACCAGTCTGTAAAGGTAGAGACCAATGGCAGCCTCCGTGCCCAGGCTACCTTCCTCGTGGCCTGCGACGGTGCAAAGAGCATGGTGCGCAATCTGCTCGGAATCCGTCAAATCCATTTTGGCTTTGAAAAAGGTGCCCTGAAAGTAGATGCACTGGAAACCGGGGACGATAGCGCCGTCCAGTCCGAAGCAGTACAAAAAATCTGCAGTCATCAGAAGCCCTGGGTGCGAATGAAAGGAAGAGGGGCACACCGTCGCTGGGAATTGAATTACGCGATGACCATGCCCAGAGCGGAGTATGAAAAACCTGAAACGGTCAAAAAACTCCTGAATGAAATTGGGGTAGATACCCGCCGGTTGGAAATACTACACGCCGTCTGGTACCGTTTTCGAGGGGTAATGAGCAGGGAATGGCGAAAGGAAAGGGTATTCCTGGCAGGAGATGCGGCCCATGCCACGCCCCCCTATATCGGCCAGGGAATGTGCGCCGGCTTCCGCGACGTCCTGAACCTTTCCTGGAAGCTCGATGCGGTACTCCGCGGGACATGCAGGGAAAGCCTCCTGGACACCTACACCTCCGAGCGCATGCCACAAGTAAGGATACATATCCTGGTCGCCATAGCAATCGGGCGTTTGTTCACTTCCAGGCTTTGGCATCTCCTGCGCGGACTGGCTTTAGTACCGGGAATCAAAAAATTGCTCCTGAATATCCAATTACCCCTGGATCCCCAGGGCAAAAATGGCGTTTGGGGCACAGGGAAAGCAAAACGACGGTTGTTCCCTCAGTTTAACGTGCAATCCGGAGGCTTATCCGATCTTTTACTCGGGAAAAACTGGGCGCTGGTCGCTGTCGGAACTACTTTCTCTCCTGAAGATTCCCAAAAGGCCGTACATACAGGACTGCGCACCGCCACTTTCTCAAATGAAGAACAGGATATTGGCCCGCTACTTGACTGGTCGAAAAAACGAAATGCCCGTTTTTTTATCGTCCGCCCGGATTTATATGTTTACTCCAGCGGCAATCGTGCAGATAAGCTGATAAAAGGCTTTGAAAAAGACTGGGCAGACCATTACCGGGCGGAACCTATAATTTCGTGACTTAAAACCGGATAGGGAAAAATATCTACCCATTTTTGTTAATCTATAAAATGAACACTTTATCTTCCTGTTTTTATCAACCACACTGTACATATCGTGAAAGTCTTGAAATACACTTTGATCACCACCGGGCTCCTGCTGGTCGGCTTATGGGCAGGAAAAAACAAATTGACGGACACGATCATCAGGCAGATAGCAGAACGTAATTTCAGTATCCACCGGCACGACTGGCTCAGTGACGGAAAGGTCCATGTGGTCATGATCGGTACCGGTAGCCCGGCTGCAGAAGCCAATGTCGCCCAATCCTGTATGGGGATTATTTACGATCATTCGTTCATTATTTTCGATGCAGGGGGTGGCTCGGCCCGGAAAGCCGAGGTCATCGGCCTACCTGCAAGCAAGCTGAACCGGATATTTATCAGCCACTTTCACTCCGACCATATTCTGGATATTGATGCCTGGCAGGATGTTAGCTGGAGGGGAGGGCGCCGGGACAGCCTTTACATTCATGGCACGCCCGGGATCAGCACAATCGTAGCAGGTTTCAACCAGGTGCTCAAGGCCGATGCGGCTTACCGGGCAAAGAATATTACTTCTTCTCCCGATATGGCGTTTGCCTTTGGCACGGCCCGACCCTTCGAAGTACCTTCGGCGGATTCTATGCAACTCGTCTATGAAGACCCCAATGGGATGCGGGTATTTGCTTTTGAAGTAAGTCACCAACCTGTTGATCCTGCGGTCGGCTACCGCATCGAAGTGAACGGAAAGGTAATCGTTTACAGCGGCGATACTAAAAAAGACCTACGCATGGTAAAGTATGCCCGCAATGCTGATCTGCTTATCCATGAAGCCTACAACAGGAATATTATGATCAAAGGACTGGCCTACGGCGAAAAACTCCCCCCTGCACAACAGGATCAGGCAGTTCTGGATCAGGCCAGGCAGACGCCACATTATCATACCGACCCCAAAGAAGTGGCAGAAATCGCACAGGCGGCAGGGGTGAAGCAAATTGTATTTACCCATGTTATCCCTCCGCTCCCTTCCGGAATCGCGCGGAAGCTGTTGATCGAACCCATGTTCACCGAAGGAATCCGGGATTTGTTTGGTGGCAAATTCGTTATTGCAAGGGATGGGCTGCACATTGCATTATAGCCCGAAAATCCCCTTCACCAAAACCCGAATCGCTTAAATCGCACTATTATGGGCCATTATCTTGTAAAATATCGCTCCGGAGCAGCAGAATACTGGGGGATCCAGGACGGCGACCATATCCTGAAGCTAGGCAACCAGCCCCCCGACCTGCGCACGCTGATCCTGAAGCGGGAGGAATTCCTTCACCGTTCTAACTTCGGCGAAGCACTCACAAAACGCTCTGAAGTTGAATTACTTGCACCGGTATCCAGGCCGCTCCGGGTCGTTTGCCAGGGGGTGAATTACGCCTCCCATCGCGAGGAATCTGCGCTCTCCACCGCTTCCCGGGGCAATGTCCTGTTCGCCAAAGACGAAAGTGCGGTCACCGGTGCCCTTAGCCCGGTCATGCGGCCAAATGGCTGCCTTTGCCTGGATTATGAGGTAGAGCTGGGTATCATAGTCGGGCGGGATATCTATGAGCCGACAACAGTCTCTACGGAAAACCTGCACGAATATGTCGCAGGTATCGTTCTGGCCAATGATTTTTCGCCCCGCGACCTCCAGTATAAAGACGATTACGCACAATGGTATAAGGCAAAAAGCTGTCGCACCCTACTGCCCCTGGGCCCCGTACTCTACATCCTGGATAAAGTAGATTTCGACTCCCTGCACAACCTTCAGCTAAGGCTTTGGGTCAACGGTGCCTTGCGCCAGAATGCCAATACTTCCCAGATGATCTTCAAGCCCGCCGAAACGCTGAGCGAAATTTCATCTTTCATGGACCTCAACGCCGGCGACCTGATCCTGACCGGTACGCCCGGCGGGGTAGTGGTCAAAGCACCAGGGAAATTCCTCCAGGGCCTTGCCACCTGGCTGTTGAGCAACGAAAAAAAAGTAGAAGTCCTGCGCAGAAAAAAAGCGGCATACCTTCAGGACGGCGACGTCGTCACCGCCCATATCGGTAGCCCGGACGGGACTATTGACCTCGGTACGCAGCGCAATGTGATTGTCCCCTTCAGCGAATATTGGACTGATTGCGACTAAAAAAATATTGAGTCTGTCTCATAAGTATTCTGCCGCCTTCGGCGGTAGAATAAAATTTTTCAGAGCGCCGATTTGGTTTTTTTTTGTATGGAATATGAAAGAAATCTGGGCTGTTGTTATTTGTTTTGGGGGGGGGAAGTAGCGGGGAGTGTTTTGGGTGTGGGTGTGGTTGGGGGTGGCG
>JBEIGB010000112.1:0-11334 GCA_040382095.1 Lewinellaceae bacterium
CCTCCCCCATCGGGATCGGCGATCACGGCGATGAAACGCAGTTTTTTGCCCTTGTCGCTGTTGTTCAGGGTGTAGGTCACATTTCCGGAGCCCGCAGCAAGCGAAGTAGTAGAAAGGCTGCCCGCACCATTGGAGGACAAAGTAGCCGTACCGTTTGCGGCCGTATAGGAAATACTCAGGGACACCGCCCCTTTTTTGCATCCATCCGCAGACGAAATATCTACAGATGGCGGGGAAGCGCATGTGGGGGTACAATTCCCCGGGATACCGAGAACGGTCACGGTGGTATCCTTGAACTCCCCGGTGGCATTGATCAGGCGGATCGTGTAGGTCGAACCCGCAGCAGCAGGAGTGGAAGGAAAAACCGTCTCCGTTTGGGGATCGGAAGTGATGGCAGTACCACCGGCAGCAGCGGTCATGGAGCCGGAGTAGGATGTACCTGTGGTAATATCGTACTTATACCCCGTCGCAGCCGGTACGTCCAGTGTAATAAACGGGGCCACGTTGGGGCAGGCGCCATCGGTGACCGTAGCGGTGAAAGTGACGCGCTCCGTGGCGGTAACAGAAAAATTATCAATACCGATAGCTTGTCCGTTTGAACTCCCTCCCACCCCTGTAATCGTCCAGCGGAGGTAAAATTTTTCGTTGGGGGCGATGTTTAAGCCCGTTATATTCAGTGATTTACTTACGGAAAGTGGTGGATTGGAAATAACGGTATTATTTGCATCAGCGGGATAGCTTTGATTCCCGTCCGTCTGGGCCGTCCAAGTGCTGCCATCGGTACCGCTGAAGAAAGTCCAGTCGAAGGCCCTGGATCCGGAGCGATATTTTTCGTAATCGAATGAAATACTGAGGCTACCGATGGTCTTTCCGGTAGTATTGGATATTTCCAGCATGATCGAGCGGGGCGATGTAAAGCTTCCCGACGTCAGAAAACCAAGCGCCCGATCTGTCGAAGTACCGGTAATGCCGCTGGCGAAATTATAAGTCCCCCCGGAAGAGCTACCGGATAGTACTCCGGTACCTGTACTTCCCGCCGCTAAAGTGGTCGCGGAAGTACCAGAGCTATATGTAGTCGAACTGCCCACCCTGAAGCCGGCAGGCAGGGTAGCTGTGCCGCTTGAACCCATCCCGTTAAAATCCTGGGTCACAGCGCTGAAACCGGAAATTGCCATCTGCGCCCGGCCTGCGAAGACGAAAGCAATCTGCGATATCAGGAAAACAGAAAGGAATTTTGAGGAAAGTACCTGTACAGTCCTACCTACACAGGAAAGCGGGTGCGATAGAACCTTGTTGGAAAAGATATGATTCCGTTCTCTTTTATGCTTTAACTTGTTAGTAAAACGACAGAGTAGGAACAGTTGTCGAGAACTTTCCATAAAAGATTACGATTTGTTATTTCAGAGATAAATGGTCGTGGCCGTAAAGATATAGTTTATATGCTGTAATGAAAAAAAATACGTTATTAAATTAATGTAATTAATTTATAATTATTTAACGCCCATCGGCATGCCCGTATGTCTGTCCACGCCGGCGAGGATACCCAAAAGGTAAAAGACGTGTGCCTAATACTTTATATTTTCAAAATAAACAGTACATTTGTATAAATCCTAAAACAGTATGAACAAACAATTTATTCCCCTTAGCGTTTTAGTCCTGTCGTTTTGCTTTTTCGGGTGTCCTTAGGGCACAGGAAACGGGCATTGCGGAAGTGTTCCCATCTGCATACAAAGGAAAACTGGCCGCAAACGGGTCATCCTACAATCCCAACCTTTACTCGGCCGCTCATAAAATACATGCCATGGGCACCCAGCTCAAGGTCACGCGTACCGACGACAACGCCCGTCGGTGGGTAATCGTCACCGTCACGGACCGTGGGCCATATACCGCCGGACATATCCTGGCTCTATCAAAGGCAGCAGGCCTTCGGCTGGGCATGGACGAAAGTTCTACCGCAACCGTCATCGTGGAAGTCATATCCAGTGGATATTCCAATCAGCCAGTAGCACAAAAGACGGCTGCCCCCGTCCCGGCAACACCAAAGGTGAATACGCCGCCAGGCGGCACTGTTGCTACTCCTACAATCGGGATTGCAAATACCCGAACCCAGAATACGAACGCACCGGCGAGTCAATTTACAGAGAAAAGCCCTCAAGCCAGCAATACAAAAGCACAGAACGACCCCGGGGAATTCCCGCTGGCCCGCCAGGCCCTCCAGACCTACGGGCTGTACAGGATCCCGATCCAACAACCCGACAAAAGAGGATACGGCGTACAGATTATGGTATTGAGCAGCGCAGAGGCCATGCTCGATCAGGTTGCAGTGCTGCAAAAGAAAGGGCTGGAAAAAAGGATACTTGTAGGCATCGTCCCCGCCACCAGGGGCGATGGCCGCCTCTACAAAATCATCCTTGGAACTTTCGATACCGAAGAATCCGCAAAGGTATATGAGACCAACCTGCAGCAAAAATTCAAAATAGATGGCTTTGTGGTGAACCTGGTAAATTTTCAGTAAACCGTTGGTGGGTAAAACGTTATGGAGGTGTGTAAAAGCACCGGGGTTGTATGAAAAGCCTGTTTTGCCACCGTATTGGCACTCTGCTACCTTCGCCGCCAAAGGACTTGTGAGGCCGCCTCATTCAAAATCCTCCGGGGCTGTCCGAAAAGTATTCTGCTGCCGAATGCCGCCAAAGGACTTTCGGGATAGTTCCATGCTTTTCACACAACCCTACAATATTATGCTGGCGGAGACCTTGCAACAGGGTCTATTTCACCTTAATCTCCCCCTTGATTCCGACCAACTGCAGTAGTTGTTCATATACGTTGACCACTTCATAAGGTGTGGGCTGATTGGAAAAAGATATTGCGCCAACGGCCCCCCCCTTACCTTTCACCCGAAAACAAAGCTGAAAAACCGGGCTGCCATCCGGTAAAGTAATCCCTTTAAGGTTATTGTCAATCCAGACAAAGGTCAATTGGCCGGATTTTGCTTTAGAAAGACCGAAGTTCTCCTGGTTGAGGAAAGGCAGGCGAAAGTCTTTCACCCCGGTAAGTTCCAGCACCTGGGGGTCCCATTTCATGGAGTACTGCATCGAAATAATCTTCCGGAAGCCGGCGACGCTTACGTTCACACAAACCGACGACCCAACAGTAGCCGATGCCCGGCCAGCGCTTAAGGTGACCGCACTCTGTGCACCTGCACCGGCAATGCCTGCGAACATCAACAGCGCGGCTAACCAACACTTGTATTGACTTTTCATCGAAAATACCTTTTTCAGCCTGAAAAAACTGCTTTGATTTTCTATTTTAAACCCTGCTCCTAATAAAATGGCAAAAAAACGTGGTGCGAAAATAAGATTTTTTCGCTATATTTGTAAAGACGGGTATATGCCCACCTCACCTTAACCTATCCGGCATACTATGAAATCCCAATTCCTGTTATCCATCGCCGCCATGCTTATGATGTTTGCCTGCATCCCACAGAAAAAGTATTCGGAACTGGAGTCGAATGCTCAAAAATTACAATCTGCACTTGCTAAATCCGATTCGCTCCGAAATGTCGTCCCCACGGAAAGCGAAGCTTATCTCGAATTAAAGTCCGATTATCTGCAATCGCTTCAAACCATCGAGCAACTTCGTGCGACCAATCTCAACCTCAACAACAGCTACCAGGAAATCCTGACCCGATATTCTGCAATAATTAACCAAAATCAGGAAATTCTATCGGCTTCTGCGCAGGTCCAGGGTAACCTGAGCGGGCAAAAAAGCCAGCTTGCAGAAGGCTTCGAAGCACAAATCGCCCAACTCCAGCAACTTCGGCAGGAACTCCAGCAGCGTGAGCAGCGTATTCTGACCATGGAAGAAAATTTTCGCAATGCAGTAATCTCCCGCAACGATGAAATCCTGATGCTCGAAAGCGAACTACAGGCCCGCGGCAATACCCTGAACCAAACCCAGATTTCCCTTAACCGTACCCTGGAAAACAACGTCAACAATAACGAGCTCAATATTTCCGAGACGGCTGGCAGAATTTACATTACCGTAAGCCAGGACTTACTTTTTGGATCAGGAAGCGCACAAATTGACGTACAAGGCAGACAAACCCTCCGCGCAGTAGCCGTCGCCCTCCTCCAGGAACCGGAAATGGATATCCTGATCGAAGGTCATACTGATAATTCCGGCTCCGAGGACCGCAACTGGTCCCTTAGCCTCGACCGGGCACTGGCAGTCAGTAAGGTTTTACAAGCCAACGGACTTACCCCTGACCGTATGACCGTAGCGGGCCGCGGCGCCTTCGCCCCTGTAGCCTCCAATACGACCGAAGCGGGCAGGGCACTCAACCGAAGGACGGAAATCATCCTTGTACCAAAATCCCTGACCAATGCAAGCATGCAAAAATTCTAAAATATTCCCCTGATGATTCTTTTAAAAAACACCCGTTCATCCGCCCGCATTATCCTTAGGGCCATCATTGTATATACTGCCCTGTCTGCCGGTTGCGATACCCTGCCCTTTGCCCAGAAAACTGCCAGCCCGGAAAAAATCCTGGAATACCGCCTGCTCTGCGGTAATCTGCAGTGCCCACAGTTCGTACTGACCGTATTTTCCGATGGTACCCTCCAATACCAGGGAATTGCCTTCACATCGCTCATGGGCCGATACGCCCGAAAAATGCCCGAAAGCGAATGGCAAACCATGAAAACATCTATTGAATCGGCCAATATCTGGGGCAGCCTGGAATCACATCCCGCACCTGATCCCAATTATGCGATTACGGAAATTACCGTCTTTGAAGGCCAGGCTATGAAACAGGTCATCGGGCAGTTGTTTCCCCGGGAAATCCAAACCCTGGAAAAACTCCTGCAGCAATATGCGGACCCAATACAGCAGGATTGGAAACTTCAGGAGGAATTTGCGTATAATTTACCCGCGAATAAGTACAACAGCATGTTCAAAGTCCAGCTCCAACCTAACATCAACGTGGATTACTGGATTGCCAAGTATTATGACACCGCTATGCAACAGATTAAAACATTGCCCGAAGGGACCAATTATTGGCTGGTGCGTTTTGACCCCTCACGTATCCTCCCAAACCTGCTGAAAGAGACCCTGGAACGCGATACCGATGTGCTACGGGTAGAATACGTGGACAAGCCCAGGAACTAGACTTGTTGCGAGAGGAATCCTCGTGGGTTACAATGATCCCGTGCCCCCAGCCAAATCTAATCGAGTGCTTCAAGCTCCATCTGTGCGCTTTCCCATTCGCTCATAGCGGCATCGAGCGCAGCGCGCATCCCGGCATAGGTCTCGGTGACCTTTGCGCTGTCGGAGCGGTTGTAAAAACCGGGATCGGCCATCTGCACCTCAATGGCAGCCATTTCTGCTTCCAGCCGCTCGATTTTTTTTTCTGCTTGCTGGACGGCACGCTGGACGCGCTTTCGATCTTCCCGGCTCGCAGGCGACCGCATCGCCGTGGCCTCAGAAGTTACCATGGCAGCCGCAGCAGATTGCAGCTCTACCTGGCGCATATTATCCAGTTGCCTTTTTTCGAGGAAGTAATTCACATCGCCGAGGTACTCATACAGATGCCGGTCGCGAAACTCGATCGTACGGTTGCAGAGGCCGTCGAGAAATTCGCGGTCGTGGGAAACCACAACCATCGCGCCGTCGTATTCCAGTAAGGCCTGCTTGAGGACATCCTTCGAAAGGATATCGAGGTGGTTGGTTGGTTCATCGAGGACAAGCAGGTTAAACGGCTTGAGCAGGAGACAGGCCAGGGCGAGGCGGGCACGCTCGCCGCCGGAAAGCACCGATACCTTTTTTTCTACATCTTCCCCGCTGAACATGAACGCGCCGAGGATTTGGCGCACCTTGGGCCGGACTTCTGCCGGGGCTTCCTGCTCCATCGTCTGGAGTACGGTAGCTCCGGAGACGAGGACATCCGATTGATTTTGCGCATAATATCCAACCTGGACATTATGCCCCATTTGGACCAGCCCGGCAGTGGACGGGATATCACCGACCAGTATTTTGGCAAGCGTTGACTTCCCCTGTCCGTTTTGCCCGACAAAACCGACCCGCTCCCCGCGTTCGATGCGGATATCCACTTTATCGAGTACTTCGAGTGTACCGTAGTGTTTTGCAATAGCTTTTCCTTCGATTACCACCTGCCCCGACCGTGGGGCGGGTGGGAAGCGGAGGTTCATGACGGCGACATCTTCATCTTCAACCTCGACCCGTTCCATTTTATCCAGTTGCTTTTGCATGGACTGTGCCATTTTGGTCTTGGAAGCTTTGGCCATGAAGCGGCTGATCGTGCGTTCGCGGTCGGCAATAGCCCTCTGTTGGTTCTCAAAAGTAGCCCGTTGTTTTTCGCGGCGTTCCTGTCGCAACTCGACGAAAGCTTTGTAAGGGGCTTTGTAATCCGCCAGTTTACCAAGTTCGACCTCCACCGTACGGGCAGTGACGTTATTCAGAAATTCCTTATCGTGCGAAATCAGCACCAGGGTTTTGGGATAATCTTTCAGGAAACCTTCCAGCCAGAGGATGGATTCGATATCGAGGTGGTTGGTCGGTTCGTCGAGGAGGAGAAAGTCGGGTTGCTGAAGGAGCATCTTGGCCAATTCGACCCGCATTTGCCATCCCCCGCTGAACTCGTCCACGAGGCGGTTGAGGTCCGATTGTTTGAACCCGAGGCCTTTGAGCACGCGTTCGGTCTGGGCCTGGATATTCAGTCCGCCCATATAGGCGAGACGGTCATTGAGGGTAGAGAACTCGTCGAGTAAGGTGTGGTAAGCCTCGCTTTCGTAGTCTGTCCTTTGTGCAATTTCTTCGTGCATGGTAGCGAGCTTCTGCTCCAGGCCCTGGATATCGGCGAAAGCGGTCAGTGCCTCATCGAGGATTGTCCGTCCTTTGGGGAGTTCAAGTTCCTGGTGTAGAAAAGCGAGGCTGGTACCGGAAGGCCTGCTTACGCGTCCTTCGTGGGGGCTCATTTCGCCTGCGATAATTTTGAGTAGCGTGGACTTACCCGCACCGTTGCGACCTACGAGGCCGATTTTATCCTGTGTACCGATAACCAGGTTGACCTTATTGAGCAGTATCCTGCTGCCAAATTGCACATAAACATTTTCGATAGTAATCATGGAGCGTTTTTCTGAATTTTGCGTCGGCAAAATTAAGGATTTTCACACTTTTTCAAGGGTAAACCCAAAAGTGGAGCCAAAGTTGGGGGTACTGCGCACATTGATGGTTTGTTTATGCGCCTCGATAATATGTTTGACGATGGAGAGGCCCAGGCCGGAGCCGCCTTGTTCGCGGGAGCGGCTTTTATCCACGCGGTAAAAGCGGTCGAAGATATGGTTGAGGTGTTCCCGGGGAATTCCGATACCATTATCGGCAACTTCGACGAGTACCATACGGTCCATATCATAGAACCCGACCCGGGTACGGCCATTCTGTACGCCGTACTTAATGGAGTTCTGAATCAGGTTGATAAAGACCTGCCGGATCTTTTCCCTGTCGGCACGCACTTTGACGTTTGCGGAAGCTTTATCCTTAAATTCGAGGGAGATATTTTTCTCTTTGGCACGGATTTCCATCTCTTCGATCACTTCCCTGGCAAGTTCCTTCACATCAAAAGTCTGAATTTCGAGGAGCAACTGTCCGGATTCCAGCCTGGCGATGGTTTCGAGGTCCATGATAATCGTTTGAAGCCTGTCCACGTTTTTGGATGCACGCTGGAGGAAAGCGACATTGACCTTCGGGTCGTGTACGCCCCCTTCGAGGAGGGAATCCAGATAGCCCTGGATATTGAACAGGGGCGTTTTGAGTTCGTGGGAGATATCGCCGAGGAAATGCCTCCGGTACTCCGCCCAGGATTTATATTTATCCAGTTCTGTGCGCTGCCGTTCCGCCCAGTCGGCGACTTCCCGCTCTGCCTCTTCTATGACGTTGCGCGTAATATCAGTCAGGTCTTGTTTTTCCTGGGAACCCAGCTTTTCCTGGCGGATCGTTTTATAAATAAGCTTGATTTTTCGATAGATATATTGCCTGAGCAGAAGGATTACAAGACGGTAAACCAGGAAGAAAAAGACAGGTGCCCAAAGCAGATAGCCCCCCGGATTGGCGAATTCCGGAAAATGATCGAAGAATAGCAGGCTTCCGAAAGCGATGAACAGGATGATTGCCCCGGCCAGAAGCGCGATTTGTTGAGGTGTTGGGTTTTTCACCATTTAGAATTCGAATTTATACCCAATCCCCTTGATCGTTTTGATATAATCCTCGCCGATTTTTTCCCTGAGCTTGCGAATATGTACGTCAATTGTCCTATTTCCGACTATAACATCTGTACCCCATACCTTGTTGAAAATTTCTTCCCGGGAGAAGACCTTTCCCGGCTTGGAGGCCAGTAGCAAAAGCAGCTCAAACTCTTTTTTGGCAAGCTCTACCGCACTACCAGCTTTACTGACGGACACCCGCTCCTTATCTATCGTAAGATCGCCCATCTGAATCAGTCCGCGTTCATCCATATACTCTGGCTGGCGCTCTGAGCGACGAAGGAGGGCTTTTATCCTGCTGATGAATACTTTAGGGCGAATGGGTTTTGTGATATAGTCGTCCCCACCAAAGTCGAGGGCCGCGATTTGTGAATTATCCTCCTCCCGGGCGGTCAGAAAGGTGATAATCGTATTTGCAAATTCAGGTTTTTCCCGAAGATAACGACATACTGCTACGCCGTCCATCTTCGGCATCATAATATCCAGGACGATAAGTGCCGGATGTTCTGTTTCTGCAATACGTACCCCTGCTGCGCCGTCGGACGCCGTAAGGACGACATACCCTTCTTTTTCCAGGTTATAGGTCAGAATCTGAAGGATGTCAGGCTCATCGTCAACTACCAGAATTTTGATCGGATCCATGCGCTGTTAGGTATTTTAGAGGTGACTGGACAGATGCCGCCTCAGCGCTTTCCGCCGGGTTGTGCAGAAAGTAGGTTCTTCATCTCTCCGGGAAATTTTATTTCTTGAAGGCGCATTCAGCACAATATTTTGCATCGGGCGCAGCGATATAAATTTTCACACGGTCCCTTGAAGAGGGTCTCAGCAGACGGCCCCAGATGCAGTAATCCAATTATCTGACAAAGTTAAGTCTATCTATAGGGGGCGATATACATCGTAGTTTAAGTTTAAGTTAATTTTTTGGCCCCCTGACCCAGGCCAGATTAGCGCACAGCCGAAGATATCTGCAACTGCTCACCGCCCCTATTGTGCTGTACGACGTTCTTCCAGTGCCTGCGCGACGGCCAGATAAGCTTTTTTCATGGCATCCGGATTATTGCGCAGCTCTTCGAGCACTTCGTCCAGCCTTTCGCGGCTGATTTGATGTATAGTACAGATTTGATCGAGATAGACTTCGTTCAGACTATCTTTGCGCGCACCATTTACCTGTTGCACTGCTGCTTCTGCAATATGTATATCACAAAGGATGGGGATGAGGCGGTCGTTCGGAAGAGAGATTTTCAGATACCGCTCGCGACAGGCGGACGTCGCCAGGAGTAGCATGGCAACTATCCAGATTAGAAGGACATTGCCCTTCATGAATATTTGAGTTGTTTTGGGAAATAGTGCCGGGTCATCCTACCGGTGCGCACGCTGAAATCGCCCCAGGATTGTATTGCAGCCTGAACTTCGAAAATCCCGCATGTGGGGATATTATCCAGTTCCATATCTGAAAAGATACCCGCCAGATCGTATAGTGTGGGATTGTGGCCAAATACAAAGACAACATCAAGGGTATCATCCAGTTGCCGGATAACCTTCAACAGATCATCAGGCATAGATTCATAAATCAGCGGCTCCACAAAAATATCTTCTATGCCCATTTCGGCGGCAAAAACCTCGGCGGTGCTCAGGGCGCGCTTCGCAGGGCTGGAGATGATGCGGTCAGGCATGATACCTTGTTCCCTGAGCAATTTTGCCATCACAGGTGCATCGTGCTTCCCCCTCTTGTTTAATGGCCGGTCAATATCCCGAAGGGTAGGATCGTCCCAGCTCGATTTAGCATGACGGATAAAAAAGATTGTTTTCATAAAATAGCCGCTTTGCAGAAACAGACCTCCAAAATATTTTCGGTAGAGGGACAAAGGTAAAGAAAATCAAAGAACAAATTTAAATCCTGTTCGGTGCTTGTAATGAAATACGTAAATTGGCGGAAAAAAGCAGCAGATATGTTTTTTAAAAACAAAGTAATATGGATAACCGGTGCATCCTCCGGTATTGGAGAGCATCTCGCTTATGCTTTGGCTAAGGAAGGTGCGAGGCTGGTCCTCTCCAGCAGGAATGAAAAAGAGCTCGAACGGGTAAGCGCCGGGTGTGTAGCCGGTGCGGAGGTACATATCGTGCCCCTCGACGTGACCGACCTTGATGCGGTTGCTCCGGTTGCGGCAGAAATTGCCCGGACAATCGGGCCGGTAGATATCCTCATTAATAATGCGGGGATTTCCCAGCGCGACCTTGCCCTTAAAACCAGCCTCGCCGTGGATCGAAAGATCATGGAAGTCAATTATTTTGGTACGCTGGCGATTACCAGGGCAGTAGCAGCGGATATGCAGGCCAGGAAATCCGGGCATATCGTCGTGATGAGCAGTGTACTCGGAAAAATGGGCGTACCCTACCGCTCTGCTTATGCTGCCTCCAAACATGCGCTCCACGGTTTTTTTGACAGCCTGCGTGCAGAATTATATCGGGATGGCATTAAAGTAACCCTAATCTGCCCGGGCTACGTGTTCACCAATGTAACAGCTAATGCCCTGAAGGGCGATGGTACGCCTAATGCCGTGATCGAAGAGAGTACCCGGGCCGGATTTCCACCCGATGTATTTGCAAAGAAAGCACTGAAGGCCATCCGCCAATGCCGGCGCGAAGTCGTTATCGCCAAAACCGAGGGGCTGGGTGTACTGCTGCAGCGCTTTGTGCCTGGCATTTACGCCCGGATTGCAAGGAATATGAAGCTGAAGTAAACCGGTGCGCTTCTGTGGTCGGGAAGTGCGTATAATATTATGGGGGCTGTCCCCAAGGGGCTTTTGCGGCATTCGCCGCCAAAGAATATTTCTTAGCGCGCCGTTTTATTGAGGTTGTGTAAAAAGTATTACGCTTACGCCGCCTACGGCGGCGAAAGAAAGTTTTGAAAGAACACTGTTTTCACTGATTTTGCTTCGCAAAATCAGTGAAAACAGTGTTCTTTCAAAATATTATTTGGTGGCGTTAGCTGCCGTTAAATCATTAAATTTTCAGCGATCCTTCTATTTTTTCAGGTAGGGTCCCGGGGTCTGGTGGC
>JBEIGB010000113.1:0-11289 GCA_040382095.1 Lewinellaceae bacterium
ACTTCTTTTTGCCTTTTTTCTTTCCCCAAATTGCGCCAAAACGATGTCTATTCAAAATTATTGTTGGCGGCGTCAGCCGCCAAATGACGGCCTCCAGCCTTTTCATACAACCCCATACTTTTTTCCGTCCAACATTTTCTGCGGAGTAAACCACCAATAAAACAAGATAGCCAGCACAAAGCCGATAGATGCCCCCAGCAGGACATCTTCCTCAAAATGTTGTACGAGGTATATCCGGGAAAGACCGGTGAGCAGGGCCAGGGTAAAAGCGAGTGCCGCGGCAGTGCGTTTTTCTTTCAGGCAAAAAGCCATCAGTGAGAAAAAAGCGAAGGCGGCCATCGTATGCCCGGAAGGTAGGCTGGTAAAACCCTGATGCAGCTCAATGCCAGGCACCGGTATAATATCCTGCCAGCTTCCCTGGTCCCTGAAATATCTTGCCGGACGTGGCTGCCTCAGCAGGGATTTACCAATATTAGAGGTAAGGGCTACCGCCAGGGTCATCGCACCAAGCGCAAGCACCCATCTGAAATGTACGCGCCAAAGTATGACCATGACGAGCAGGAAACCGGCCACTTCCCCCCCTCGGGTAGCCAACGAGAAAAAGAAATTGCCTGCCGGAGTGCGATGCCCGCTGAACCAAAGGATAAGGGCACCCTTGGGCATCAGGCCGGTCCAGGCAAGCCCTGCGATGAGAAAGGTTGCGACCAGCAGGAAGTAAATGGCATTCGCACGTGCAAAAGTATAAAGCGTATAAAGCATAATAAATCGCTATGTATTTTTGGTTTTTGTCGTATTTCGCCGCCACCTTGCCCGTTTCAGGTGTTGCCGCCATTTTCCGGTAGGGGCACCGATCTGCAACTGGGAATCGTTCATGGCAAGACGGGTTAGCAATAGCCCTAATGGAAAGAAGATGATACAGGGCAGCCAAGCAGCAGCCTCCGGACTTAACAGAAACGACTCGGCGATTTTCCGGCAAAAAATCGTCAGTACAACGAATAAAATAAAGAAAATGGTGGCTACGAGTATGGGGTAACCAAACCCGCCTTTCCTGATGATAGCACCCATCGGGGCACCGATAAACAGGAAAATAAAACACGCCAGCGCAATGCTGTATTTGGAGTGCTGGTCAAAAACGTGCTTGATCCTGGATTCCCGCATGCGATCCACCATGTCGGCAGTAATATCCGCCTGACTTTGTACACTTTGTACCTGGGTGACGGCCGAATTGATCAGTTGCGTGCGCTCTTGCGGGCCGAAGGTCTCCAGGAAGGATTTCATCTCTTTAAGGGAAAATACTTCCCGCTGAGGTATGATGGTGCCAGGGTTCTCGATGGGCACCATCGTATGTCCCTGGGGTACATACTGCGTGCTGCTGGAATAGCCATACTGCGCCGCAGCATCTGCAGGGGCCTGGTCAGAGGCAGGGCTTTCGGTGCGCAGATAGGTACTGTCGGTCTTCAGGAAGTGTATGGTATTGGCCATATAATTGGATAAGCCGACAACCCGCCGGTCAATTTCCGTACCGATAGAGTCGGCAGCAACTTTTAACTGGGCAGCAGTCATCATTTGCCTCCCGGAACGAAAAAGCTCCTCGTTGGTCCTGCTAAGCTGAAATTCGCTGAGGTCAAAAATCTTGGTATATTGACCAAAAGCGGTGCGCACGAACGGATAACGGCTGCCGGAAGCGGTAGAACCTGCCGATTGCAGGTATTGGTGACCGTCGAGGAGGTGCATGACAAAGCGCTCCCCGTTGGCGGTAATATACATTTCACCCGCTTTTGCCGATATGATCGCGATTTTCCCAGAGTTCTGCTCGGAATGGTCATAGATCAATACCCCCTCCACACGCCTGCCATCAGAAAAGCGCTTTCGGATGTAAATGGCAAAATTCTGGAAATCATCGTTGAAAATACCTTCTTCAAGCCTCAGCGCAGGCTTTTTTTGCTGTATGTCGTACATCCGCGAGCCAAACTTGAGGTTGGAGGCAGGGATGAGCGTGTCCGAGCTGTACCAGGAAAACAAAGTGACCCCCAAGCCGAAAATCATCAGCGGCCGCAAAATCCGCATGAGCGAAATCCCAGCGGATTTCATACTCGATAGCTCGTAGCGCTCCCCAAAGTTTCCCAGGGTCATTACAGAGGCCAGCAACATTCCCAGCGGCAGCGCCATTGGTACGATCCCTACGCTGCGGTAAAACAACAACTCCGCGACCTCAAGCGCGCCAAGCCCCTTGCCCGCAATCTCGTCCATATATATCCAGATGACCTGCATCAACAGCACGAACAACGCAATCGAAAAGGCCACGATGAACGGTGGGATAAAACTGATCAGCACCAGCCAGTCTATTCGTTTCATAGATAGGGTATTGTGCATTCAGATATTGCGCCTGAACCGGACGGAATCAATCATCAGACATAACCCGGACTGGAAAACGATCAGGGCAATGGTGCCATACCCAAACCAGGCGCCGCCCTCCTGCTTTGTAATGCCGGCATCTATGGCCATGGAAAGGCCGCTACCTGTGAGCAAAAGCCCGCCTATGGCCTGGAATAACCAACGGAACAGCCGCGTTTTATCGTTCATTTTTTGGATAGATTATATTGCAAAGATAACAGCCTGCGTTATGAAATGAAAAAACTTCATGAATAAGGTAAGCATAACCCAATGGAGGCGAAGCCCAGCGATCTGCCCGGCCCTTTCGGAATCCCGTCTCCCAAAATACATCCCATTCCAGCCTCGGAATACAGAAAATACAGCACTACCCACCGCTTTCCTCCCGCTGATCAAAAATATGCGCAGGCTTCTTCTGACCCTGGTTGTAGTGGCTTTTCTGCCTGCCCTGGCCCCTGCCCAGTGTTATGTCCTTCAATACTCCAACTCGCGGAGGGTGCTGAAAGTGGACGGCGAATTTGTATTGGACTATAATTCCTTAAAGCGTATCTATAAATTCGATGGGGATTACCTCTTGTCCTATACTACCTACAAACGCCTGCTGAAATTTGACGGGCGTTTTATCATCCGGTATTCCGACCATAGAAGGATCGCATATTTAGACGGGGAATATCTCGTCCGATATTCCGATTACAGGCGCATCGCAAAACTGGAATGCCCGGGCCAGAGGAGCGCACTGGCTGCTGCTGCTTACTTCTTGTTGTGAGGTATGTCAGGAATCTAATCTTTTGGGGTGCTTTTTTCGAAAATAAATTGCCCAAAAGATAGTATTTGCACTGCAAACCTTGGGCTTTTTCTTTTTTTTCATAGCTTTTGATAACTTGCGCGGTAATCAAATGTAAGTTGGCATATCAGACCTTTAGAAATATATTTTATATGAAAACACCTGTACTACCTTTGTTTTTTCTGTTTTTTAGCTTCGGCGCAATTTTTGCTCAGCAAACGACGCCTACCCCCGCAGAGGCGCGTATCGCAGGTTTTGACCAGCGCAAAGCCCTCGAAGCCGCATCCCTGGTCAATGGGGTCGAATTTCGTTCGATTGGCCCCAGTGTATTTGGTGGCCGTATCGTTGACCTCGACGTCTGGGACAAAGACCCCAGCCATTTCTATGTGGCCTACGCTTCGGGCGGCCTTTGGAAAACAAGTAGCAACGGCCAAAGTTTCGAACCGCTTTTCGATAAGGAAATGGTCATGACAATCGGAGATGTTGCCGTGGATTGGAATAACAACCACATCTGGATAGGTAGCGGCGAGGTGAACTCCAGCCGTTCCTCTTATTCCGGCACCGGGGTCTTTCGCAGTACCGACGGGGGCAAGAGCTGGAAACATCTCGGCCTCGGGGAATCCCACCATATCGGACGCATCCTCCTCCATCCCAAAGACCCCAATACGGCATGGGTGGCCGTGCTGGGCCACCTCTATACCGATAATGCCGGGCGCGGTGTCTTCAAAACGTCCGATGGGGGCAAAACGTGGCAAAAAGTGTTGTTTATCAACGATAAAACCGGAGTGGTTGATCTGCTCATGGACCCGGCTAATCCGAATATCCTCTATGCTGCTGCATGGCAGCGCAGCCGCAAGGCCTGGGATTTCGTGGAGTCCGGCGAAGGGAGCGGGATTTATAAAAGTACCGATGGCGGTAAGTCCTGGCGCAAGCTGACTACCCCAACGGCAGGAATCCCCACCGGGGAAGGCCTCGGACGTATCGGCCTGACCATGACTCGGGCAAACGGTAAACCCGTACTTTACGCAGCTATTGACAATTACTTCCGCCGTCCGGCAGAAAAACCCGAGGATCCGGAGCTGGTGACGAAAGATCAGATGCGCACCATGCCCGCACAGGAGTTCCTGCAGCTCAAAAAATATCAGGTCAAGGAGTTTCTCGCCGCAAATGGCTTTCCACAGGAATATACGGTGGATAAGGTTATGGCAATGGTCAAAGAGGGTAAGATAACCCCCGCAGGCCTCGTAGAATATACCGAAGATGCCAATTCCCTCCTGTTCGATACCCCGGTAGTGGGCCTGGAGGTTTATCGCTCCGATGATGAGGGTGTAACCTGGAAAAAAACCCATAACGGCTATCTGGATAATGTCTATAGCTCTTATGGCTATTACCTCGGCACGATCCGCGTCGCCCCTTACGATGCTAATCAAATTTTTGTGCTGGGCGTACCCGTTATCCGTTCAGATGATGGCGGTAAAACCTTCAAATCTGTTGACCAGGACAATGTACACTCCGACCACCACGCCCTCTGGATTAACCCCAAAAGGCCAGGACACCTCCTCCTGGGTAACGATGGGGGCCTCAATATTTCCTATGACAACGGAAAAAACTACAATATCTGCAATACGCCGCCAGTAGGACAGTTTTACTACGTCGCCGTAGATATGGCCCAACCTTATAACGTCTATGGCGGCCTTCAGGATAACGGGGTTTGGATGGGGCCGGGTACTTACCGCGCCAGCAGCCGCTGGCAAAGTAGCGGACAGTATCCCTATCGTTCCATCTTCGGTGGCGACGGTATGCAGGTGGCGATTGATTCCCGCGATAATGCCACAGTTTACACAGGGCTGCAGTTCGGTTTCTATGCCCGCCTGAACACCAAAACAGGGGAGCGCAAACCGATTACCCCAAGACATAAACTCGGCGAACGGCCGCTGCGCTGGAACTGGCAAACGCCAATCCACCTCTCAGTCCACAACCAGGATATCCTCTACATGGGTTCCAATAAAGTGCACCGTTCCCTTAATAAAGGCAACGACTTTACAACTATTTCCGACGATCTCACCAAAGGGGGCATCAAAGGGGATGTGCCTTTCGGTACCCTCACCACCCTGCACGAATCCCCGCTGAAGTTTGGATTGCTCTATGCCGGCTCCGATGACGGGCTGATCCACCTCACACGCAATGGCGGTGCATCCTGGGAGCGGATCTCCGATGCCCTTCCCAAAGACCTCTGGGTCGCGAGGGTACAAGCCTCCGCTTTCGAAGAGGGGAGGGTATATGCCTGTCTGAATGGCTATCGCTCTGATGATTTCAACCCTTATCTGTTCGTTACCGAAGATTTTGGCAAATCCTGGACCCGCATCGGTACTGATCTGCCACTGGAACCCCTCAATGTGGTCAAGGAAGATCCCGCTAACCCAGATATCCTCTATGTCGGTAGCGACCATGGCCTGTATGTCTCGCTCGACCGGGGGAAATCTTTTATGCTGATGAATAATGGCCTCCCCGCTGTCCCAGTGCACGATCTGGTCGTACACCCCCGGGAAAAAGAAATTTTGGTGGGTACCCACGGACGATCGCTGTACCTGGGCAGGGCAAAAGAGCTGCAGCAGCTCAATCCTCAGACGCTCGGCAAGGCCCTTCATGCTTTTGATCCAGACCCACTGTCCTATAGCCCACGCTGGGGTAATGCAAGTGCCGCATGGGACGAGGCCACCGTCCCAGAGATGAAACTGCCGGTATTCACCGCCGCCGCCGGCGAGGTGAAATTCAGTATCCAGACCGAAAAAGGGGAGGAGCTCTTCAGCTTTGTCAAAAAATGCGAAAAGGGCCTGAACTATATCCCCTATACCCTGGAAATTGACCCGGCTAAAGCGTCTGTCATCGAGTCTGTCGCGAATGCCCGCCTTAAAGACGACGACCGCCCGCTGAAGATGAAACCGGCCGAAAATGGCAAAATGTACCTGTATCGGGGCACTTATACCCTGGTCGCCGCTAAAGACGGCACGCAGGGTAAAGCTGTTTTGAAAATAAACTGACCAATGGGGGATATGGCGGTTGATACCGTGGCGGTCTTATAAATATCCCGGGGTGGTGTGAAAAGTCTGGAGGTTGTCCTTTGACGCTGCCAGCGATCTTTGGGGGAAAAGCAACTTTTTACACCACCCCGTACGGGATGAGATAGCCCCATTCAAAATTTTCTATGGTTCAAATCTGATCCAGGAATTCGATCTGCTGGATGGGGTTGCCGGTCACCTTTTCGTATAGCCGGTAGAGTAGGCCATCTTTAAGCCCTACATTGGGTACGAGGATGCGGTCGGCATTGCAGCGCCGCATCATTTCGATATAGATTTTTGCAGCAGGGATGATCACATCCGCCCTGTCCGGGTTCAATTTCAGGAGGTTAAGCCGGTCTTCCAGGCTGAGGGCACCAACGTACGCTTTGAGCGCCTGGAGTTCGGAGAAGGTGATACTCCCACTTTTTGGAAATATAGAGAGCTGAAATAATTTGCGGATGTTCCCCCCTGTACCTACGGCATAGACCGGCTCCCCTTTGTCGTGGACGTGGCGCTCGCCGGCAATCCAGTCTTCCACTTCTTTAAAAACCGCCACCTGTTGGTCGCGGGTAAGCTGCCGTACCGTCCCGATCCGGAACGATTTGCTACCCACTCGTTCGCGCTCGTGGTAGAAGTTCAATTCGGTACTCCCTCCGCCCACGTCAATATGCAGAAAGTTGCCATGGTCAATGAATGGCCGAATGGCTACGCTCAGGATTTCAGCTTCCTCTTTTCCGGAAATGATTTCCACCGCAATGTCAAAATCCTGAAGGATGCGCTCCAGGACCTCCTTCCCGTTCTCCGCCTCCCGCATTGCAGATGTGGCAACGGCGACAAAGCCCTGCACTTCATACAAGTCGAGCAGCAGCTTGAAGCTGTGCATCAGTTTCATAAAGCGGGCAATGGTTGGCTCGGAAATATAGCCACTATTAAACACATCCTTGCCCAGCCTTAAAGGGAAACGGACATATTCAAGTTTCTTGAAGCTCAGGGCATCCTTGTACCGGATTGCCCGAATGACCTGAAATCGAATGGCGTTGGAGCCAATATCTATTGCTGCTAGTTTCATCCCCGAAATATCGCCAGATTTCGCAGAAAGGCAAAGAAATTTATAAACGCCAATCTGTTTAATATTTCTGAAGGGAAAGATGTCAGATGCGTTGCATCAGAATCGTTATGCGCGAAAATAGCCCGTTTGCATACCAGGATGCCCTGTCGCAGCACTCCGAATATCTCTGCCGATGGGTGAACCGAAAAGGGACAAAAACGTTTTAATAGTAAAACTTAAAAATATTATAAGTATTACTTTCAAAAAAAATGATCATGAAAAAATCACTGTTTCTGTTGTTCGTACTCGCATTGACCGCATCCTGTGCGGTAATCCGGGAAGGGGAGGTCGGTGTCAAACGCACCCTTGGTACCTACAAAGACAAGCCAATTATGAACGGTCTGCGGTGGTTCAACCCGCTCGCAACGTCCATTGTAAAGGTCAGTACCCGTACAGAAAACCTCGAGGTTGCCCTGACCATCCCCTCCAGGGAGGGGTTGAATATCAATTCGGATGTTTCGATCCTCTACAACGTAATTCCCGCTTCAGCGCCCAACATCCTGCGCAATATAGGGCCTGATTACGAGCGCAATATCATCCTGCCGGTATTTCGCTCGGCCGTTGCCGACGTCAGCTCCCGGTTCTTCGCAAAGGATATGCACACCGGGGAGCGGGGAAAGATTGAAGAAGATATCCGCGTACAGATGCAAAAACTGCTGGACGACAAGGGCATCGAAATCGAAGCGGTCTTATTGAAGAGCATTCAGTTGCCACCGACACTGGCGCGGGCGATCGAAGCGAAACTCGAAGCGGAGCAGAATGCCCAGCGCATGGAGTTTGTACTGCAGCAGGAGAAACAGGAAGCTCAGCGCAAGCGCCTACAGGCAGAGGGCATCCGCGATGCCCAGAACATCATCTCACAGGGCCTGGATCCCATGCTCCTGCAGTTCAAAGCTATCGAAGCCTTCATGGAACTCTCCAAGTCCCCGAATGCCAAGGTGATTATTACCGATGGTAAAGGCCTCCCAATGATGATTGACCCCATCCAGATGTCGGATACCCGTCAATCTGCTCCTGCAGGTAGCTCCCTGAGCTCGGGGATCCGCAACAATAATTAAGGATTCCTGCCGCCGACACCCCCAAGGTTTTATGGGGTTGTGTAGAAAAACTTTTGCCGCCCTGGCGGCGAAATAAAAAAATTTGAGGCTGCCCATAAATTTTTTTGAATATTCTTCGGCGGCAAAGGACTTATGAGACCGCCTCAAAATTTTTTGGAGCCCCGTTTTCATCGGTTTTGCGAAGTAAAACCGGTGAAAACGGGGCTCCAAAAAAAATATCATTTGGCGGCACAAGCCGCCAAATGATACGGAGGTTTTTTACACAACCTTGGAGGATCTTACCAGACACCTCTGCGTGGAGGACAGCAATATACCAGGAGGCCGGCAGACTACCCTTCTGTGGCGAAAGCCTTATTGGAAGCCCGCTTGCGTTCGTGTTCTTTGAGGTACACTTTTCTCAGGCGGAGGGATTGCGGCGTCACTTCCACATATTCATCTTCCTGGATATACTCGAGCGCTTCTTCGAGGGTGAGCCGTCGCGGCGGGATAATGCGCATTTTGTCATCGGAGCCGGAGGCGCGGATATTGGTGAGTTTTTTAGTAACTGTGAGGTTGATGACCAGATCCCCGGGGCGGCTATTTTCGCCGACGACTTGTCCTTCATAGATATCCTCATTGGAGCCGATAAAGAAGATACCGCGGTCCTGTAGGTTGTTAATGGCATAGGGGATGGACTTGCCGGGTTCTTTAGAAATCAGAGAGCCATTAATCCTGCCGGGGATTTCCCCTTTATGTTCCTGAAAACCGATAAAGCGGTGGGTCATGACCGCTTCGCCTGCTGTTGCGGTGAGCATTTGGCTGCGGAGGCCGATAATACCGCGCGAGGGGATTTCAAATCGCAGGATCATGCGATCTGCTTTAGGTTCCATGGATTGCATCATCCCTTTGCGGCGGGTTACCATTTCTATGGCACGCCCGGAGATCACTTCGGGAATATCTATGGTGAGTTCTTCTACTGGTTCATGGATTTTGCCGTCAATCCGTTTGAGGATCACCTGTGGCTGGCCGATTTGCAATTCGTATCCTTCCCGGCGCATCGTTTCGATGAGGACGGACAGGTGGAGGACCCCCCTTCCAAAGACCCTCCAGGAATCGGAAGAGTCGGTATCTTCTACCCGTAGTGCCAGATTTTTTTCCAGTTCCTTATCCAGACGTTCCCGGATATGCCGTGAGGTGACGAATTTGCCCTCCTGCCCGAAGAAGGGCGAGTCGTTGATGGTGAAGAGCATACTCATCGTGGGTTCGTCAATTGAGATAGGGGGCAGGGGCTCGGGGTTATCGGGATCTGCAACAGTATCGCCGATATCGAAGCCTTCCAAGCCGACGAGGGCGCAGATATCCCCGGCGTGCACCATTTCGACCTTTTCTTTTTCGAAGCCTTCGAACAGGTACAGGCCGCGGAGGCGATTTTTGTGTATCGAGCCATCTTTTTTGCACAGTGCGACCATCTGCCCTTCCCGCAGGGTACCCCTGTTGAGTCTTCCAATGGCGATACGGCCGATATAGTTGGAATAATCCAGGGAAGTGATGAGCAACTGTGGCGTCCCTTCTGCGACCTTAGGGGCAGGCACATATTGGATAATCGCATCCAGCAAGGGGGTGATATCCTGGGTGCGGACTTTCCAGTCCAGGCTCATCCAGCCATTTTTTCCTGAGCCGAACAGGGTGGGGAAGTCCAGTTGGTCTTCGTTCGCATCCAGGCTGATCATCAGGTCGAAAATCCCTTCCTGTACTTCGTCGGGGGTACAGTTTTCTTTATCTACCTTGTTGATCACGACAATCGGCTTGAGGCCGAGCTCCAGTGCTTTTTGCAGGACGAACCGGGTTTGCGGCATAGGTCCTTCGAAGGCGTCCACCAGCAGCAGGACGCCATCGGCCATATTGAGCACCCGTTCGACTTCTCCGCCGAAGTCGCTGTGGCCGGGGGTATCAATAATATTGATTTTGTAATCTTTGTAACGGATGGAAACGTTTTTGGCGAGGATAGTGATACCCCGCTCCCGTTCCAGATCGTTGCTGTCCATAATCAATTCCCCGACTTGCTCGTGGGATTTGATTAATTGCCCTGCATGGATCATTTTATCTACCAGGGTAGTTTTGCCGTGGTCAACGTGGGCGATAATCGCAATGTTGCGCAATTCCATAACTAATTTTTGATTCAGGGCGCAAAGGTAGCGATAATCGGCGTAGAATTCCAGTAATTAATATTTATTTGGGAAAATACAGCAGATATTGCCCTGCTGCCGGAAGGAAGGCACGCGCAGCAGGGCAATCTGGGCGATCAGGCAGCGAAACGGAAGGGTGCTTTGATGTGAAAATGTTCCAGGGTCTGGGCCTTAGAAAACGGATTGGTGACGATACCCACCTGGAGAACCGCATTTTCGTAATACAAAGCGAACTGCCGGTAAACCTGACTCTGGTTCAGGAACGATTCTTTTTCGAGGTCGAGGCTGAGGTAAGTACCCAGCTCATTATTAAAGGGTTCGAGCCGTTCGATAATCCCTTTGAGTACATTGTCGGGCGGAAGGTTGATCAGGCCGATACTGATAGCTAATTTGATCTGCAGGTTGTTCATGGATAATGATATGGGTGTTTTTCAGTGGTCGTTTACCTTATATAACTCTGAGGTAAGGCTGGATGTTGTTCAGATTATTTTAAAATAATGTTAAAGCAAAAAATTAAATAAAGGCAGCCGTACAGAGTTGTGTGAGAAGTACGGGTTGTATAAAAAGCCTCCGGCACGTCCTTTGGCGGCTGACGCCGCCAAAGAATATTTTTTAAGAGCCGCGTTGTGGACCAATTTTTGTGGGCAGAGAGATTTGATGAGGGGGGGTGAGAAAAAGAGGGGGCGGGACAGTTTTTGGCAAGCGACAGGGGAGTGGGGGGTGG
>JBEIGB010000114.1:0-10939 GCA_040382095.1 Lewinellaceae bacterium
AAGTGTCCGAAGCATTCAACTTCTGATTGATCCGGTTGGACAGTGACGCCGTATCAACAGCGTTCAGCTTCAGGTTAATCCGGTTAGAAAGGCTCAGGGTATCTTCCGGGTCGAGTTTTTGTTCCCAGTAGGCCGTATCGGCAGAAGTGATTCCTTTGGCGACCGACGCGTTGAATACCGGATCCTTTTCCGGATACTCACCAGTGAGTTTACCTGCAGAGGTAGCATGCAGTGCGAACGGCACGCTAAGGATTTGGGTAGTGACGGAAATTTTGAAATTATTCCCGCCATCCGGATCCACCTTTGAGACGATAAAATAAGTGCCTTTAGACCATTGGATCGAGTCAAGTTTGCCAATATCCCTTGCCCCCTTACCTATCGTCAGATAAACCAGACCGTTTTGGTTAGTCATGGCGGTATGGAGCTCCTGGAAAATCGTGTCAGTATCTTTCACGATGCTGATCTGGATGGTCACATCTTTATTGACCAGCAGGTTGTTGTTGGCATCCCGGATGACACTCTGGTAGCTCAAAAAATCAGGGGCTTGGCCGAAGGCCAGAGCGGGGAGAAGGAAAAGGAGGAAAAGTAGTTTGCGCATAAGTAAGTCTTTAATTGAACCAATTCTTCGGTTTTTTGATAGATTTTTCCTTGGCAGGATTTTTTGCCGAGCTGTTCGAGTTGAATTGCAGGCTCATGTAAAGGGCTTGTTCGCCCATCGAGTACATCTGGTTTCCACCGAGCGGCATAGTATATTGATAGCCCAGTGCCAGCGGGGAGAACCCGAGTTCTGCCTGGAACATCAGGTGATTGGACGGAATGTTATTATAATTGGACATGGTGCGGTAGCCCGCTCTTATTCCGATAAACTTCGACTCCCCGAGAAAATAACGGGAAGCAACATTTACGTCTGCCAGCAGGAAATCATTGAGTTGGGCGCCAAATACCGCATGCGGGTAAATGACGAGGTTCCCTTCGGCAGGGTTGAACTCATAGCCCAGGTTGATGTATCCACTGGGGAATACCAGCTTATCCCGTTTGCCGGAAAGCGGTTCGATCTTATTTGGCACGATATCGTGGAAGGCTATCCCGGCGCGGAAACCTTTATTGTAGTAAACCAGTCCGAAATCAGAATTAAAGGAGATGGTACTTTCCAACAGGGCCTGCAATATTGGATCTGATTCCAGAGGGGTGAACTCCGAATACTCGAGAATATGCTGATGGACCCCTGCGGTTATCCCAACGGAAAGGTAGTGGGTAGAATTTTGCTCACTTTCCTCTGTATCGTAGTTGACGCGGTAGGCGAAAATCCCCTGGACAAAAGACCTTTTCAGCGGGCCATTTTCATCCTGGGCCACATTAAACCCATATCCGATTTTATTCTTTGGCGAAAAGACTTCCAAGCCTGCGAACTTAATATTCGGGCCTTCTTCAAAACCAAGTAATTGTTGCTTATACCCTACTTTGAGGTTCACTCCACCCCCCAGGCCTGTGAAGCCGGGATTGAGGAGGTTATCCTTCAAATAATACAGGGAAGGCATGGGATTATCCTGCGCAAAAGCCAGCAAACCGGACAGGACAAAGCAAAAGGATAGTAGTTGTTTTCTCATCGGATCAGGGTTAGGTTACCTTTAGGAGTTTCTTTGCCCACTTCAGGCCGTATATAGTACCAATAAACACCTGGCAATGCATTTTTGCCGTTGATCGTACCGTCCCATCCGTTGAAATTACCGTTGAACTCGACCAGTTTTCTTCCATTCCGGTCCATGATGACGACAACACCATTTGGATAGAGAATCTGAAAATTGGGGATTTCCCAGAGGTCATTTGCTCCGTCGGCATTGGGGGAAAAGAAGTTGGGAATCGTCAGCGGAAACTCTTCCACGGCCAATTCGACGATACACGTTTTACCGCCGTAGGCAATCGGCAGGCGTACAGTGCCGATCGCATCTGGCGTACCTTCGAGCCGTAATTTGAGCGTTCCACCGCTGCGTTTCAAAGTGTCTGCCGTTGAAGTTGCCTGAAGCCCGGTAACCCCTTCGCTCTTGAAAGTTGCCGCAGGGGCTACCTTGGCATTACCCCCCGTATAGGGAACCTGTAGCGTTCCGATGAAACTCAACTTTGCATAAATCTTTTCGGGGGATAATATCGCTTTAGAGCAGATCAGAGAATCCACTTTCGGACTTTGCGGCCCGACATCAATTGCAAGCTGACAGGTCGCCTTTCCAAAATCTATGGTGAATATTGCAACCCCCTCTTTTGATGGAATACCGGAAATCGAGAATACCAGCACACTGTCTCCCTTGGCCAGCTTACCTGGCAAAAGCAGCAGTGTAAGCCCGGTAACCCCCTGGGAGCTGAACCTGGTCGTGTCGAAGCGGTTACCGTTACCTTTCACATAGGGAAGCCGCAGGGTGTTTTGATAGCGCTCGTTTTCAACAGGCCGGGAAACGGAATCCAGCACATACATACCACATTTAAGGCTATCTACTTTCGGCAGGGTATCTGGCGCCAATGGCTGTTGGATGCCGAACGATACATCCAGCACACCATTATTCAAATAGGAGAAGGCGAGCTCACCCAGCGTGAAATCCATGCTCCCACTGGAGGAGTCTTTTGCCGTCCCACCAGAGGAAGCCAAAACAGGCGGTGGTTGGCAATCGCTTGCTGTTTTCAGTGAAAAAACGAAGAAGAGTACAAGGCAGAATATGCCAATGCTTTTTCGCCCCGGGAAACTATGCCACGGGGAGTAAGTGTTTCGTCTGTTTTTTGTCATCTAAGATAACATTTAGTTTTTGGCGACTACGGGAGCGTCTTAAACCAGATTTCAAGTAAATACAAATGACTTTAGCCATCAACAGGTAGCGAATGGCATACCTACTAATGGCTATACTGGCTTAAAAAACCGATGTTAAAATCGGGCAATACCTGCAATGGTATTGATTTTTCGCTTCCACGAAGGAGCTGCTTTCTCATATTTTGATATGTTTCAATGGGACATCGAAGCAAATGTATTCTTTTTTATAGAACTAACAAAAAAAATAAAAAAATATTTCGTATTTTAATTTTGTGCCCTGAAATTTTGCACTTACACTTGTTAGTAACCTGCTAAAAATGAGTTTTTTCTCAGCAGGCCGGCGAATTATAAAAAATATGGTTTCAGCGCTATGAAAAGGATTTGCTTGCGTATCCCACGGCTAAGCGCGTACCGCTAAAAAGAAGGGCATCTTTACTGCTGACGATTATGCAACAACCAACCCGCTACCTAAACAGCCGTAGATTGGGGGGGGATATCATTACATCATTGACCAATAATTCATCGAGGTATTAAACAACAGCTATGATAAGCATTATTATGGGTTCGGATTCTGACCTGCCGGTGATGCGCCAGGCGGCGGAAATGGCAGTTTTTTTTGGATTGGAAACAGAAATGACGATTGTTTCAGCACACCGTACACCGGAACGGCTATTCGACTATGCCCGCAAAGCCCACGTACGCGGAATACGGGTAATCATTGCAGGTGCAGGCGGTGCTGCCCACCTGCCGGGTATGGTTGCATCACTATCCCCCCTGCCCGTCATCGGAGTCCCCGTGAAATCGTCTAATTCTATTGACGGATGGGATTCCCTGCTTTCTATCGTCCAGATGCCCAACGGGGTCCCTGTAGCAACCGTCGCACTCAACGCTGCAAAGAACGCCGGAATCCTCGCTGCCCAGATTATAGGTGCCTCCGATCCGGAAATGCGCGAAAAAATCCTCCGATATAAAGCAATCCTGGCAGAAGAAGTCCTGGAAAAGGTCGAAAAATTGGGGAAGTTGTGAGGCAGCCTCGCGTATCCCGAGGCTGTGGGAAAAGTGTTTTGCCGCTTTCGGCGGCGAAAAAAAATTCTGAATGAGGCTGTCTCAACATTAAACGCCAATTTCGTGATTTTGCTTCGCAAAATCACGAAATTGGCGTTTAAAGAAATTTTATGCGCTTATGTAAAAAAACCGAAGCCTGTCCTTTGGCGGCCGAAGGCGGCGGAATACGATTCAATCATCAATCTTTCGTATCCCACCAAAGCGGTGTTTTCAGGCGGAAGGTTGGAGAATTATCCCCTACATTTGCGCCGTTCCTGACTTCCTCATTACCCTCCATAATCATTCCCCTGATCCATTCCCCTGGAACAAAGAGCGGGTTCAGGTTAATGGGCTGCTTCAGGGAAGGCCCGTAAATCTCCTGGCTGTAATCCATCCGCCGCATGTCCACCCAGGTTTCCGGGTTAAAGACCTGGGTGATAAATTTCTGGCGCATGATATGGCTGAGGCCACCGTTCAGGGTATTGAAATGCTGTTGGACACCAGCAGTAACGAGGGCATTCCAATAGTCGTTGATCTGAGCAGCGGGGACAGCAAGCCTGCGCATATTGGCCCTGACCCCTTCCTGGTATGCTGCAAGTGCACCTGTACGGTCACCGCTACGAAGACGTGCTTCCGCCTCGATTAGTTTCACTTCAGAGTACGTAATAAACGGGAAAGGAGAAGTTGGCCTACTGTAAAAACCCCCTGTTACCCGTCCGTAACGGTTTCCATTGGTTGCCACGCCACCTGGTACGCCCTGGCCGGGGATCAGCCCCCTGTATTCCCCATCCAAAGGTGCCTTGTTCATGATGATACCGATACGCGGGTCCAGCAAGGCTGCATTAGTGACCGGGACCGTTTTGAGCAGGTCCACAAAAAACTGGGTATAGGAAAAATAACGTGGAGCGGTAACGCTGGTAAAGCCACCGTAGCCTTTATCGCTCCAGGGATTCGCGTCTGTAGCAGATGCGTTATCCAGATAGGGAAATTCGGCGTCCATACCATCTGCGTTAAACGCGTTGCTGCAGGCATCGAGGACAGCTTGTGGATTGTAGCTTTTCTTCTTTGAAAGATGGTTGAGGTAACGCGCTTTCAAGGCGTAGGCAAAGCGCCGCCATTTGTTAATATCCCCCTTATACATGATATCGCCATTATCGAGGTTCAACCCCTTGGCGTTATTAGGGTCGTTGAAAAGGGCAATGGCTTCGTCCAGTTTGGCAATTACTTGCTTATACACCTCTTCCTGTGTATCAAAAGCAGGGGTAAGCCGTGCTGTGGTAATACCGTCGTATGCCTCACTGACCGGGATATTGCCATATTGATCCGTCAGCATTCCAAAATTGAGGGCTTCCAGCGTCCGGCCTGCACCCGCAAAGTGCGGTGAACCTTCGGCTTTTCCTTTTACCACCATATCCACACAATTGGGAATTGCCCAGGTATAGGCATTTTGCCAGAAAAAGTTGCTGGCCGAAAACCGCCAGGTCTCAGCAGAATTGGCAGCGGTAGGGGCAGCGGCATATTGACATACCGCGGCGACCTCGCGCGCGGCGCGCCACATGGAAGCGCCGTTCGTCATAGTGATGGCCCCAATGAGCCGGCTCTCCAACGGGATATCCTGCGGATTATTGGGGTCGGCATTTACGTCGAGAAAGTCCTGACAGGCACTTGCCGTCAGGGCAGCTACTACGAGTATAAATATGGATATACGTTTCATAATTATAATAGATTAAAATGGTCAAGAATTAAAAGCTCAGTCTAAGGCCAAAATCCACCCCTTTGGTTGCAGGAATGCCGAGGTTATCCATCCCCATCGAGCCTGTACCTGCTACACCGGCACCACCTGAACTCACTTCCGGATCTACCCCGGAGTAATTCGTGATGAGAATGAGGTTGCGGCCAGTCGCATACAGCTCAAGGCCTTTAATCTTGGCCTTTTCGAGCAGGGATTTCGGAATCCGGTAGGAAAGCGTGATGTAGCGCAGACGGTACCAGGTGCCGTCTTCCACGAACATTGGCCCATTACCCCTGAGAATAAGCTGATAATAGTTTTGGTTGAGCACAACTGGCTTGGTATTCCGCTCGCCGGTCGTCTCAATAATACCATCAAAAACCGTGGTAGCGCCCCTGTCAATCGTTTTAGTACTCAATCCACTTCGTACAAGTGCATTTTCCGTAGCATTATAGATGTCCCCGCCGATCCGGAAATCCCAAAGGAAGGATAAGTTAAAGTTTTTGACCTGGAAATTGTTGGTCAAACCAATAATGAAATCCGGATTCCGGTCACCGATGATTTCTTTTATGGCACTTATTTGCGGATACCCCTGGCTGTTTAATAAGAGTACGCCATCTGCATTGCGCTTCCAGACATCACCGTTGATCCCAAACAAAGACTTGCCCAGGAAACCTGCCCCCTGCGCTACAAAGCCATCAACGGAGGCATCGGACTGCTCGACCCGGTCGAGGGTGCCCGGCAAATCCACCACGGTGGAAGTATTCCTGGAGAAGTTCAAATCCAGGGACCAGTTGAAGTTTTTACTTTTTACCGGCGTGGCGTTGACCATCAATTCCACGCCTTCGTTATCAATCCGGCCACCGTTGAGATACGAGATAAAGGAGCTGGAAGAAGGTGGAACGCGGGTGAAGAGGATCTGGTCGTCCGTACTCATGGTATAATAGGTAAAATCAATACCAATTTTTCCCTTGAACAGCCGCATCTCGATACCCGTTTCAAAGGCATTGGTAAATTCGGGACGTAGGGCAGGTGCGCCGAAAGCATAGACATTTGCGATAAAGCCCCGTGGTGCTGCGGTAAAGGAATTGGTCGTATTGAAATAGGTATTGCCCAGAACATGAGGAGGCGCATCCTTGCCGACGCGGGTCCAGGAGGCGCGCAATTTTGCATAAGGAATAAAACCACTCTCCCCTTTCGTGATTCCGATTTGATTTAACATATCCGTCAATATCAGACCACCGCTGAAGGAAGGATAGAAAAAGGAGCGGTTATCCACTGGCAGGGTCGAAGACCAATCGTTACGTGCCCGGATATTGATAAAAAAGATAGACTTCCAATCGGCATTAAAATCAGCAAAAGCGCCTACGATCCTGCGGCGGAAGCCCCCGAGCGAAATTACCCTTTCGTTCTGCAACACGTTATTGATACTGGCAAAAGTAGGGACGATAAAATTGCGACCATACCATGAAGCTGATTTATTGCGCGCAGACTCCACGTTGTGGCCCAAAGCCAGACTGGTATTGATACTCTTGCCAAAAGACTTGTTGCCCGTCACGACGAGGGTTGAAGTCGTGATCTGGTTGAAACGGTCCACTTCGGTAATAGCACCTTTTTCTTCCCCGCCGATTACAGTACCTGCGCTCCTCACGGAAGTAAACTCTTCATTGAAAAAGTCGGTACCTGCCCGATAGGTGATATTGAGGAACGGGAAAGGATCATAGCTAAGGTTGACGGTAGAAATCACCCGGTTGACATTGCTGGTACTGGGGTTGTTATAGACACTCCAGTACGGGTTATCTACAAAAGCGGCGTCGTTAGCTACCCCCAGGAGGGTGCGTTGTTTACCCCCGGCAGTCAGATAATTGCGGGTATCATCGTTGAGCGGCCAGTTGTACAAACCCCTGATGGTGCCACCGCCCCCACCGCCTGTTGCGCCGATGATATTGGTTTCAGCCACACCCGATCCCCCTAAAGTTGAAAGGTTGCGGGAGTTGACATAGTTCACCGAGCCGCCGGCCCGGAGGTTCCTGGCCACCTGGCTTTCAGACGATATCCGGAAAGAAGTCCTTTCAAAGCTGGTATTCGGGACGATACCATTTTGGTCGAAGCGACTTGCCGACAGATAAAAAGTACTTCTTTCCCCACCCCCGGAAGCGGCGATATCGTGGCGTTGGGTATTGGCAGGTACGAAGAAATTCCCCAGGTTGTCATAAATAGTTTCGTTGGCACCAAATGTCGGGCCCCACGAGCTGCGCGCATCCGGGTTGAAATTGCCATCAATCCCCTGCTTGAAGCGGGTCTGAAATTCCGGGAGCTTGTTGACCACATCCCGGGAAAAAGCATTGCTGTACGTAATACGAAAAGAACCTGCCTGGCCTTTTTTTGTCGTTACGATAATTGCCCCTTCCGAAGCGCGCAAACCATACAATACGGCAGCGGCCGGGCCTTTCAATACGGTGATGGATTCGATATCTTCCGGGTTAAGATCTATCCCCCGGTTGCTGTTATTTGTATTTTGAGCCCCCAGACCGACACCGCCACCGACCGGCGCACTGTTGTCAATCGGGATTCCATCCACGACAAACAGCGGCTGGTTGTTTCCACTCAGCGAGGTACCGCCCCGGATCATGATGACCGATGCCGCACCCGGCGCGCCACTGGAATTGTTGATCATCACACCGGCAACTTTACCCTGCAAGCTGTTGACAATATTGGGCTGCTGAGATTCGACAATCGCCGTTGACTGAAGGGTCTGGACCGCATAAGTCAACGCCTTTTTTTCCTTGCGGATACCAAGGGCCGTAACGACCACCTCCCCCAGATCCTGGCCTTCGGCGGATAGCGCCACATCCAGTACCGAACCACTTACCAGTGCCTGCTCAACAGTGGTATAACCTACATAAGAAAAACGAATCCGCACCCCTGATGTGGCTTCAATCGAATACTTACCGTCGAGGTCTGTAACAGTACCGACACCAGTGGCAACATTTTCTACCGTTGCACCGACCAGCGGTTCACCGTTGCTTGCATCGGTCACCTTCCCGGTGATCCGGTTCTGTCCAATGGCAGCAGTGATGGTCAATATCCATATCGCTGGAAGCATCCACCGCCCAAGTTTGAAATAATGGTTCATTCTGAGTTAAATTTGGTGATAAAAAATGGTCTGAATCTAATAGGGCCAATTGGCATTTTGAATTTTACGCAAAAAAGCAATTTTTTGCATCTTTTTTTGCAACAACCCGCATTATTTTAAATTTTATTTGTCAAATTTCCGCAGAACATTGCAGGAAAATCAAGCGTAAACAGAGAAACAACCAATGATTTGTTTCGAAATTCAGCCATGAATTTGTGTAGTAAACCTTTCAACTACTTAGATTGCAGGCAAATATAAAACTGGACTTGCCGGGTATGAAGTTGGTTTTCGCATGCGAAGCTGGTTTTCATCCAATGGATCCAAGCCGTACCACAAAAAAATTGATTAGAATAAATTGATAATCATGAAAAAATATTTGCGCATTTTTCGCACGTCCGCATTCGTGTTTCTAATGGTTGCCCTGACGAGCGTTCCAGGTTACAGTGCCAAAACAGATACGGTAGAAACCTACAGCTCCGCCATGCGAAAAACTATCAAAGCGGTCATCATCACACCGGATAATTACAAGATATCCAGACCGCTACCAGTTGTTTACCTTCTACACGGCTACAGCGGCAATTATTCCGACTGGACTATCCGCGCCAAAGGGGTAGATAAATTGGCGGATATACACGAAATGATTATCGTATGCCCGGACGGTGGGTTTGGGAGCTGGTACTGGGATAGTCCGGTGGACAGTACTTCCCGCTATGAAACATATATTGCCAGCGAACTAGTCGAATGGGTGGATACGCGGTATGCAACCATAAAGTCCCCAAAGGGACGCGCAATAACCGGCTTGAGTATGGGCGGGCATGGAGCGTTGTTCCTGGCATTCCGGCACCAAAATGTATTTGGCGCTGCCGGTTCCATGAGCGGAGGAGTAGATATCCGCCCGTTTTCCAATAACTGGGAAATCACCAAACGCCTGGGACCATACCAGGAATTTCCGGAGCGCTGGGAGTCGCACACGGTCATCAACCTCCTGCACCTGCTCAAACGCGATGGTCTTGCCTTGATAATTGACTGTGGCAGGGAAGATTTTTTCTACGAGGTCAATGAAGCGCTGCACCGTGCATTGCTCTACCGCAATATCCCCCATGAATACATCATCCGTCCGGGCGGCCACAACTGGCCCTACTGGACGAATGCGGTGCAGTATCAAATACTTTTTTTTAAAAATTTCTTTGCACTGCCCTAAAATCATTGATGGTGGAATATTATGAAATTACAAATTCAATAAACTGATTTATAATTAATTAAATAAAATAACGTGCAATTTCACCAGGTTTACCCGGTGGAACAACTCAGGATTTACCGGTCTTGACAGCTTTAAGTTTTGTGGTGATTTTTACCCCATGAAAAAAAAGCACAATAAAACTATACCCCACGACTTGCTGCTCAAGTCCCTTCTTACGAATCCAGAATTCGCACGTGGGTTCTTCGCGCTCCTTGAACAACTTGTCCGCATTTTTCAGGCTATTGAATCGGCAAAGGAAGGAAACTTTTTTTGGGAAATTATCCTTTATTTATTCAAGAGTCTCGATATGGAGCCTAAAGATTTCAAAGACCATATTAAAAAATACCAGGGACAAATAAAAACCGATGTTATGACACTTTACGATCAATTGATCAAAGAAGGATTTGAACAGGGCCGGCAAGAAGGAAGGCAAGAAGGAAGGCAAGAAGGAAGACAAGAAGGAAGGCAAGAAGGAAGACAAGAGGGAAGACAAGAAGGTGTTAAAGAAGGCATCGAAGCCAAGACCCAGGAAGTTGTGGTGCGCGGCTTCGCAAATGGCATTTCCATTCCGACCCTTGTGCTGCTCACTGGCCTGACCGAGAAAGATATTCATCAAATTTTACAGCAGGGGTAAAATGCCAGAGCTACCCCCTTCTTTTTTATTCTACCTTGTTTTTTTCGTCCATCGCCTTATTGACCAACCGCTCGTATTGGGAAAGCAAACCGGAGTGGATGAAGGGGTAATGTTGGAAAAAAAGTAAGGTAATCCGTTGTTTGGAAGGATCTGCTAGGAAGGCGGTATTGAACGCCCCGCCCCAGAAAAAGGCCCCGACTGAAGCACCGTTGTTTACAGTACCTTTCTCCGAAGTCAAAGCAACACCCAGGCCAAAGGGATTAACCGAGGGACGACCGCCGAAAATAAAGGTTTTGTCCCCAATTTGATTGCTTATAAATTCCTGAAAGGTGCTGCGTTTCAACAGCCGCTCGTCCGTAAGC
>JBEIGB010000115.1:0-10860 GCA_040382095.1 Lewinellaceae bacterium
CCCGTCCCCCGTCCCCCGTCCCCCGTCCCCCGTCCCCCGTCCACCGTCCACCGTCTCCCGTCTCCCGTCCCATTAGCCAGTTACTTTTGCATCAGGAATTCAAGTGGAATATGTAGTCTTTTGTTCCAGGATTTCTCGTTATGGTCTTCTCCCGGAAAATACTTTGTAACCCAGCTACTGCTTGTATATCCTTTGGTTTGCATCACGCGATCTACCTTTTTTTGGATTTCCGGGTACAATGCGTCCAGGTTCCGGTCGCCACAGTCGAAGTATAGTTTATGGGTCCCCGGATCTGGAAGATATTCGCTCAGGTATTGAATAAATGCGTTTGGAATAGGGTTATTTTCTAAAGTAAATGTCCCGACCCAGTGCGTGGAAAGGCAGGCTGCCCCTCCGAATATCTTCGGATATGTACAAATCGCGTACATGGAAATAAGCCCGCCCATACTGCTGCCCGCAATAAACGTATTTTGCGGGTCGGTATAAACAGTATAATTGCGATCTATATAGGGCTTCAGTTCCTTTACGATAAAGCGCAGGTAGGCATTAGATTTTGGGTTGAAAGTTTCCGTTGTTCTCCCCGCGTTTTGCAAGTTCCTGTTAACCGAGTCTTTTTCGACCTGGGTCAATTGCTCGAATGGCTTTTGGGGGAAATATTCCTGATGCCTGGTCTGACCACTATTCCAGATGCCAACGACGATGAATTCTTTGAGGTTACTTTTGGTCGTTAAATCTGTGGCTACTTCATCAATATCCCAGGATTGCTTATTCCAGGATTGGGTGGAGTCATAGAGCATTTGCCCGTCGTGCATATACAATACGGCATATTTTTTTGAGCGGGAATAGCCTTCGGGCAACCAAATATCAATGTTTCTGGCACTTACATACCTGGATTGAAAATGCTCAAGGCGTTCAATTTTACCGCTTACCACGCCGGGGAGCATATTTTGAGCTTTTACCTGCATGGATAAGGTCATTAAAATAGCAATTGCTAAGATTTTCTGCTCCATATCATATCCTTTTGTAAAGTTCAGAGGGCGTAAAAAGCCCAAATTCCAAGATATTTATTGAAACCCCTATTTTATTGATTTTGCTTCGAAAAATCAACAAAACAGGGCTCTGAAATTAAAAACGCACCCTTACCCCCATCAGGAAATTGCGCCCCGCCTGGGGGAAGAACCCCTGATCTGTTATCGTCTGGTCATCATAGCGATAGCGGTATGACCAGGCATTGGAGGAATACCGGGCGTTGAAGAGGTTTTGCAGGAGAAACGTCAGTTCCAGTGTTTTCAGGGATTTGCTACTGGTGGTAAACCGCAGTCGCAGATTGGTAAAGGAATATGGTTCCAGGGCATTTTGAGGATCTCCGCGGTTGTCTATAAACTGACGACCAATCCAGCGGCTCATCCAGGCGATTTCAAAGTCCTTGCCAAAGGGTATTTTTTGGCTTCTGCTAAAGGGCGTGAAGGCGCATTCAAAGCCTGCGACCAGGTTAGGGGAGAAGGACAGGTCCGTGTTGCGATAGGTAACTGCGGATTGTCCTTTCCAGATGGTTTCGCCAGACTGGGGGTCGCTGACATAATTATCGAGAAAATCTTCGAAAGTTATAATCTTGTTGCGGCTTAGGGTGATGTTGCCCTGGACGTTCAGCACGGGTGCAGGCTTCCATGCCCCGGAGAGTTCTGCGCCCAGGCGGTAGCTTTCCGGTACGTTCACGCGGGTGTAGGCACCGACATCGTTGATTTGACCATTCAAGGCAAGCTGGTCGCGATAAGCCATATAATACCCATTGATTTCCCATCCGGTAGTATTCCCGGCATAGCGATATCCGATTTCTGTATCGTATAGCCGTTCTGGTCGGGGGCGGCTTTCGGGGGTGGACTGGACATAATCGTCTCGATTGGGCTCGCGGTTGGCAATGGCAAAAGACGCGTATGCAGTGGTTCGGGCGTCAGGGGCGAAAGTGAATCCCATTTTAGGGTTGAAAAAGCGGTGCTGCGCCTCCTGGCCTACATTGCGTCCTTCATTATCATAACCGAGGAAGCGGTAATCCACCCCGCGTACCTGCAGATCTGCGTAGGCGTGAAAGTCGTCGGAAATGGGCAACTGTGCTTTCCCATAGACGTTGATATCCTGCTTTAAGCCGTCGTTTTCATAATAGCGATGCCCGGGAAAGCTGTTGGAGGCGTATTGTGCCCAGACCAATTCACCGAAGTGGAGGCCTTCGTATCGGTGTATTGCCCCTCCGGCGTTGAAACTCACGCCTCGCCAGGCATATTGCAGGCTGAATACTCCCCCAAAAAAATGGTTGTCGAGCCAGAGCCGGCGCACGAGGTCGGTATTCAGCGGACGTCCGTTTTGAAGGACACCCTGAAGGCCGTAATCCTCCGGGGATTGATCGGCTTTATACTGCTCATAGAAGCCTGATCCACGGGTGTAGTGCAACGCTGCATTGAGGTTGAGCGATGGGGATAGTTGCTTGTTGAAGAGCAGTTGATAATGCGTCTGGCGGTAGTCGTCCACTTCGTTTTCGTAGGGATTACCGGGCTTTTCCGTACCTGCCGGGTTAAAGGTACGGGTTGTCCAATCGTCCAAAAGACCGGGCGGGACACCATACCAGGCCTGATAGGTGCGTTCGTGGCCGGAAAAGGTGATCAGCCGGAGCATGGAGCGCTCGCCGATGTACGCACCGGAGAGATAATAGGATTCGAGGTCTGAGGAAGCCCGGTCAATGTACCCGTCTGAAGTGATTTTTGAAAGCCTTCCGTCGAGGGTGAAACGTTTACCCAGGAGACCCGACCCGAATTCGATATTGCGCTTCCAGGTATTGAAAGAACCTGCCGATACATTGATTTCACCATACGGATCGTGCTGTACATTAGCGGTATTGAGGTTGATAGTGGCTCCAAAGGCACCGGCGCCGTTGGTAGAAGAACCCACTCCCCGCTGGATCTGGACATCTGCCGTGCTGCTGGCGAAATCTGGCATATTGACCCAATAGACTTGTTGTGATTCTGCATCATTGAGGGGAATGCCGTTGATGGTGATATTAATGCGTGTGGGATCGGTACCCCGGATGCGGATTCCGGTATAGCCGACACCATTGCCGGCGTCCGAAGTCACTACGACAGAGGGGGTCCATTGCAGCAGAAAGGGTACGTCCTGACCCAGATTGAGGGGCGTGAGCTGTTGCTTGGAAAGATTCAGGAAAGTCATAGGGGTGAGCCGCTCCGAGCGGGTTGCCTTTACGACCAGCTCGTCCACCTGGTAGGAATATTCCTCAAGGACGATATTTTCGTGTTTTCCCGTTTCTCCCGGAACGATACCTATAATTCGGGTAGCCGTAGCATACCCCAGAAAAGAAATCTGGAGGGTATAGGAACCCGGGGCCAGGTCTGTCAGTTGGTAAACGCCTTTTTCGTCTGCGGCAGTTCCTTTACGGATTTCTGCCAGCCATATATTTGCCCCTGCCAGAGGCTGACCCTGTGCATTTTGGACAGTTCCGGAAAGCGTAGCCTGTCCGGAAGCGCCAGTCAGTACCGATGCCAGGAGGCAGATGGTACACCCGGTAATCAACTTTTGCATGTATGTGTATGTGCGGTAAACCAATCCGCTGCCTCTGAGGCGTCGCAGCGCTTTCAACAAATAACCCGGCTTGAGAGGACAATGGCTGTTGAAAGTCCTCATTTCCCTTTCCGGCATTACCCGGACAGGTTCTATGGGTGTGATCTCAGCCTTTTCAGGCACCCCAAATGAGATGTGCGAAGATAATAATTTTCTGTTGATGCAGACCTTACTCTGTTTTTTTCACCTGAAAAACCCGGGATAGGTTAAACCCAAAGCGGATATCGCCATTGCCCCAGTTGCCATTATTGTCGGTGAGGTAGGCCCGCTCATTCATACCAGTGGCATTGGAAAAATGGAGTTGGAAGACGTGGCCGCCGGTCTCGATATCCAGGCCGATGGAAAGTGGGTTGAGTGAGGGGTCGTTGGGCTCCCGGTTGAAGGCATACGCGTAATCCCAGGTAAAGGCCATTCTTTTGTTCAATTTAAGGCGGCCACCTATGCTGAGTGCATACAAATCATTCGGGGTAAGGGCATCTTCGACGACGTTGCGGTGTACAAAGATGGGGGCGAGCTGCAAGGAAAACGCCTCGCTGAATTTGCGCCCGATAAGGAGTTCGTGGTAAAACCCTAACCGCTGGGCAGCAGTCGGGGAGGTAATCCCCGTGAATGGCTCTTCCAACCCGTTGCGCGTAATCCCGCTGACCCATACCAGCGAGACCGGAAATGCTTTTTCGCCAGTTGCCTGTGCCTTGATCTGGTATTTGGCGAAAGCATCGAGTTCTTTTTTGGAAGTACTCCGTCCAAATCCCAGGCTGAGATTGTCGCTTATACCATAATCGAATCCAATGCGCATGCTGGCCTGGTCGAGGCCAAATAACTGATAGGCGCCCAGGCTCAAAGGCCCGAAGCGGTGCAGGATGCGAAAATCGAGCACCCCTTCACGCAGCATTTCTATACTGTGCCCGTTGATTACCCGGGTACCTTTAAATGCGTTGCGCACGGTTTGTGTCCCTTCTGTTTCGCCCAATAAGTCGAGCAGGCTGCCGCCTTGTGCATTTGCAGAACTAAACCCCGAAAGAAAAATTATTAACGTAAACCAGCTTGTTCTCATATCGTTGAATTTTATTTATGAGGTTGTGTGAAAAGACGAGTTTTTCGCATAAGTATGGGGTTGTGTAAAAAGGCCGGAGGCCTTCCTTCGTCCTTCGGCGGCGTAAGCCGCCAAAGGACGTGCCGGAGGCTTTTTACACAACCCCTAAAATTCTTTGAGGAGGTTGTCCCACAAGTCCTTATAAAAAAAACTATCCTTTCTTTTCTGGTAAAGGCTCCAGTTTTGCCTGGATAGCCACCTTTGCTGTTTTAGCAATTTTAAACCCGACGACCGAAGGGATTTTGATATCGTAATCTGCCAGTGCGATTTCGATATCCGCAGAGGCACTAATCTGTTTGTTTTTTATCGCAATGCTGCCACTGGCGGAAACATCCCGCGTCACGCCGTGTATGGTCATTTTACCCTGTACCTTCACCGGATAAACTCCGTCCTCGGCCCATTTGACCTGTGCGGGGTTTGCGATGCTCCCTTTAAAGATGGCTTTGGGGAATTTATCGCTTTCGAGATAATTTTCGTTGAAATGTTCTTCCATCAGGGCATTTTCAAATTTGAAGCCCCGGATATTCAGCGACCATTCCATTTGACCATTTGCAGCGTCCAGTACGCAGGTGGCAGCAGTGGTTTTGGCATGAATTTTTTCAATATCGTCCAGGGGCCCATCCGCATCGAATACGATGGTACCGGACTTGGTGTAGTAACGGCCCTGTGCGTTGACGGCCAGCGGGAGCAGGAAAAGCGCAAGATGACAGATAAAAAGGGATACACGCATCATTAATCATTTTTGGCGCCGAGGTCGAGCCATTTTTGGATCTGGTCGAGCTGGCAGGTGGAAAGTTTGGTGGCGTTCCGGGGCATTGGGGAATAGCCGGATAGATGGCGCATAGACCCCATGAACGATGGCTTACTGGATAACGCCTTCAGGGCGGTATAGTTTCCTGTGCGGATATTTCCCTGAGGCGTGGTCCCGGTATGGCAACCATTACAATACTTCGCCATGAGCGGTGCGACCGTGCCGGCGTAGGTCACGTTGGCCACGTCACAAGTTGCAGCGGTATTGCCGCAATTGACCGTATTTTTCGCACCCTCCTGGATCCACTGCGCAATCAGGGAGATATCCGCCTGGCGCAACGGCTCATAAGGAAATGGGGGCATACGGTCATCGCCGGTTTCTATGAGGGATTCATAGATTTCGCTTTTTCGGTAATTGCCGGGTACGATACCTTTCATTATACCGTTATAATTGCTCAGGTCGTAGCCATCGCGTCGGTCTTTGGAATTATGGCATCCGCTCTGTGTGCAATTGCTCTGAAAAATCGGCAGGATGTCGGTTTCGAAACAAATCCCGGAAGAGGCCGGTTCGCCTGTATCCGTTGGGGTGATCTGCTCGTAGGTACAACCGGAAAGGCAAGTCAATGCGAAAAGGAGTAGGGCTCCCAACCATACAGGTTTTGTAAAACCACAATTCATCATGTTGCTGCTTTTTTGTTTTTTGTTTGTTCTTAGCGTGGTAATTCTCCAGGCCACAAAGGAAAATACGTCGTTTTTTTTGAATTTGTTGCCTTCCCTCAAAAAACAAAGGCTGCTTTTGTTTTTTTGTACTCATATAAGGTGTATTGGCCAGCAGGAGATTGTACTTTTTTAGCGTTGGATAAATGGTATTTTTGTGCTGCCAACACTGACCTTCGACGACCTCAGGGCGGCAGCATGGTATAAAATGGATTCCAATGGCCTATAAAATCCCGGATACCTTCCCTAATACAGGCGCAAAGCACAAAAATGATGGGTTTTGGCGCTTGCTGATCATTGTCCTCTTTTCCTGGATGTTGGTGAGTTGGTGGCACCGTTCCTGTGTGCGGCCAAAGCGGCCGGAAGCGGTAGAAGCGTATGTGCAGCGCTTTGGCCCGACGGCTCAAAAGCTGCACGAAATCAGCGGGGTGCCAGCAGGGCTGCAGATCGCAGTAGCTGGCCTTGAGACGGGCTGGGGCAGCAGTGACCTCTCGCAGCGTGCCCACAACCATTTTGGAATCAAGGCATCCCGTCGCCATAAGCGTTTATGCCTTCAGACTTCAGAGTTTTATCAGCGCCGCCACCACCGAGTAACAGGATGTTTTCGTGCGTATGCCCATCCCGACGAGAGCTATCTGGACTTCTCGCAGTTCCTGCTTTCCAATCCGCGATATAACGACTTGTTTAAAATCCCAACGGATGACCTGGAGGCCTGGGCAGAAGGCCTCCAGGAATGTGGGTATGCTACCGACCCGCATTATGCCAGGAAGATTAAGCGGGTCATGAAAAAATATCGGCTGGACAGATTGTAGGGGGAATAAAAAATTACCCCAGGGAAATCTGTGTGGCAAAAGCCTTTTACGCGACCTCTTCAAAATAATCTCTATCGGTGCAATCCGCCGAAGTCCTTTTGAGACAGGACTGCGCGCTTAAAATCTAGTACCGGTAAAGCGCACAAATCCCCGCTTCTTCATAAGGCATTCCTTCTGCTTCCAGGAGGTAAACGTGTCCACCCTGGAGCAACGTCTGGATTGCCGCAAGCTCGCTGAGTGAAGTATTCGACCTGTCTGGGCCTGGGGCGATTTCCACTTCCGCACGGGCTGGATCATAAACCCCCCAGATATCGCTGTCCTTTCGGACAAACAAAGCTTCTACCTTTCCATAAATCGCAGCGGGAAGGATTTCCCTGATATCCGTGGAGGTCTGTGGGGTGTCGTGCAATTGCATGAACTTATCGAGATGCGCAAGCCTTGGGGTATTAAAGTGAGGGGCAACAACATCCCATGTTTTTTTATGGAGCGCCCCGGAATCGCTGTGCTGCTGGTTGCCAGGGATATGTTCCGGGTAGAGGGAACTATAACTGTTCGCTGTCTGGTACATTGCCAGCAGATAATCAGCACCGGTAAGGACGAGCGGCGCAGCTTCCCCGTTCAGCTTCCGGGTAATACCCTTTTCGACTTCCCGGATGTAGCTCATGATTTCTGCTTTGCGGTCATCTTTTCCTTCCCCGTAGCCGTGGTAAGATGCGCCCCTTTGACCAGCAGGTACGCTTCTGACCTGAATATTCCGCGGTTCATGGTCGTAACCGACTACTGCTTCGATCTGCCTGGGTACCCAAGCGGCCACATCTTCTTCTTCAAAGGTGTACTTACTGCCTTTGAACAGGCGAACGGTCTCGAGCGCAAGGTTGAGGACGTAATATTTTCCATCCCCCTCAAACAAGGGCAGGAGCGGCTGAAGGTAAAACCGATTGGCAAGAAAAAGGCGGGGATCCGGGGCGAAAGGCAGATGGTGGCAGACAAGCCGTCCTTCGGTCAGGAAAATAGCGAGTCCTTCCGTCTGTTTTCTCCAAAAGCCGGAATCTGTCAGCAGTGCTTCAAGCGGTTGGATATAACGCTCAAGGGCACCCGGGGCCATTCCCTCTTTTTCAAGCTGTTCCCGTAGCAGCTTGAGTTGGTATTTCAATGCTTTTGCATCCGCATGCTGCAGGGCAGCTTCCCCGCTACGGTGCGTCGGGAGGTAAATGGTGGTGCAAAATGCCCCTTGTACTTCGTTCAGCATGCTGAATTCATTCCTTGAGAGCGTTGCCATAAACATATTTTTAAGTGGTGACTTGCTAAAGGTGCAGTTGCTTTCAGCACCTTTTACAAGGTAAGATTAGCGGTATTCCGTGAAAAAAAAAGTGATTTTTGTCATCTTGTAGCATTGATTTTCCCTAAGCGACGCCCTTTTCTGTATCTTCGGCGGGCAAAAGAAAAGTGCCAGATGAAAATAGGGATTCTACGGGAGGGGAAGGTGCCGCCGGACTCCCGGGCACCGATTGCCCCGATACAATGTAAGGCGATTAAGGACCGGGCTCCGATCGAAATGATTGTACAGTCTTTTCCGGGAAGGTGTTTTTCAGATAAGGAATATTTGGCTGCCGGCGCCCGGCTGCAGGAAGACCTCGGCGACTGTCAGATTATCATGGGCGTAAAGGAAGTACCTGTTGATCTATTGATTCCGGACAAAACTTACCTGTTCTTTTCCCATACAATCAAGATGCAATCCTACAACCGCAAGCTGCTGCAGGCGGTGTTGAAAAAAAAGGTTCGCCTTATAGACTACGAGGTACTCACCGATGAAGCGGGCAACCGCCTGATTGCTTTTGGCCGCTTCGCGGGAATGGTCGGCGCGCATAACGCCTTATATACGTACGGTCGGCGCAGTGGTGCTTTTCACCTTCGCCGCATGAAAGATTGCAGGGACTATGCCGAGGCAAAAGCGCTCTACAGGAAAATCCAGTGGCCACCGGTAAAAATTGTCCTTACGGGTACGGGAAGGGTGGGGGCGGGTGCCGCCGAGGTATTGCGCGACATGGGTATCCGGGAGGTCAGTGCCGGGGATTTCCTGGAAGCAAACTGTACAGATGCCATCTTTACACAGTTGCGGGCGCCGCAGTATGTTGCACACAAGAGTGGTGCCCCTTTTGAGTCAAGGCACTATTATGCCCATCCGGAAGCATACCGCAGCGCGTTCGCGCCTTTCGCACGTACGGCAGATATCTTTATCAATGGTATTTTTTGGGATAATCGCGCCCCGGCTTTCTTTACGCTGGAAGAGATGTGCCGGGCGGATTTCCGGATCCGCGTCATTGCAGATGTGACCTGCGATATTGCCCCGGTCAGCTCCGTACCTTCGACGATCCGCGCTTCCACTATTGCACAACCCATTTACGGCTTCGATCCGTTTACCGGTCTGGAGGCCCCGCCACATCTGGAGCGCTCTATTGATGTGATGGCCATAGATAACCTGCCCAACGAAATGCCGCGGGATGCGTCTGCTGCGTTCGGCAACATGTTCGTCGAGTCGGTATTACCAGAATTCTTTAAATCCCAAAGTTCCGTCCTGGAGCGTGCCACCATTTCAGAGGGGGGGGTACTATGCCCTCGCTTTGCCTATCTTCAGGGGTTTGTAGATGGCAAAGTATAATCCAGGAGCAGGGCATTGTCCAGCCCCCGGATTTCCAGGCGGATGACGGGCTTATTGCCTGACCAGTCTAAGCGTATTACCCCAAAATTCCTTGCGATGATCATTTCTCCAATCCTTAGGGCATTGGGTTCCGGGCTTCCCCCCAGGGACCAGGTATGTGTAAGGCCACTGGAGGTGAGTTCAAAGGCATACTGCCCGGATTTTCCCAGCGGGGCTCGGCTTAGCTCCGCGATATGGCGGTCGCCGCTGACGAGTAATAGCCCCGGGGGGCGGGTGGCTGCCAGCAGGTCGAGCAGGCGCTTCCGCGCTTTGGGAAAGTTGGCCCATTTTTCAAATTTCTGTTCCTCGGCTAAAAACTGTATGCCGCAGCCAATAATGTGTACCTGGGCATCGCTGCCGCGGAGCTCGGATTCCAGCCATTTCCACTGCTTTTCACCTAAAATATCCCCTTTGGGATTGGGCTGGTAACGGATTCCGGAAAGTGGTTTGCCGGCTTTGAGCTCGTCGCGGAAGGACCTGCCGTCGAGCAGGATGATTTTGACTTTCTGGCCTTCTGGCCCAAAAGTATAGGATTGATAAGCCCCCTCCCTCGACCTGACAGGGTCGGTAGGGGGTACGTCCAGAAAGTCCAGCAGGAGTTGTTTGCTTTCCCGTTTCCTCGGGTAGTGCTTGTCGCCATCGTTGACCCCATAGTCGTGGTCGTCCCAGATACCGATAACTGGCGCGCCGGTGCGCAGCGCCCGGTATTCGGGAAATCTTTTTTGGATAAGGTACTGCCGCTTCATATCCTGCATGTTTTCGGTGTCGGCATAGACATTGTCGCCCAGCCAGACCCATAAATCCGGTCGGCTGGCGAGTACAGAGGCCCAAATCTGCTGGTCTTTGTCAATCCTGTTACAGGAGCCAAAGGCAATCGTAGTGAGGCGCTTGTCCTTGTTGATGGACTGCCCTTCATAGAGCATAGTGTCAATAGGTACACCGGTTGACTGGCAGGAAGCGGTCAAAAGACCAACAAAGAGAAAGAATAATGCACTTGCGGTGGCTTTCATGGCGCGGTGGATTTATTATTATTTGGCGGCGTAAGCCGCCCAGGGACGGCCGGAGGCTTTTTACACAACCACTAATCATTTTGAATGGACATCGTTTTACCTCATTTTGCGAAGCAAAATGAGGTAAAACGATGTCCATTCAAAACTTTCTTTCGC
>JBEIGB010000116.1:0-10693 GCA_040382095.1 Lewinellaceae bacterium
ATTACTGGATAAAATGCAGGACTCAGGCAGATGAGCCCGCCAGGGATTGTTTTTGAGGTTGCGTGAAAAAGACGCTGTCTCATAAGTCCTGAAGTTGTGTAAAGAGTATTCCGTATTCCTCTGCCTGTGGCGGAAGGTATAGAAGCACTATTCCTCCTCCGGTGGGGATGGGGGAACAGGCGGTGTCGCATCCTCTTCCCCGTTTTTCTTTCTGAAGAATTTCCATTGGAAAATCAGGATATTCAGTACACCGACGGTAATAGAGAGGTCGGCGATATTAAAAACGGGTTTGAAAAAAAGAAAATGCCGGCCCCCGAGGTAGGGGATGAAATCAGGCCAAACTCCCTGAAAAATCGGAAAATAGAGCATATCCACCACCTTTCCATGTAGGAAACCCGCATATCCACCTTCCGGGGGAAAGAGCTGCGCAAGGCCGCCATAATAAGGGGATTCCGAAAAAATCATTCCATAGAAAGCGCTGTCAATGATATTCCCTAAAGCACCGGCCAGTACGAGGCCGAAGCTGGCAAGTATGCTGAAACTGATCCGTTCGCGGATCAGTTGCCGGATAAAAATAAGCAGAAAAACCACTGCGGCCACCCTGAAGAGACTGAGCGCAAGCTTGCCGTGTGTACCCCCGAAAGTATAGCCAAAAGCCATACCGGGGTTTTCCACGAAATGGATAATTGCCCAGTTCAGGCCCAGGATTGTGAATTCGGAACCGTATTGCATATTGGTTTTCACCCAAACTTTGAGCGCCTGGTCTATAAGCAATACCAGGAAGACCAACAAGGAAAGTCTTGCCGCTGGCCCGGCGAGGAAAAGGCTACTCGTTTTCATTATCGTCCTCCTCCTCGTCCTCGTAATCTTCTTCTTCAAAATCGTTTAGATCCTCTATGTCTTCGTCTTCTGCAACGAAGCGGGATTTATTGCGTTTGACCAGCGCGTTGGCGCGGTCGTCGTGGAATGCTGCCCTGTTTTTTGCGATATCAATGGCAGCAAAAAGTGCTTCGCGGAAAGAGGAAGGGTCGGCTTCGTTTTTCCCCGCAATATCGTAAGCAGTGCCGTGGTCCGGGGAAGTCCGCACGCCCTGCAGGCCTGCCGTGAAATTTATTCCTTCGCCGAAAGTGGCCATTTTGAAGGGAATTAAGCCCTGATCGTGGTACATGGCCAGGATTCCGTCAAACTTTTTATACGTTCCGGAGCCAAAAAAACCATCGGCCGGGAAAGGCCCTACGACGATGATCCCGTTTTTTTTGCTTTCCACAACGGCAGGGCGTATTACCGTTTGGTCTTCATTACCGATCAGGCCATCGTCGCCAGCATGTGGGTTGAGGGCCAGAACGGCAATTGTAGGTCGGTCAATGGCAAAATCAATACGGAGGGTATCGTGCATGAGCCGGATCTTGCGCAAGAGCATGTCTTTATTGACTGCCCCTGCCACTTCGGCGATGGGGAGGTGGTTGGTCGCCAGCCCTACCCGGATATCTTCGCTGACCATAAACATCAGGCTCTCCTTCACGCCGAAAGCGTGGTTGAGATATTCGGTATGGCCCGGAAAACGGAAGCCGGCCATTTGCATCGCCGCTTTGTTGATCGGGGCGGTCACCAACCCATCAATAATGCCGGCTTTAAGGTCATGTACCGCTGCTTCGAGGGATTGTATTGCATATTTTCCGCCCAGCTCGGTCGCCTTGCCAAGGGTTATATTGACGTTCTCCTGCCAGCAGTTGATGATATTTACCCGGTCAGTAGCAAAGCGGTCGCCCCGATGAAGGGATTGAAATGGAAAATCAACGCCGACAATATTTTTATGGTAGGAAATGACCTTGGCGGAACCATAGATAACCGGCAGGCAGAAATTGAGGATTTTAGGCTCCCCCAGCGTCTTGAGGATCACTTCAACACCAATACCGTTGAGGTCGCCGATGGTTATACCGATTTTTGGTTTGTCCATTTATGTGGTTTTATCTTTACTTTGCACAGGCAAATTTAACAAACTCGCAACACAAACCTATTGAAAGCAAAGAAATCCTTTGGGCAGCACTTTCTCAACCGCGATGCGGTCGCAGAAAGGATCGCAGCCAGTCTTACCATGGCAGGTACCTACGGCAGGGTGCTGGAGGTGGGCCCTGGAAAGGGGATGCTTACCAAATTTCTCCTTCAGGGGATATTTCATTTAAAGGTGGTCGAAGCCGACCGCGATATGGTGGCCTATCTGCAGGAACACTACCCCGGCCTTGAAAAGGATATTATCGCCGCTGATTTCCTGAAAACCCCACTCGACGAGGTTTTTGAGGGGGCCGCCTTCTGCCTGATTGGCAACTTCCCGTACAATATTTCTTCCCAAATCGTTTTTCAGATGCTGAAATATAAGGACTTGGTGCCGGAAATGGTGGGGATGTTTCAAAAAGAAATGGCGGCGCGCGTGGTCGCCGAACCAGGCACAAAGACCTACGGCGCAATCAGTGTACTGGTACAGGCACACTATACGGGCAAGTACCTGTTTACCGTGGATAAAAGCTGCTTTTCGCCCCCGCCTAAGGTTCAATCTGCCGTAATCCGCCTGCAGCGCAAAACCGATGCACCATGGCCTTGCACTGAAACTACCTTCCGAAAAGTTGTCAAACAGGCTTTCGGCCAGCGCCGTAAAATGTTGCGCAACGCCCTCCGGCCACTTTTATCAGACCCCGCCATCCTCGATAAACCGTTCTTCCAGCAACGTCCTGAGCAAATCTCCGTAGAGGGGTTCAAAGCGCTCGCTGCCGAGCTGGAACCCTTGCTGGTTTAAGGGTATATTCGATATTTTTATAGTGGGGGCGGCATTCGCCGCCAAAGAATATTTTATGGGGTGGTGTAAAAAGGCCGAAGGCCGTCATTTGGCGCCGTAGGCGGCGGAATACTTTTTACACAACCCCATAAAATAAGGCTATATTTACATACCGCTTTCCTGACAGGAATCCAGTTTGGGCTGTCTCCGGAGTACACGAGCGGTATCTCGCAACAACTCAAAATCTTACAATCATGACACTGGAAGAAACAATCATGGAAGATCTGAAGGCTGCCATGCGCGATAAGGACGAAGGGGCCAAGCGCGGTATTCGTGCGATCAAGGCCGCACTCCTTCTCGCAAAGACCGATGGCAGTGGCCAGGAAATGACTTCCGAACGCGAAATGGCGATCCTGCAAAAACTGGTGAAACAACGCCGTGAATCCCTTGAAATTTTTGAACGCGAAAACCGCTCCGACCTGGCACAAAAAGAACGGGAGGAAATCGAAGTAATCGAGAAGTACCTCCCACAACAGCTCTCCCCCGATGCACTCGAAGCAGCAATCCGGGAGATTATTGCTGAAACAGGTGCGGCCTCCCCCAAAGATCTTGGTAAAGTAATGGGTCTCGCCTCCAAACGCCTTGCCGGCCAGGCAGAAGGAAAGGCAATCTCAGAAATCGCAAAAAGGCTATTGGGATAGCGAAGGTATTAGGGGCGATGGGCGGCCTAAAAACAAAAAAGCAGAATTTCGCGTGGGCGCTGGCCCTATTCCTGGCCCTCGCCCTGCATACCGCTGCTGGACAGCAGCGCCTTCAAATCATTACCGGCGGGGGCTTACCCAAGGGATTTCGCTGGCAGGTATGGCATGAGGATTCGGCTGCCGTTGCTGCGGAGTTATGGCGTCTGGCTGATGGCCTGCAAGGTGCTTCCTATCTGGAGGCTTCTGTGGACAGCATCCGGAGGAGCGATAGCCTTTGGAAGGCCTGGCTGCATACGGGGCCTTCTTACCGCTGGGTCGCACTTGCACCGGGATCAGTGCCCCCTTCCGCGCTTCGCCAGGCGGGGTATCGCGAAGCGCAGTGGGCGGGTAAGGCGGTAGAGCGCGCCAGTCTGGACCGGCTTTTCCGGCGTCTTTTAGATTATGCGGGCAATAATGGATATCCTTTTGCGCAAACAGGATTGGTGGAAAAAACCTTTTCGGAGGGGCGTCTGAGCGCAGGGCTTGCCTGGGAACCCGGCCCCTTCGTTACCCTTGACACTTTCGTATTGACTAGTAAAATTGCGCTGAAATCCACGTTTATACAGCAATATCTCGGCTTGCGGCCTGGGGCTCCTTATCGGCAGGAGGTAGTAGAACGGCTGTCGGCACGCCTGCGTGCATTGCCTTTTCTCCAGCTCCGGCAGGAAGCCCAGGTTCGTTTTTCCGGGGATGAGGCGGTTCTTTTGCTCGATCTGGCCTCCAGGAATGCCAGCAGGTTTGATTTTCTGGTAGGTTTGCTGCCCAATAACGTCCAGTTTAACCGCCTGTTACTGACCGGGACCCTCGAAGCCGACCTTTGGAACCCCCTGGGGGCAGGGGAACGGATATATACGCGTTTCGAGCAATTGCGCCCGCAAACCCAACGCCTTGATATTCTGGTAAATTATCCCTACGCCGTTGGGCTGCCACTGGGTATTGATGTACGGGCACACTTCTATAAACGCGACACTTCTTTTTTAGACACCGAAGCGGATATCGGCTTGCAGGTGCTTCTCGAAGGGACGGATTATATCAAGGCATTTTGGGTACAGCGCAGTTCCCGTCTCCTGGGCTTTAACGGGGATTTACTGCTCCGGAGCAGGCAATTACCGGCTAACCTGGACTTGAACACGCGCTTTTTTGGATTGGAATTTTTCCGCCAGCGTCTGGATGACCGTTTTAACCCCCGCAACGGCTGGTTGTTGAGGGCAGGTATTTCTGTCGGCACTAAGCAGGTGATTCCTAATGGCCGTATTCAAAACCTGGGCTTGGGCGACTTGTATGATAGCCTTGTGCTGCGTTCTGGGCAATACCGGCCGGAGTTGCGGGTGGAGGTGTTCAGGCCCTTATTCCGGCGGAGTGCTTTTCGATATGCTTTTCAGGGGCGTTGGTTGCTTTCGCGGCAGCCGGTACTGCGCAACGAGCAGTACCGCATCGGCGGTAACCGTTTGCTGCGCGGGTTCGATGAAGAATTTTTCCAGCTCACGCATTATGCTGTCAACACGTTCGAATACCGCTTCCTGCTGGGGGGGAATTCCTATCTGTTTGGCTTTCTCGATGCGGCCTGGGCAGAGGATAGCACCCCGGAAGGGATATCGGTTTTTTACCCTTACGGACTAGGGGCAGGGATTACTTTTGAAACACAAGCCGGGATATTCGGGGTCAGCCTGGCCTATGGGGCCCGATGGGGGGATGCCCCTAACCTGAATAGCCCGAAGGTACATCTCGGTTATATTGGCTTATTTTGAAGCGGACTGGGTGGCTGTCGGAAAGTTTGGCGGGAGCGTTTGGGTAACTTTTCCCGTGGCGGCCCATTCTGTGCCCCGCTGGAGTAAGGTGATAAAGCCGATACAACGCAAGGCAACCGGATCGTGCCCCATTGTGGTATGAAAGATCCGGCCTTTTCCATAACGAATGACCATTGCGGAGGGCTCATGCCGCCCGGTACCATCCATGGCAGGGCTGCTGTAGGCGGTAACCAGGATTTGCACCTGCTTTGCCGGGCCGCGCATTAAATCATACAGCTCATCGCGTGTGTGCAGCCATTGTTTCGGCATACCTTGTGTGATGGGATGCGTGTGATCCCGCACCTGAACGACAAATTCGTGTTTAGGACCATGGTGGCCTCCCGGTCCCGGGCGTCCATCGCGTATCGTCGCTCCCCGTTCATTTATGTACAGGTAAGGGCCGTGTTTTTCCGTCCTGCCGTTCCACCCACCAATTGCGGTCATCTGGTTATAGGCTTTCCAGTCGGGAAAAGCATTATCTGCGGCATGGACAACGACAAAGCCACCTCCGCGGTAAACAAACCGTTCAAAATCTTTCCGGGTGGTCTCCGGCCAGTCTTCGCCATTATAGTTGGAGAGTACGACATCATATTTTGAGAAATCAGGCCGGAAACTTGCCATCGGGGTGCCCTGTACCGGCGTGCGGGCGATTTCGACCATAAACAGCCCGGTGGCTTCGAGTTCGCTTTGCATGATGGCGCTGCCTTCTTTCCAGGTATCGTGGTTGTTTTGTCCGTCAATGAGCAGGACTTTCAGCAGTTTTTTAGGTGCCAGCCGATCTTTTTGCCAATATTGGTTCTGCCCGGTCTCCCTTTCCGAATGGACAGTTGTTCCCTCGGTTTTCTGTGTGCCGATCCCCGGCATACTACCGTACCATATCAGCAAGGGCAGGAGATAAAATATTTTTGACATACAACGTATTTTAAAATACTACAAAATTATACTTTTCGGGAATTTGGAGGGAAACACATTTTTCAAGAGAAAACCTCATGGAAGTTCTTTGACTATTCGGAAAAGAAATTGGGAGCCTAAGTTAGGACGGGGCTATCTCATAAGTATGGGGCTGTCCGAAAAGTATGGGGTTGTGTAAATTCCTGCATTTTCCCTTTTCCGGATTTCAAAGAACGTCCTGTGATTTTTGCATTGTAAAATCTGTACCGCTTAAATCTTCAATTAATAAAAAAGCTTATGAACAAGTCATTTCCAGTATTTGTCGTGTGTGCCTTCATGGGTATTAGCCCTTTCTTTGCAGATGCGCAGGGGAAATCAGCGGTATTGTCTGAAGAAAAGAAAGCAGTATTAAGCCGTTTGGACGGATTATCCGGACCATTTACCCAGGTGGCGATGCAGATTTGGGACTGGGCGGAGATTGGGTATCAGGAGCATAAAAGCTCTGGGTTGTTGCAGGAAGAGCTACGCAAAGCCGGTTTCAAGATAGAAGCAGGGGTAGCTGAGATCCCCACAGCTTTTGTCGCCTCTTACGGCAGCGGTAAGCCCGTTGTCGCTATCCTCGGCGAGTTTGATGCCCTTCCCGGGGTATCACAGACTGCTGCGCCCCGGCGCGAAGAGCGTCCGGAAGTAAAAGCGGGCCATGCCTGCGGCCATCATCTTTTTGGGGCAGGCTCGGCTGCTGCAGCGGTTGCGGTAAAAGAATGGCTGCAGAAAAGTGGTAAATCCGGGACGATACGTTTTTATGGAACCCCTGCCGAGGAAGGGGGCGGTGGAAAAGTGTATATGGTGCGCGAAGGCCTTTTTTCAGATGCCGACGCCGTATTGCACTGGCATCCTTCGGGCGAGAACCGTGCCAGCCCTGCCTCCTCCCTGGCGAATATTTCTGCAAAATTCCGCTTTTATGGCCAGGCATCCCATGCCTCCGCTGCACCGGAACGCGGGCGCTCAGCCCTCGATGCAGTGGAAGCAATGAATTATATGGTCAATCTGATGCGCGAACACGTACAGCAAAACACCCGTATCCATTACGTCATTACCCGAGGTGGGGAAGCGCCTAATGTGGTACCGGCATTTGCAGAGGTCTATTATTATGCACGGCATCCAGAAATGCGGGAGGCCAAAGAAGTCTATGAACGTATCGTAAAAGCGGCCGAGGGTGCGGCTTTGGGCACAGGTACCCGCATGGAGTACGAACTCGTCAATGGTGTATATAACCTCCTGCCGAACGAAACCCTCACTAAAGTCCTGTATAATAACCTTCAGGCAATCGGGGGCGTCAATTATACCCCGGAGGAGACGGTATATGCTACTCAGATTTTCAGTACCCTCAATGTCAAAAATGCTTCCATCGCCTCAGCAGCTATCGTCCAGCCGTATGAAGTGCCTGCAGAGCGCACTGGTACAGGAGGCTCCACTGATGTCGGCGATATCAGTTGGGTGGCACCCACGACCGGGCTCGGCACCGCCACCTGGGTGCCCGGAACTTCCGCACACAGCTGGCAGGCAGTGGCGGCAGGGGGTACAGGAATAGGGGCAAAAGGCATGATGGTCGCGGCTAAAGCCCTTGCGCTCACCGCAATAGACCTTTTTAACAACCCAAATACCTGTGAAGCCGCGAAAGCTGAGCTCGAACAGCGCACCGGTAGTGGGTTCCGCTATGAATCCCTTGTAGGCAACCGAAAACCACCGCTGGATTACCGGAATTGAACCGGATCCATCGCTGCGGGGCCAGCGATGCATTAAAATGCCTGCTTCGGGCCTGTCATGACCCGGTGGCAATAAGCCAAATGGGGGAATAGCAACTTTTTCCGGGAAGCATTCGTTAAATAAAATTGTTATGACAGGTCAGTGTGGCGGAAAAACGGCTATTTTCAACCCCTGATGATTCCCGCCGGAATAAGCTTAATAATATCTTGTCTTATGTCAAATACAATGGGCCGTATGCTCGTCTCAGCAGCCAGAAAGGTGCTGCTTCCCGTCCTCCTGATGGCAACTACATCGCTTGGGGCCCAGGAGGCCAAGCTCGCACAACAATATTTTTACGATGGCGAGTTCGAAAAAGCGGTCGTTTTATTCGAAAAACTTTTCCTTCAGCAGGAGAGTAACGAATATTATTTCGACCGCTATATTGATTGCCTCCTGCAGTTGCAGCGTTACGGCGATGTGGAAAAAACGGTTGCGCGTATGCAGCGCAAAAATCCCGAGGATGGGAAGTACCACATCATCCTCGGAAGGGCCTACGAACAACAATTCAAACAGCAGGAGGCCACCGCCCAGTATCGAAAAGCAATCGAACGCCTGCCGAGGGAGCGGAACTCGATCGTCCGCCTGGCCAACCTTTTCTCCAGCCTCAACAAACTCGACCTCGCTATCGAAGCTTTTGAAAAGGGTAGCCAACTCCTCAACGACAAGTATATTTTTGCCTATAGCCTGGGCGAGTTATACCGTGGAAAAGGCAATGGCGCCAAAATGATCGAGCAGTACCTCAATAGCCTGGATGCCAACCCCGAGCGCATTGACAATGTACAGACCATCTTCATGCGCTACCTCAACCCGGACGATTTCCTCGAACTACAGCAGCAGTTGTATGCCCGGATTCAGACCAATGAGCAGGCAGTACACTACCCCGAAATGCTGGTCTGGCTCTTCCTCCAAAAAAAGGACTATGCCAACGCCCTGCGGCAGTTGCGGGCACTCGACAGAAGGCTGAAAGAAAATGGCGCAAGGATTTTTCAACTCGGGCAAATCGCAGCTTCCGAAGGGGATTACGACCCGGCAATCGAGTCTTTCGACTTCATCGTCGCACAGAAAGGGCCCGAGTCGCCGTTCTATCTCGACGCAAAGCTATCTTCTCTCCGGTTCCGCCGGATCAAACTCGTCGAAGGCTATGTTTATACCGTGGACGAGCTGCGCGCCCTGGAATCCGAATACCTCTCTTTCCTCAAGGAAGTCGGCTACGGCCAGAATACGGCTTCTTTTATTATCGAACTAGCCGAGTTGGAGGCTTATTACATCAACGACGTGGACAAAGCCATCGGGCTGCTGAAAGAACTCGTGGGCTACCCTCAGCTCAACGCCCGGCGTCTTGCAGAGGCAAAGCTCATGCTCGGCGATCTCTATCTTATCCAGGGAGAACACTGGGAGTCCACCCTTCTTTATTCCCAGGTGGATAAAACCTTCAAAGACGATCAGCTCGGCAACGAGGCACGATTCAGAAATGCCCGGCTTTCCTATTATTCAGGGGATTTTACCTGGGCACAGGCCCAGTTTGATGTCCTCAAAGCTTCCACTTCCAACCTCATCTCCAATGATGCCCTCGACCTTTCTATTTTTATCACCGATAACCTGGGGCTCGATACTACCGCCCTCCCCCTGCAGGGGTACGCGGAAGCCGATCTGCTGATCTTTCAGAACCGCTTCGAGGAAGCTTTTATACGCCTTGACAAGCTACAGCAGGATTTTCCGGCACATTCCCTGGAAGACGATATCGCTTATCTGCGCGCACAGGTGTTTATGAAACAACGTAGGTATGAGGACGCAGCACGTCAGTACACGACTATTATCGGGCAACACGCTGACGGAATCCGTGCCGACAACGCTTTATTCGCCCTGGCCGAAATCAACGAGAAACATCTTAAAAATAAAGAGAAGGCTAAGGAGCTCTACGAAAAGCTCTTTATAGAATACTCCGGTAGTACGTTTGCAGTGGAAGCCCGCAAACGTTACAGAATATTGAGAGGGGATACGGTACAGTGAAGGGACGCCACCTCATATAGGTCAGACCGATTATTTGAGGCGGCGCTCGTCAGAGACGGTAAGTTTGTGGCGACCCCTTGCCCGCCTGCGGGCCAGTACCTTGCGGCCATTTTTAGTACTCATGCGCGAACGAAACCCGTGCTTGTTCGCGCGCTTCCTCCTTGAAGGTTGATAAGTCCTTTTCATTATACTTACACTTTTATATCACTACCATAATGGTTTCCGAAAAAGAATGGCAAAGGTAATGCTTTTTGCCTTTGTAAAAAATTTTTTGTGAAAAGTTTGGGGCAAAAAAAGGGTTTATCGGTGTAGGTTCACAGGCGCTGGCCGCAGAACGAGCTTTCGATGCTGTCCGGCACTTCCTTTTTTATACTTTTGGCAGCAAAACAGTATGGGGTTGCATAAAAAGGCCGGAGGTCGTCATTTGGCAGCGTCAGCCGCCAAATGATATTTTGAACGAACACTATTTTCACGGATTTTGCTTCGCAAAATCCGTGAAAATAGTGTTCGTTCAAAACTTTCTTTCGCCGCCGTAGGCGGCGGAATACTTTTCACACAACCCCATACTGTTTTCTCAGCGTGCCGGTTTGAATGATTTTTGGGAACCAAAAAAAATAAAACGCCGCGCGCGAAGAAATATTAATTTGTGGGGCCAGCCGCCCAAGAACCGTCCGGGGGGTGTTAACCCA
>JBEIGB010000117.1:0-10430 GCA_040382095.1 Lewinellaceae bacterium
CAAACTGGGGACTCACCAAAAAAATATTATTTTAAATAGCTGGTTTTTTTTTTTTTTTCCATATAAAAATAACCAAAACCGGCGTTTTAAAAAATTCTATTTTGCCGCCGGAGGCGGTAAAATACTTTTTACACAACCTCAAAAAAACATTATGCTACGGTCAATGTAAAAGATAACAGACACCCTTTTCGGGAAAGCGTTGCTTTATTCAACGGATTCCCGGTATTTCTTGTTACTTTTGTTTGTGCTAAATATTTCTTAATGGAAATCCGCCAAGCCGAATATTTGGGGAGTTATCCCAATTACCAGGCCTGCCCTGGCGATGGGATACCCGAATTTGCGTTCATTGGACGCTCAAACGTGGGCAAATCCTCGCTAATCAATATGCTCTGCCGGCGCAGTGCCCTGGCGCACACGTCAAAAAAGCCCGGAAAGACGCAAACGATCAACCTTTTCCTCATCAACGGGCTCTGGCGCCTGGTGGACCTTCCAGGCTATGGATACGCTGTCGTATCCAAATCCCAGCGCAGGAACTGGGAAAAAATGATCCAGGATTACCTCGTCCTGCGGTCGGAACTGGTATGCGCCTTTGTTCTCCTGGATGCCAATATCCCCCCGCAGAAACTGGACATCGAGTTCATCAACCGGCTGGGGACCTTGTCCGTGCCTTTTGCACTGATCTACACCAAAGCCGACCGGTCAAAGCCTGCCGAATTGGAGAACAACATCCGGCAAATCCAGTCTGCTCTGCTCGAACACTGGCACGAGCTGCCCCGGCAGTTTATCTCCGCGGCTAATACCGGCATGGGAAGGGAAGAAATCCTCACCTATATCGAATCCCTGCGCAGCGAATATTCACTCTGAAACCGCCCCTGTGGGCTGTAAATGCATGAATAAAACAAAAACGAAGATACAGAATACTTACCCGCACGTGATTCCGGAAATCTCGGAATGGCCAATATATAAAATCAGCGAAGACAGACGGAATTTTATCCAGGAAATCAATGCCTTTACCCTGGAACGCCTCATGAAGTACCCGCCGGCCAAACTCTCCGACCTCATCGCACAAACGGTCTATCTGGAACGGATACGCATGCGCGAAGAACCCTGGAAGGTGGACCCCCCCAACGACCGCCAGTTCTGGGCAAGGATACAAAAACGTCTCGTCGCCGCTTCCCTCGACCGCAGCGACAATGAAGCGGCCGCCAATAACGAAGCACTGCTGCGCCTCATCCTCAACCGCTATGCAGAAGAAATCGTGGGGACCTTTCGTATAAAAACCTTCCTTTTTGCCCGAAAGTTCCTCACTGTGTTCTTCAACCGCCTGCTACAGGCAAAACAACGCGGTTTTTTCCATCTTCGCGGAGGGCGCAGAAGGCTCAGTGAAAAGCTCATCGTACAAGGCGAGGTGGAGAAGGTCCGCGCCCTGGCTACCCAGGGTACTGTTGTGATCGTCCCGACCCATTTCAGCAACCTCGATTCAATCATGATCGGGTACTGCCTGGACCTGGTCGCGGGACTGCCCTCTTTTTCTTATGGGGCCGGCCTTAACCTTTATAATGCCGGTTATGTCGCCTACTTTACGAACCGTCTCGGTGCCTATCGGGTAGATCGGCGCAAAAAAAACGATATCTATCTGGAAACGCTCAAAGCGATGTCCAAGCTCTCCATCCAGCGGGGTGTCAACAGCCTGTTCTTCCCCGGCGGTACCCGGTCGCGCTCGGGTGTGCTCGAATCAAAGCTGAAACTGGGCCTCCTGGGCACTACAGTAGAAGCGCAGCGGGCCATCTTCCAGTCCGGGCGCAAAGACAAAGTATTTATCGTACCCCTGGTACTAAGCTATCATTTCGTACTCGAAGCCCAGTTCCTCATCGAGCAACACCTCAAAAATATCGGCAGGGAACGGTTTATCAAAACACAGGACGCCTTTTTCAACCCCTTCAAGCTGTTGCAGTTTACCTGGCAGGTCCTTGCCGAAGGTAACGACATTACCTTCTCCTTCGGCCAACCCATGGATGTACTCGGCAATCCGGTGGACGAACATGGTAAAAGCTATGACAAATACGGAAACCCCATCCGGCTCGAGGAATATTTCGAAAGCAACAGCACCATCAACGAAGACCTGCAACGGGAATCGGAATATACCAAAATCCTCGCCCAGAAAATCGTCGAACGCTATCATAAGGACAATATCGTCCTTTCCAGCCACCTGCTGGCATTCGCAGCATTCGAAATTCTCCGCAACGAGAATGCCCGCCTCGATCTCTATGGCGTACTGCGTCTGCCCCCTGATGATTATGTCTTCGACAATGATACCCTTGAAACCGTCGTGGGCCAGCTACAACGCGTCCTGCAGCAAAAAGCAGTGTCCGGAGCGGTCAAACTCTCTCCTGCTATCGCTCTGCCCCCAAAGGAATTGATCCGCGACGGGCTGTCCAGGCTCGGGACCTTCCACCTCAAAAAACCTTTGCGCGTCAACAAGCAGGGACAAGTCGTCAGCGAAAATTTTCTGCTGCTGTACTTTTACCACAATCGAATGGAAGGGTATGATCTTGAAAAAAAAATATTCTGGGAAAATATCCGGCCCACTTTGGTCAGGAAGGAACTCGAAAAATCGTAAATCTGGTGAACTTTATCATATTTGACCTGGAAGCCACCTGCTGGCAGGGGAGCCCGCCCGGCATGGTACAGGAAATTATCGAAATCGGGGCCTTCAAAGTCAATCGCTACGGTGAAGTAAAGGGCAGCTTCAACCGCTTCATCCGCCCTGTGGTCAACCCCTTTCTCTCCAGTTTCTGCCAGGAGCTGACTACGATCCAACAAGCCGATGTGGACCGTGCGAAACCCTTCCCACAGGTCGTAGAAGCTTTTCAGGACTGGGCCGGGGTTTGGGAGGAAGAATACCTCCTCTGCTCCTGGGGGGGGCTTCGACAAACGTATGCTGATTAACGATTGCCGCCTGCACCGCCTCGAGGACGACTGGACGGCACATCATATCAATCTGAAACAACAATACCACGATCTCAAACGATTGAAAAAAACCCGGGGGCTGAAACATGCGGTCGAGGCCGAAGGCTTTGATTTCAATGGCACGCACCACCGCGGGCTCGACGATGCCGCCAACCTCGTACAGATTTTCGTAAAATTTCTCGACGACTGGCAATACTAGGAATACCCGGCCTGCCAGGCTCAGGCTCCTGTCAGACGTTGAAGCGGAAGTGCATCACGTCACCGTCCTGCACGACATATTCTTTGCCTTCTACACCCATTTTCCCCGCTTCTTTCACTGCGGCTTCCGATCCATACTGGATATAATCATCGTATTTGATCACTTCTGCACGGATGAACCCTTTTTCGAAATCGGAGTGGATCACCCCGGCGGCCTGCGGTGCTTTTGTACCCCGGCGGATCGTCCAGGCGCGGACTTCTTTTTCACCTGCGGTGAAGTACGTGACCAAGTCGAGCAGGTGGTAGCTTGCCCGGATCAACCGGTTGACCCCGGCTTCTTCAAGCCCCATTTCCCGGAGGAAGGCCAGCCGTTCCTCCTGGGTCTCCAGCTCGGCGATATCCGCTTCGATCCCTGCAGATACATAGATGACCTCCGCATTTTCCGATGCGATTGACTCCTGGAAACGACGGGTGTAGGCATTACCGGAGAGGATAGAGTCCTCATCCACATTACAGACGTAGAGAACGGGCTTGCCGGTCAGCAGCAGCATCTCGCGAAGGACCTGCATGCCTTCTTCATCCAGTGCGATTGTACGTGCAGGTTTTTCTTCCTCGAGGTGGCGGAGGATTTTTTCGGCGTGCTCTACAGCGCGCAGGTCTTCTTTATTTCCGCTTTTCGCTTGCTTGCGGTACTTGTCGAGGCGCTTCTCTGCCGTTTCGATATCTTTCAGGATGAGTTCGAGGTCAATAATTTCTTTGTCGCGGACGGGGTCAACGCTTCCGTCCACGTGGATGACGTTATCATTTTCGAAACAGCGCACTACGTGGATGATTGCATCCACTTCGCGGATATTGCCGAGGAACTGGTTACCCAGCCCCTCCCCTTTTGATGCGCCCTTGATCAGCCCGGCGATATCGAGGATTTCTACTGTAGTGGGAAGGATCTTCTGGGGTTTCACCAAACGCGCGAGCGCATCCAGGCGTGGATCCGGCACGGTGATCATCCCCACGTTGGGTTCTTTGGTAGCGAAAGGGTAATTGGCAGCGAGTGCCTTTGCCGAAGTAAGCGCGTTGAAAAGGGTAGATTTGCCGACATTAGGCAGGCCGACGATGCCACATTTGAGGCCCATATTACAATTTATTAATTAGGGGTGCAAAGATTGGGGATGATCCGCACATTTTTGAATTTTGCAGGATAAAAATTCCAAAACAGACTTATTATGAAGCGCTGATATTGTAGAAATGTACGCTATTTTCATCCGCACGAAGGTTTTTTCTCCCTGAACCCAGTGTCTCCACTGGTGCATAAAAAATCATCGCAGGGGGTTTTTCGCAATCCCTTCAAGCATTTTCCAGGATAACACGAAATCCAGAGGGCCTTCGGCGTATGAACCCGCTTCATAGGTATTGTAAAAAAAGTACAGCCCTTCTTCTGTAATCCCAAAATTTTCCGGAAACGCAAAGTTAATCTGCCGATCGGCAACCATGACCGAAACCTCTTCATCGGAAAAACCCTTTGCCCGGTAAAATGCGGTACGGGCAAGTCTTTCCAGAGCCTTCATATCCCTGACTACATCCTTCAACTGGATTTTTTTTCCCGTGTTTAAATCAAAATTCAAGAAAATAGCGTGCATATTCGGATGAGCCCCTCCGGTATAGTTGTTATTTTCGATGCTCAAAGAAAGTACGTCCTGGGATAAGAACAGGATCTCACTCGAAGTAGTCCACTCCCAGGTCGAATAATAAGCAGATCGGTCATTGTCGGCGTAGTAAAGTTGAAAAAGGTGCCGGGCGGCATTTTCCAGGGAAGCGCCATCGGGCCCTGTGGTTTCTTTGTCTGTAACCTGATTTGCAATCGCATTGATAATCGCTGCATTGACCGTCTTACCGACCAGAGAATCGAGATCTGGTCCGAATACCGGATATTCGGCGTGGAAACGCGCACAATACCCGACGCGTTCCTTGCATTCACTCAGCTCCCGGGAAAAAACCTCGACTCTGAACTGCGGCAGCCACGATGGACTGACGGAAGGCTCTTTATCCTTACAACTATTTAGAAAAATTAACCCGGCTATCGCAAATGCCCGGTAAAGCATTCTCATCCCTTAGCAGTTTTTCAGTTCCAATCTGTGGCTTTTCGCTTCAGCGCTGCAGCCAAATCTTTGCCAAGATAGGCATCAATGATATAATGCACAATATAGAGGACAGGCGTAAGCAATACCGCCATACCAAACTTATACGCATATTGTACTACCCCCACCGCGAGTAGTTGAGGCCATGTCCAGGGTTCTACTGTACCCGCAATCTTAGGCCCCAACATAAACGCAACATACAATACCACAAAGCTATCAAATAATTGAGAAACCACCGTCGAGCCAGTCGCACGCAGCCAGATCATGCGCTCACCGGTCGCTCTTTTGATCAGGTGAAAAGCAACGACATCTACAAATTGCGCAATGGTGAAAGCTGTAATGGAACCAACAATAATCATCAAACCCTGCCCCAGTACCACCTGAAAAGCAGCCTGCATATCCGGTACGCCCCGGGCAGCGTTCTGCACCTGCCACCAATCAGCCGGAGCAAGCTGGATGGCCAGGAAAATCATAAAAAAAGCATAGGTGATCAAACCAATCGCAAGAAAAGACAATAAGCGTATCCCACGCTTTCCATAGTACTCATTGATAATATCCGTCATGATGAAGACGACCGGCCAGAGCAATACCCCTGCAGAGAACTGCAGTGCCCCTTCCCTGCCGAAAAGGTTGAAGTCCCAGGGTGCAATCCCTAAGGTGTTTTCGAGGGCAAAAATCTTGACCCCGATAAACTCGGCAACCAGGGCGTTCGCAACAAAAAACCCGCCAAGAAGGATGAAAAGCCTCGAAGAGCGGTGGGTAATAATGTCCTGTGCAAGGGAGAGATCTTCCACAATCCCTTCTTTTTTTATGCTGCCCATAGTATGGCGTTCATTTGATTTGTTGTGACGGGGCCGCCCCGCAATTCCGTTAACTGATTTATTGGCAGCTGCCGTCCAGGAGCCATAAAGGCTGTTTCTCCTGCCACCCGGAGCCATGCAGCAAATTTAAAGATACCATTCTTTAACGGCAATCAAAGCGGAAGTTGCAAAAAAATAAACTTCGCACACTCCATAATCCCCGCGTTTGGTAACAGCCAACAAACAAAGATGCGCCTGGGACTGTTAACACAAGGTATTTCGCACCACAAATCATCCAGGAATGGCAAAGTTCGCTATAGACCTCAAATCCGGGGATATAAAAAGAGAAGGAGACCTGATCGTAGGCATTGACCTCGGTACGACCAATAGCCTGGTAGCCTTCATGCAGGACGGAAAAGCCGTGGCGGTCAAAGGCCAGGACGGGCAAAACGCGCTCGTACCCTCTATCATCCACTTTGATGAACATGGAACCGTGACCGTTGGCGACGAAGCCAGGGCACTGCTCATTGCAGCTCCTCAAAATACCATCTATTCCGTCAAGCGCCTCATGGGGAAATCCTATCGGGATATCCACCAGATCGAAGGCTACTTCGGCTACCATATCATTGACGATGACCCCGACAGCCTGGTGAAAATCCGTGTGAACGATAAATACTACAACCCCATCGAACTCTCCGCCGAAATCCTCAAAGCCCTCAAACGGCGCATCGAGCTAGCCCTCGGAGAAGCGATCAGCAAGGCTGTGATTACCGTACCCGCTTATTTCAATGATGCCCAGCGACAGGCGACCCGCGACGCAGGCAAGCTGGCCGGCCTCGACGTCCTCCGTATCGTCAACGAGCCTACCGCAGCCTCCCTGGCCTACGGGATCGGGCTTGACCCCAGCAAAACAGAAACCGTCGCGGTCTATGACCTCGGTGGCGGTACGTTCGATATTTCCATCCTTCGCATCCAGGACGGTATCTTCGAGGTCCTTGCCACAAATGGCGATACCTTTTTAGGAGGTGACGACATGGACAGGGCCATCATTGACTTCTGGCTCAAACGCGCAGGCGAAGGGCAACATGACCGTGAACGCAGCCAGGCCCTGCGCCTCGAGGCAGAAAAGGCAAAAAAAGCCCTCAGCACGGCAGATGTTTATACCGGCAGCCTCGAATCCATTGATTGCAGTATCACCCGCGAAACGTTCGAAAATCTCATTCAACCCCTGGTGGACAAAACCCTCGAATGCTGTAAACAGGCCGTGGCCGACTCGGGCTATGCCCTCAAGGATATTGACGAAGTCATCATGGTCGGCGGTTCGACCCGCGTACCGCTCGTCAGGAAATCCGTAGCACACTTTTTTGGCAAACCAGTATTCGACCGGCTCAATCCCGACGAGGTCGTCGCCCTCGGAGCCGCAATCCAGGCAGATATCCTCGCGGGCAACCAGAAGGACCTCCTGCTTCTGGATATTACCCCGCTTTCCCTGGGCATAGAAACTATGGGCGGGCTCATGGACGTGATCATTCCCAGGAATTCCAAAGTCCCTACCCGCGTCGGACGCCGATATACGACTTCCGTTGACGGGCAGCGCAACCTCAAAATCGCCGTCTTCCAGGGCGAACGCGATCTGGTCGCCAACAACAGGAAACTAGGAGAGTTTACGCTGCAGGGTATCCCACCAATGCCCGCCGGACTACCAAAAATCGAAATCAAGTTCCTCCTAGATGCCGATGGTATCCTCCAGGTAAGGGCGCTCGAGGAACGCTCGCAAGTGGAGCAATCTATCGAAGTGCGCCCACAATACGGGATTTCCGAGGAAGAAATGGGGCGCATGCTGATCGAATCTATACGCTACGCACAGCAGGATATGCTCGCACGTGGCGTCCTGGAAGCAAAAAACGAAGGGAATATGATCGTCCTCAGTGCCGAGAAATTCCTCCAGCAACATGCCGCGATTCTTTCACTATCTGAATTGGAAAAGACGCGGGAACTTACGGAAAAACTCAAAATGGCGATGGAAGGCCAGGATAAAGATGCCATCAACCGCGCCATCGAACAGCTCAATACCTACACCGCACCCCTTGCCCACCGCGCAATGGACAAGACCATTGCCGAAGCAATGGCGGGTAGAAAAATAGAAGCACCATAATTCTTTCGCAATGAGCAAGAACAAACCACCGGAAGGCATTGGGGGAATCGTTTTTTCTACTAACCCCAACTTTTCTTTCGAACCATCAGATGATCACCAGGAGCCCCTGCAACCGGGTCAGCAAAAACTCCGTATCCACCTCGACAAGAAACAACGCGGCGGCAAAGTCGTTACCCTGATCAAAGGTTTTGAAGGGCCCGAAACGGCGATGGAAGAGCTGGCTAAATACCTCAAAAGCCGATGTGGAGTCGGCGGAGGCGCTAAAGACGGGGAAATCCTTATCCAGGGTGACCACCGCGACCGCGTGCTGGCCTTACTCCTGGAAAAAGGCTATTCCCAAACCCGTAAATCCGGTGGCTGAATACCCGCTTTCTTTTTTTCATACGCCGACATCAGCAACAACACACGGTCGTAGTTGAGCATGCCCTCCCCTATCCCCTGGCTCTTCAGATAAGCATCATATACTTTGTATTGCAGCCGGGGAACCCAATCTGGAAACCGCTGCATTGCCCTGCGGATATCCTCCAGATCGCCCTTTACTGCAAGCGGCAAGCCCTCCCTCAGCCTGGCAAAAGCGGCCGGATCGTACTCCCGGTAGGCTGCGGCCAGGCTGCGCCAATAGGACATCGCCCCCGCATACCGTATATAGGGGTTTTTCGAAGTACGGCATGCAAGTAAGGCCCAAAAGCTGCATACGCCCTCATCCCCAAACCCATAACCATGGGATAATTCGTGTGCCATCACCGCAGGCCACTGTAAAGGCGCCAATCCCGGATCTACATGCCCCTCTCCGGTAAAAGGCAGGTATAACCCCGCCGTACTGAACCGCAGAAAAGTACCCTCCGGACGCATCCAGCGCGCCCTTACACGCCCCTCCACCGGAAATCCATGCCCCGAAAGGACTTTTTCGACAACCCGGCGCAGCTCCTGCTCCATCCCCGGCCCTATCCTGCCCGCAGTTATACCGCCCGCCGGCAATGCAGCACGCATGGCAGCCAATTCCTGCGTGAGCCCCACAAGCCGCTGTTCAATTTCCACTTTGCCTAAAGGCACTATGTCCAGCCCAAGCTGCTTTTCCACCGGGATCCGGTTGTAATTATACCCCCAGAGCACATAAAACATAAAAAGAACATATCCCGAAAAATTGCCCACTCCCCGCAAAAATGCTACTGATTTCCAGGTAATCGGTGCCGGCTTACGCCATAAGCCCCGCAAAAAAGCAATCACGACCGATAACAAAATAACAGCCAAAAAATAAATGCCCGCAAAAGGCAACTGGCCAAATGTTAAATCCAGGACCTTCCGGACGAACTGAAAAAAAAACCGGCTGTACCAGATTTCTGCAAATACAGGGTCTGCAATAAAAAAATAACGGAGGAGTACGGATAGTGCCCCTAAAATTATCCCGAGATACCGTAAGACTATTTTTCCTCGCATTTTCAAACTTTTCAGGATATCTGCAACGCGACCGCACCAGGGTAATCCCGCCTTTTTCAACGCCTCCGACCGGATGATATTCCCCGTAAAGCCGTGACCCCTCATTAAAAAATCCCGTCGTTTAGAACCCATTTTAACAAATCTTTGTTCTACATCTTTATTGTTTCATTAACAAACCAAATTCAATCATGGCGTTCAAACTCACCGACGAAAACTTCAAAGAGGCAGTCCTGGACAAACAAGGGGTGGCTGTTGTTGATTTCTGGGCAGAATGGTGCGGGCCCTGCCTCATGATCGGCCCTGTCATCGAAGAACTTGCAAATGAATATGAAGGGAAAGTGCTCGTTGGCAAACTCAACGTGGACGAAAACCCAGGGATATCCATGAAGTACGGTATCCGGTCTATCCCTACGATACTGGTCATCAAAAATGGCGAGGTGGTGGATAAACTGGTCGGCGCAGCTTCCAAGCAAGCCTTCGTCAATAAAATCGAGGCAGCACTCTAACTGGTCGTGTGCCCTCCCAACGGATGCCACATGCTTGTTCTCAGAGGCTGTCTCACAAGTCTTTTGGCGGCTTTCGCAGCCAAAGAATATTTTCCTGAAACGCCGGTTTTATTTATTTTTGAAAGCAAAATCAAAAAAAACGGCGTTTCTGGGAAATATTCTTTTGCGGGGCAAGCCGCCCAAAGTATGTTGAGTCCGCCGCTGTGCACAAGCATTTGGCATGCGTTGGGGG
>JBEIGB010000118.1:0-10372 GCA_040382095.1 Lewinellaceae bacterium
CCCCCCCCCCCCCCCCACCCCCCCCAAATCTTAATTTTATCAACCCCACCACCAAAAAACCAATAAAAAAAAAAACCCCACCCCCCCCGCGGCTCTGAAAAATTTAATTTTTCCGCCGTAGGCGGCAAAATACTTTTCACACAACCTAAGGACTTATGAGACAGCTTCTTCCCGGAATTTCAGCCTAAAACCCAGGGAAATGATGCACCCTTTGTCCATAAAGATTTGTTGAATGCTTTAATAATGTGATGCAATGCCTACAACGCAAAACGAAGTCCGCTTCCTGGAGCCTAAAGCGCTTTGGGCACATTTTGCCGACTTGAGTGCTGTCCCACGTGCTTCCAGGAAAGAAGAAAAAGCCGTGGCGATGGTCCTCGCTTTTGGGAAACAACTTGGTCTTGATACCCGTACGGATACGGCAGGCAATGTGCTTATCCGAAAACCTGCCAGTCCCGGCAGGGAGGGTCACCCTACCGTAATCCTTCAGGCGCACCTCGACATGGTCCACCAGAAGAATGCCGATACCCGGTTTGACTTTGATGAAGAAGGTATCCGCAGTAAGGTTGCGGGGGAATGGGTCTGTGCTGAAGGCACCACCCTTGGTGCAGATAACGGCATTGGAGTAGCTGCCATACTTGCCGTGCTCGAATCCCAAACCCTTATCCATCCACCCCTCGAAGCCCTGTTCACGGTAGATGAAGAGACGGGCATGAGTGGGGCAAAAGCACTTCAGGAAGGGATATTGACCGGAAAAACCCTGCTCAACCTCGATTCGGAGGAAGACGATGAGCTGACGATCGGATGTGCCGGTGGGCTGGACGCCTTTGCCTTTCTGGAGTATCGGGAGGAAACGGTACCTGCGGGGTACAAGGGATTCAGGGTTTCGGTATCCGGCTTAAAGGGTGGTCACTCCGGAGTAGATATCCACCTCGGGCGTGGGAACGCCAACAAGATCCTCCTGCGCCTGCTCTATCGGCTCCATTCCGATTGTGGGCTACGCCTAACTTCATTCACCGGCGGCAACCTTCGCAACGCAATCCCCAGGGAAGCCGAAGCCATCGTCGCGCTTCCGGCCGAAAGGGAAAAAGATTTTCTTACGGCTGCCCGGCAGCGCACCGACGCGCTTTGTGCAGAATACCGCATTCCCGACCCCGATATGAAAATCGAAATCGGGGAGTGCCCCTCCCCTGTCGCCATGGCAACAGCAGACGACCAGGAGCGGATACTCCGGGCACTCTACCTCGTACCCAACGGGGTTTACCGGATGAGCCCGGCCGTACCCGGCCTGGTGGAAACCTCAAACAACCTTGCTAAAGTCACCCTCCGGGGAGGCAGCTTCGAAGCTCAGTGCCTGCAGCGGAGCTCTGTCGAATCCGGTATCCGGGATATTGCCGATGCAGTAAGCGCCGCTTTCGAAACAATCGGTGCACAGGTCCAGCAATCCGGAGGGTACCCCGGCTGGGCGCCCAATCCCGATTCCCCGATCCTGAAAATTATGGTGAACGAGTACGAAAAGCTGTTTGGAGACAAGCCCAAAGTCAGTGCCTGCCATGCAGGGCTCGAATGTGGAATTATCGGCGAACACTACCCCGGGCTGGATATGGTTTCCTTCGGGCCAACGATACGTCACCCACATTCACCAGATGAAAAAGTACATATTCCTTCTGTTGGAAAATTCTGGACGTACCTGTGCAGGATTTTAGAAGTGCTTTAGAAAAATGGTGCCCGAAGCGGGACTTGAACCCGCACGGCCTTAATGGCCACAGGATTTTAAGTCCTGCGTGTCTACCGATTCCACCATCCGGGCACTCCAGGAGGAGTATATGGAGCGGGAAACGAGACTCGAACTCGCGACCCTCAGCTTGGGAAGCTGATGCTCTACCAACTGAGCTATTCCCGCGTACTTTTGGTGGCCACAAAAATATACCCTTTCTCCGTATTATGCAATTTTACCTTCAAAAAATACAAGGCATTTTAGCTTGTTTGGAATTGCGTGAGTATTTTTTTAAAGGAGGCGGTCTCATAATAAGCGTGAGGCTGTATTGTAAGCATTGCTGCACACCGCCTATGCGATAGGTTCAAGGAGGAAAAATCCATAAGGAGGAAACTCCAGATATTCGTGATCCAATCCGACTTGAAAGGCCTGGCTGCTCCAATGGTCATAGAGACGGACAGGTAGCATACCATGTTCTTTGAACGCGTACCAGGTCAGGCGCGTAGCATATCCGCTGAAATTAAAAACGCAGTAAAGGCGCTTTTCGCGATAAGCGCGCAAATACCCGGGAATATGGAGGTTATGGGGGGTCATCCAGGTCAGATTTTTCAAGTCGGAGACTACAGCGAGGCCCTTTCGGAGAAGGATCAGCTTCTGAGTACCGGCAAATACCCGCTGTTCCACCGTACCGATGAGCCCAATCCGGCTGTTTTTTTCCCAGTCAATCTGTGGGCGATGCATCCAGCGGTTGTCGTAGCTTTTCCCCGGATCCTGGAGGTAGCTATAATCATTCGTATAACCAACTTCATCGCCATAAAACAGCATCGGTAGGCCCCCCAGGAAAAAACTGTGTGCCTGCATGAGCAGGATTTTCTGGATAGCGCGGTCAACAGCGGAGCGGTCTTGATCCAATAATGCTTTCTCCAGCCCGCAAAGAGAGGCCAGTGAGCCGCTGATGCGGGCATCTCCTGTCTTAGGGTTAGCAGAAAATAAGGCTCCGCGCGCCGGGCTGTAGCCGATTTCGCCTGAATAGTAATCTTTTAAAAATTTTCGGTGGCTAAATGGATCCTGTCCGGTCTGAGCAATCATAGAATCGTCATATCCCAGTCCGATGTCATCATGGCAGCGGGTATAAGTTATCCAGGAGGTGCCAAAGGGCTTTTGCGACAGTATATCCTGCGCGGCCAGCATAACACGTGTATCCCCCGTGGCCAGCATATCCCACTGCAAGGCCATCTGCGTTGCATTATATGCGAAATCGCACTCCCGGGCCGTGAAATCGCCGGTGCCAAAGTACTTCATGATCTCTGCAGGTGCGACAATTGCCTCGCCGAGTAGTGCCATACCAGGGGCACTCACCATTACACACTGTTTAATCAGCCGGAGCAATGTATGGGCCTGGGGTAAATTCTGGCAGGTAGTCCCCGCCTGCTTCCAGATAAATGCAGGAGCATCAATACGCAGCAGGTCAACACCGAGGTTGGCATAAAAAAGGATATTGTCCAGCATTTCACAAAATACTGCCGGGTTGGTATAGTTGAGGTCCCATTGGTAGGTGTGGAAAACCGTCATCACCCATTTCCCGGAATCTGGAAGATAGGTGAAACTGCCCGGTGCACTTTCCGGGAAGATATCCGGCATAAATGGCTCGAACTGGTCCGGGATACTGCGGTCGGGGTACATGTAAAAATAATCCTGGTGTTTGACCGAACCGCGCCGTGCTGCTACCGCCCACTCGTGATGGTGCGAAGTATGGTTGAGGACGATGTCGAGCATCAGGTACATGCCCTTATCCTGCATGGCCTTTCGCAAAGTGCTAAGTGCTTCCAGCGTTCCAAACCTGCTATCAACCTCCCTGAAATTTGATACTGCATATCCGCCGTCGCTTTCCCCCTCCGGGCTCTCAAATACCGGCATAAGATGGAGAAGGTTAATCCCCAGCTTGGATAAATATTCGAGTTTGTCCGGAAGATCGGCGAGCTTTCCACAGAACCTATCCACATAAAGGCTCATCCCCGCAAGCTGGTTGCTGAGGAACCAGATGTCCGCCCGTTCTTTTTCTTCATCCCGTTGCTTCAGGTCACTGCCTCTGGCGGTATGGGCTTCGGCGAGTATCCGGACGAGTTCCGCAAAAAAAGCCTGTGCTTTTGGATGATGGCCATAAATATCCCCATACAACTGCGTAATCGTATCCAGACCGCTCGAAAAACGATCCAGAAAAGCTTTATCGGAAGGATTATTTCCCTGGATCAAGTCGTTCAGGATCTTTTCTGACTGGCTTTGAAAAAGACGTTGGTTTGCAAAATCCATGAATGTTCGCAATTTATTCCGCTCCAAATTCAAGTAAGCGTCCCCCCTCAGGCTACCGTTTGTTTTGCCGGGATGCGCAGGGTCGCCAATGCGGCAATCAGCAGCAGACAAGCAGCAAAAGTAATGGCCTGCCCGGCATCGTTATGCAGGAGATGCCTGGAAACCGCCCCGAAGGTCAGCGTCTGAAAAATCATGGGGATAACGATCATCATATTGATAATTCCCATATATACACCATAGCGCTCCTTAGGAATCTCATGGACGACCAGCAGGTAAGGCACCCCCATCATACTTGCCCACGCAATCCCGAAGCCGGTCATCGGCAGTAACAACAGCCACTTGTTTTCGATCAGGGGGAACACAAGAAGACCAAAACCTGCCAATAACAGGCATATAAAATGGACATTTTTGGGGCCATACTTTTTAGCCAGCCCGACAAGCGCAAAAGCCGACAGGAAAGTGACCACATTGTACCACCCGTTTACCAGGCCAGTCCAGCCAACCGCTTCCTCAAAGAGGGCTTTGTCACCGGTTGGAGAGGTTTTCCATACCGACTGCGCAATACTCTTGGCTGCATTTTGCCAGTAGCAAAAAAGCGCATACCACTGGAACAAATAGACCAGCGCCAGCTTCCACATCACGGAGGGCATACTCAGGATAGCATCCACGATCTCCAGGTTTTGGGCAAATAAAACGCGGAGTACCGGATGGGATTCGGTTTTCTTTACAAAAATATGCAGGAGGTCCCTTTTGAAAAGGGTGACCGGGAGCAGCAGCAAAACCAGTAAATAGGCTACCAGGGTGGTGATGATGGACAAGAAAAATTGCAGGACCGGATGGGGCATCCCCCTGTTCCGCTCGCGAAGGGCAGCCAGCTCGGCATCCGTAGGCGGAATTTCCGGGGTTTTATACATACTCCAGGATACAGAGCCGATAGAGCATATCGTCCCCAGGAAAAATGATGCATAGACCCATATTGGCAGCGAACCCGCAGTACCAGTGATATATTTTTGAAAAACAAAAAGGGAGATATTGGCCAGTGTGATCCCCAGGCCGGTAAAAAAGCTCTGGGAAAGGAACCCGAGCCCAAATTGTTCCTCCGGAAGTTTATCTGCAATAAACGCCCTGTACGGTTCCATGGCAGTGTTGTTTGCTGCATCTAATACCCAAAGCAACCCAGCGGCCATCCACAAGGTACTGCTGAACGGATAGACGAATAAGCAGAGGCTGCACAACAGGGCACCGATAAAAAAATAGGGCTTCCTCCGGCCAAACCGCGGATGCCAGGTGCTATCGCTCAGAGCCCCTATAATCGGTTGGATAAGCAAACCGGTCATCGGCCCCGCAAGGTTGAGTATGGGAATTTGATCCGGCTGGGCGCCGAGCATATCGTAAATCGGGTTCACCGCACTCTGCTGAAGCCCGAAGCTGTACTGAATGCCAAAAAAACCAACATTCATATTAATGATCTGCATGAAGGAAAGCCGTGGCTTAAGCATAGAATCCGGTATTTTTTGTATTGTGTTTAAAGAAATATTGCATCGAGGCCCTGGTAACTATTTTGCCCACACTATGGCATTCCCGGGTCACGTAACCTGCCTAAATTCCTCAAAGTGGCATTGAAAGGAAGAATAACCATTCCTTTTCGCCCTCAATACCAATATAATCTCAGCTAAACCAGGTCATGATTGCAGGGCCCCAGTAATACCGCGTAAAATAATATGTACCGGGCAGGATAAAAAGTGCCGCCACGATAAACCCGGTACCAATCAGGAGGGCCAGGATGGTCATTCGAACACCGCAACACTCACCCCTGATTTAGCAGCACTCCAATTGGGGACGTTCAGGGTGCGGCCGTTCAGACGCAAGCGCAGAGAAGCCGGGGGCGCAGCAGGGGCAAACCAGTCCACCCCGGTAAGGAAACTCCGCATTACCTGGAAATTATTGTGCGGGGCAAGCGTCGTTTGGCCATCGCCGTTATCGTACAGGAACATCGCAATTACCGTCTTCGCAGCCGGGCACAATGCCGATGAGGAAAGATCCTGCCCATTTGCACTCAAAGAATCCCGCCCGTGGATAACTGCCCGGGAAGAACTGAACACGGCAAGCACACTCTGATCGTCTTTCCGGGGCAGCGCTGCAAGCAGGAGGCCTGCGGGAGAGCCGGCTCCAGGAAGGGTACGCAGATAAACCAAAGAATTTGTTCCCTGAAAAGGTTCCCGGTAGTAATGGACGGGAAGCTCGCCAGCCTTCCCTGTTTCGACACAAAATTCGTAAAAGGTGCCTCGTTTTGCAGACCATGGACCCCAATACCCGGCTGAATCTGCCGTCAGGACTACATCGGGTTGCTGTTGCTTCCTGAACCCGCTGGTGGGGTCGAGCGCGTACACCTGCACCTTGGCGCCTGCCTGAGGGGTATTCTCTCCCAGCGTAAGTACCCTACCGGAAATACCGGCATTTTTTGCTTTTTCCCCCTTCACCGCAAGGCGGGACCTGCCTGGATTAAAGAAATCGAACATCACGTCGAAGGTCGCCCCGGACGTCGCGACCTGATAATGGTCTAATCCCTTCATCTGCACATTGGTTGCCCCGGGAATATCTTTTCCCTTGACCACCAGGTCGTCTTCGGAGTAGATATTGAGGGTAGGCACTTCTCCTTTGGCACCTGCTGGCCCTGGCTGCGGACCGCTTCCGATGTGAACGTATCGCGCTACTTTTTGTGCGCGGGCAGAATCGGCAAGATACGCGTATCCAAGCCCCCCACCTGCAGAATGCCCGACCAGATGGACCTTTTGCGATTTTGTCCGGGCGAGGATTTGATTAATGCGCTCGTCCAGCTTACCTATGGCAGCCTTAGGCCCACCCCCCAGGGTGTTCCAGTCAAATACATGCAGATGGCTCGCACAATACCCCTGGCTACTAAAACGGACCACTTGCCCCGCGTAAGTGTCACCAGAGGCCAGGAAACCATGGACGAATACAATAGGTATTAAAGCAGGGTCGCAACGCTGTCCACCAGGGATGGCAGACGCAGGGACGAAAGCAGCAGAAAACAGTAGCACAGGCAGTATGATGAACATACCCGATAGCCCTTTGAATAGTCGGCTCGACATAGATGCGAATTTTCCCGGAAGATCAACATTTTTTGGGAAAATCTACAAATTCTCCTTATTTACTTGCCCTTTTCCAAAATTTTATTCGGGCTTTAAATATTTCAACGCGCTCTTTGTTGATCAGACCAAACCAAATCAACAAGAAAACTACGATCCATAGTAGGCCCTTGATAAAAAAGAACATGAATCCGATCAGACCAATTCCTTTCAGCCATTCCATACCTTTTCACTTTAAAAAAGAATGATTTTTCAATCCAAATATCCTGAAACACTTCGTCACACTTCCTGCTGAACCAAAGCATCGAGTGATTCAAAAATAGCGATCGTATAGTCGAACCCTTTGTTCACTTCCCCGGCCCAGGCATCCTGCTGCACTTGCCGCACCGCCATCAACGCTTCCTGCATCTGCTCGAAATCGTACATCTTCCCACCTGAAGGCACCTTTGACTTCATCATCTGGCCTCCAAACATGAGTGCCAGATAGTGAAGATAAACATGCGGCAACCGATCGTTCTGGTTCAATCCACTCAGGTAATCCGCATAAGCACGCGTACTTTCGAGCACGTCGCCCCGCCGGGCCCCTGCCGCTATCAACCCGGCGATATCTTCCTCAACAGCCGCTGATCGGTTGAGTGCCGGATGGGGCAACGGATCTTTTTCCAATATACTGAACAGATGCTGCTGCTGCACCAGATAATGTAAGTATGCCTGCTTGTCCAACTGTCCTTTGAACATCCGGATGTTAAAGGGCATTCGCTCTGCCATCCGGTGCTTTTCCGCTGTTGCTTCTTTCAATGATAACATAACTAAAGTTTTTTAAGATTGTTTGCAAAGTGTTCAGGGCATCGCCACACGCGATAGTGCGTGTGGCGAAAATAAGTAAATTTATAATTATATGGAAATAGTCTAAATAAAAATAAAAAAATCAGGAGAGGTTGTTGCGTGGGGCATTGGGCTGAATTTTGGGGGCGCTCTAAAAAATATTGAGGCGCTCCCACAAGTCCTTTGGCAGCATTCGGCGCTAAAGAATATTTATTTAAAACGCTGATTTTGATCATTTTGATTCGAAAAATAAACAAAATCAGCGTTTTAAATAAATTTACGGGGTTGTGTAAAAAGTATTCCGCCGCCTTCGGCGGCGAAAGAAAGTATTGTTGGCGGCGCAAGCCGCCAAATGAAAAGCCAGGGGCTTTTTATACAACCTCAGGACAGATCAGAAGCTTTTGTTATAAAACCGTAACATTAAAAAAAGAACCCTTCGCCGGGCTTGCCGGCAAAGGGTTCTTTTAAGCATCGAGTTATTTTAAACAGCGGCTTAAAAGCCCCGCATCATTTAGTCACGATCATGCGTCGGGTGGCCGAGGAGCTACCCGAAGAAAGGGTATATTGCAGGACACCAGCGGGAAGGTCCGAACCTTTAACTTTGATTTCCTGATAGCCGGCGCCAAAAGTACCTTTTACTACCTTAACCGTCCTTCCCTGCACATCGGTAAAGGAAAGGGTAACCTCCCCCGGAACAGGAAGCATAAAGCCAATAACCGTTTCACCGGCAAACGGGTTAGGTGCGTTTTGTTTTAGCCCAAATCCCTGTTCAGCAGCTTTTTCGATACCCAGTTTCAGGGAAAGTAATTCGCCATTCCTTCTGTAGGCTTCAGCTGCGGTGATCCTGCTGTCGAGGCTGAGGACTTCTGCCAGAGAAGCAATATCTTTTTTCGCTTTAACAATTAACGTAAAGAATGGCATCCCTTCCACAACCGCTGACGCTGGGTTGGTATGCCAGCTGGCAGTCACCGCTCCCTGCTGTGGGAAAACACCGATATTTTCCACTTTTGCGATACCGTATTCAATTTCCAGCAGCTCGGCGGCCTGCTGGTCGAAATTAAGCGTGAACTGTATCCCTTCGATGGCATTCAAATCGCCGAAGACAGGGATCCTGGTCACCGCACCTGCGCTCACAGCCTGGTCTTCAACACGCATTCCCAAATACCCCGAACCTCTTAAACCGCCTGAAGCCGTTGCATTCCCGCTAACATCCCCAACTTTAATCCCAATAAATGATGCACTGATATCCCCTTCGAGATCGTTCACATTTACAATTTCCGGGAAAGACGTCTGCCAGGGATTTTGAGGATTAGGAAAATTGAAAGCGGCATCAATAAACCGCCAACTGGTATTTGAAGGAAAACTGCCCTCAATACCCAAAATCATTTTTCGCAACTGAATGATATCCAAAGTGGTAATCGAACGGGAATTGTTGACGTCCGCAGCAATCATTTTATAGGGGCTATCCAGCAGTTGCTGGGAAAGGACATGCCGCGTAATCATCGCAAGGTCATAAGTTGAAACACCGTTCATCGGATATCTGTCCAAATGAGGGGTGATGGTGTAATCATTCCCCATCTCCAGGCCACCAAAACTATATTTTCCTTTCTCATCCGACATATACAGCATCGTCAAATTACCCGACAGGTTGACTTCCACACCCTCGACCGCAAGGCCATACTCCGTGATGATACCTCCGGAAACCTCTGCAGAGGCAGGACCCTTTCCACAGACTTCCCGTGGGTCGGTGACTATCGCGTAACTATCGCAATAGGCCATATTCCCCCTCTCATCTTCGCTGTACAAACGAATCCTGACAAAGGTATATTCAGCATCATTACAATTGAACATTACTGATGTGCGCTTTTGGGTAGGATACCCCCTGGCATCCAGGCTGTCGGCAGCATCCCAAATCCCGTCCCCATTATCCTTTACGATGTAATATTTGCGGATTAATTTTTTTCCGGATGCATCAGTCTCAGGGCCTTGCCCATTACAATCATAAATCTGGCTGGCAATGAAATCAGTAGCCCAGACGACAGCCATAGCTACATTTTCTCCTTTACCGCCCGGATTGGAAACTAATGCCGTAGAAAGACCTGCTATACAGATCGGTGCCGTGCCGATGTCATCACCGACCGTGAAGTACGTCGAGCTCTGCTTCGACAGGTTGCCGCAGTCGTCGCGTACTACTACGCGAAGCTCGTGCGTACCGTCAGGAAGGTTCGTCCCGTTATATACCCAGCTGTTCGTGCCTTTGTTGTCGCCGTCCAGCAGGTTCGTCGTCACGACATCGCCCAGGTTAACCCCAGTAATGTCATTGCCCGTTACGATATTGATCGGGCTGCCGCCTTGTGGGATCAGAATCACCCGCTCGATTGCAACACCGGAAGCTGAGCTGCTATTGGATGGC
>JBEIGB010000119.1:0-10219 GCA_040382095.1 Lewinellaceae bacterium
AAAGGCTGTCTCATAACTCCTTTGGCGGCTTACGCCGCCAAAGAATCTTTTTCAGAGCGCTGATTTCATTGATTTTGCTTCGCAAAATCAATGAAATCAGCGCTCTGAAAAAATTTTATTTTGCTGCCGCAGGAGGTAAAATACTTGTGTAACACCCTCTTAAAAAAATTTGTGAGGTTGTGTAAAAAGTATTCCGCCGCCTATGGCGGCGAAAGAAAGTTCTGAGCGAACACTACTTTTACTGATTTTGCGAGGCAAAATCAGTGAAAATAGTGTTCGCTCAAAATATTATTTTGTGGCTGACTCCCAATGAAGGCCTCCGGCCTTTTTACACAACCCCATACCTAATAAGACGTGTTGAGCACAATATTTTGCACCGGAAGCAGCGAAAGGAATTTTCACGCAACTCCAAATAACTTTTGCGGCAATCCCAAGTTTATATTCTGCACGATGCGCCGTAATATACCGTTCAGGAATCCTGGCCCTTTTAAACTCGGTTTATGCAAAGCATGTTCCAGACTTACCTGCAATTAGGCTTCGAGCATATCGCAGATATTCGCGCGTATGATCATATCCTGTTTATCATTGCGCTATGTGCGATTTATAAACTGGCAGAGTGGCGAAAAGTAGCTATTTTAGTAACAGCGTTCACGATCGGGCACTCCCTCACCCTTGCACTTGCGGCACTGGATATCATCCCCAGCAACGTCGCCTGGGTGGAATTTCTCATTCCGGTAACCATTCTTGTTACTGCGGTTTATAATGTCATCGCCCACCGATTTGAGGCTGATATCGAAGAGGGGACTTTTGGACGGCGGGTAAACTTCAATTATATTTTTGCTGCGGGCTTTGGCCTCATACACGGCATGGGTTTCTCGAATTACCTGCGGGCGATTATGTCGCGCGACGAACTCAACCTTGTGGTACAGCAGTTATTTGCTTTTAACATCGGTGTAGAAGTCGGGCAACTGGTCATCGTAGCAATTGTTTTATTGGCGGCCTTCCTCGCTTTTAACATTGCAAACATCCGACAGCGGGAGTGGAACCTGTTTATTTCGGGTGGTGCCGCCGCCAACGCCCTGGTCATGGCATTGGAAAGGCTGCCGTGGGAAGTATGACCCATTCCCTTTTTTTGGCTGCTTTACTGTTCACCTGCCCCTTACAGGCAACGAGAACCGAATATCGTTTGCACCCTTTGCACCTCAGCAGGTCTGTGGTTGAATATTCCCCTGACAACCATTTGCTAACTGCTACGGCCTACATCTTTCTGGATGACCTGGAGGCTGCGCTGAAAAAGCAAGGTACAAGCCCGCTGTATTTATGTACTCCGCGGGAATCCAGCTCTGCAGATCAATATCTGGAATCCTATTTTCAAAAGCACTTCCGTATTACCGCAGGCGGCAGGAAGATGCACTGCCGGCTCCTCGGTAAAGAGTTGTCCGATGATGGGCAGGCAGCATGGTGTTATATAGAATTTTCCCCTGTGCCTGGTATCGGCAAAGTGAAGGTTAACTGTTCTATCCTGACGGAAATGTACGCAGACCAAAAGAACCTGGTCCACTTTGTTATTCCCGGTGCCCCTGACCAGACTGCCCTGCTCTCACGCAACCGAACGGAGGCAGTGTTTGTTTTAGCAAAATAGCAATCAGCTTTCAAGCAATCACCTATTACAAGATGCAACAGAAAGGTTTGCCTTCAGGCGTATGGCGAAGATTATGGCGGTCCCTGTTTATCCTGCCGATAAAGATCTATCAATGGGCCATAAGCCCTTTATTTCCGGGCAAATGCGGTTATCAGCCCACTTGCTCACACTATACTGTGGGGGCAATAAGCGAATGGGGGGTAGCCAAAGGCATTTGGCTGGGAGCGAAAAGGATTGGCCGCTGTCATCCGTGGGGCGGTTTTGGATATGATCCTGTGCCCCGCCGGCCTAAAGAGAAGTGCGGCGATCGCTGGAAGTCACTTTAAAGATGTCTTCGGCGGCAGAATAAAATTTTCCGGAGGATGTCTCGCAAGTTTTGAAGAGGTTGTGTAAAAAGGCCGGAGGCCATCATTTGGTCATTTGGCGGCTGACGCCGCCAAATAATATTTTGGACGAACACTTTTTTCACTGATTTTGCTTCGCAAAATCAGTGAAAAAAGTGTTCGTCCAAAACTTTCTTTCGCTGCCGAAGGCGGCGGAATATTATTTGGCAGTGCAGGCCGCCAAATGACATACCAGAGGGTTTTTACGCAACCTCCGCCTCAATTATCAGATGGCACGGCTGCGCCAATACGTGCTTTAGAGCGCGTATTTCGATTATTCTATTGGAGGATTACCTCTTTTTCCTCCACCATTTTACGGATATTGATAAGTGCATAGCGCATCCTACCCAGGGAAGTGTTGATAGAAACCCGCGTCAGCTTGGCGATTTCTTTGAAGCTCATATCCGCATAATGGCGGAGGATGACTACTTCCCGCTGTTCGGGCGGCAGCATATCTACCAGGTTGCGGATACGGTCGTGGGTTTGACTGCGGATAATAGACTGCTCGGCATTCACTTCGACCAAATGCTCTGCGTTTTTATTGAGGTCGAACAAATCGAAAGCTTCTGTGGGGCACACTTTTGGCCTCCGCTTCGTCCTGCGGAAATAGTCAACGCACATATTGTGGGCAATCCGCAACGCCCATTGCAGGAATTTACCTTCATGGTTGTACTTGCCCTTGCGCAACGTATCAATAATCTTGATGAACACGTCCTGGAAGATATCTTCGGCGAGGGTTTTATCCCTTACGAACAGGTAGATGGACGTAAAGATTTTTTGTTCGTGCCGGTTGAGGAGGATTTGGAAGCAACGTTCGTCACCTTCCAAATAACGCATAATGAGCTGCTGATCGTTTAACGACATAACTTGCATAACTAAATAGTTTGTACGGAGTGAATTTGAAAAACTTATTTAGTGTAGAAGTTTTACGCCGATAAATGAATGCGTTAGAGGGTGAAATAAGTGAGTGATCTAATTGTGTGGAACAAAGGTAGAAATATATTTTAAATCTTGTACGCCTGGGCTGATATTTTTTTTAAAAAAAATGCTTTTTACGTTAAAAAACCTTTTTTATTTCTTAAAGTAGCCGGAAACAGGTGGTTTAGATGGATATAGCCAAAATTTCAGCAATAACCTTCTCAGGCGGTTTGAATAATTACCTCGTTTGGGCACAGGAGGCCAGGGGGCGTATTTATTCGATTTGTTGTGGGTTAATAAAGATTGTGTAATTTTGCCGTACAAAACAAAAACCGTTCATGCCGGGGAAACAATCAGCAATGGCGGCGCCTTTGCCTGAAAGAGAGGGTCACGTTATCTTTATCAAGGGTGCCCGTTCGAACAATTTGAAGAACATAGACCTGGCCATTCCAAAGAACCGATTTGTGGTGGTGACGGGGGTGTCGGGCTCCGGCAAATCTTCCCTGACGATGGATACCTTGTTTGCCGAAGGCCAGCGGCGCTATGTGGAAAGCCTTTCCTCGTATGCGCGTCAATTCCTGATGCGGATGAAGAAGCCCGACCTCGACTATATCAAGGGGATTTGTCCGGCAATCGCGATTGAACAAAAAGTCTCAACGGCCAATGCGCGTTCTACGGTCGGCACGCTCACCGAAATCTACGATTACCTGCGTCTGCTCTTTGCCCGTATCGGCAGGACCTATTCACCGGTATCCGGGGAGCTGGTAAAAAAGCACGAGGTTGCGGATGTAGCCGATTATATCCATACTTTTGAAGAAGGGAAGCGGGTAGAATTATTTATCCCCCTGCCATATAAGTATCGGCACCGCACGCTGTCGCAGGAGTTGGGCCTGCTCCTTCAGAAAGGTTACACCCGCTTTTTCAAAAACGGTATTTTATCTGATATCCAGGATTTTCTGGAAAGTAGCGATCCTGTGCTCGATCTTTCCCTTGAGGCGCTGGAAGAACAGCAGGCAGAGATTTTGATATTAATAGACCGTTTTGCTGTAAGGCACGGGGAGGAAGACAACAAGCGCCGAATCGCCGATTCTATCCAGACGGCTTTTTACGAAAGCGAGGGCGATTGTCTGGTAGCCTTTGCGGGGCAGCCCATGAAAGCTTTTTCCAACCGCTTTGAACTGGATGGGGTGGTATTTATGGAACCGACTCCCCAGCTGTTCAATTTCAACAACCCCTATGGTGCCTGCCCGACCTGCGAGGGATTCAGTCAGGTGATGGGGATCGAAGAAGGCAAAGTGGTACCGGACAAATCGCTATCCGTTTATGACGGTGCCATTGCTTGCTGGAAGGGGGAAAAGCATGGGCTATGGCTCGACGAGTTTTTGGCGCAGGCCCACCGTTTCGGTTTTCCGGTCCATACCCCCTACCAGGATTTGAGCAAAGAACAACGCAAGCTGTTGTGGAACGGCAATGAATATGTAGCGGGGATATCTGCTTTTTTTCGGGAATTGGAAGAAAAGCTTTATAAAATACAAAACCGCGTTATGCTGGCCCGTTATCGGGGCAGGACCCTTTGCTCTGTTTGCGAAGGCGGCCGCTTGCGCAAAGAGGCCACCTATGTAAAAATCAGCGGAAAAGATATCACCGGGCTGGTTAACGTTCCTGCCGAGGACCTCTCCATTTTTTTTGAGCAACTGGAGCTGGATCCCTTTGATGCCCAAATCGGCAAGCGCCTTTTGCTGGAAATCAGGTCCCGCCTCCGCTTTATGTGCGAGCTTGGCCTCGGCTATCTCACCCTTGACCGCATCTCCTCCACCCTGTCCGGAGGCGAAACCCAACGCATCAACCTCACGAGGATGCTCGGCAGCAACCTCACCTCTTCCATGTATATCCTCGACGAACCCAGCGTTGGCCTGCACCCCCGGGATACGGAACGCCTGGTCGGGGTACTCAGGCGGCTCAGGGACCTCGGCAATACGGTTATCGTCGTCGAACATGAGGAAGACCTGATCAAAAATGCCGACTATCTCATTGACATCGGCCCTGCGGCCGGGATCTACGGCGGCGAGGTGATATTTGCCGGCCCTTATGCGGATATCTACACCGAAGCAGGCGATAGCCTTACCGCGAAATACATGAGTGGCCGGATGGCCATCCCCTTACCAGCAAAACGAAGGGATTTTGTGCATTCCATCTGGATCCGCGGCGCACGGCAAAACAACCTCAGGCATATTGATGTGCAAATCCCGTTAAAAGCTTTTTCTGTCATCAGTGGGGTATCGGGGTCGGGCAAAACTACACTGATCCGCCAAATCCTCTACCCCGCGTTAAAGAAGCACCTGGGGGAAACCCATCCCAAAGCCCCCGGCCTTTTCACCGGCCTTGACGGCGACCTCCACCTCATCCGCCAGGTCGAAATGGTCAGCCAAAACCCGATTGGAAAATCCTCCCGCTCCAATCCCGTCACCTATGTGAAAGCTTACGATGCCATAAGAGAGCTTATGGCCAACCAACAGCTCTCCAAGATCCGTGGCTTCAAACCCAGGCACTTCTCGTTCAACGTAGATGGCGGGCGCTGCGATGCCTGTAAGGGCGAAGGGGAACAAGTCATCGAAATGCAGTTTCTGGCCGATGTCCGTTTAATATGCGAAGTGTGTAACGGCAAACGCTTCAAAGAAGAAGTACTCGAGGTAACCTATAAAAACCTCGATATCCACCAGATTCTCAGCCTGAGTATTGACGAAGCCATCGTTTTTTTTGCTGGTGCCGGGGATATCGTACATCGGCTGCAACCCCTGCAGGATGTGGGCCTGGGGTATGTCCAGCTCGGCCAATCGTCCAGTACGCTCTCCGGAGGGGAAGCACAACGGGTGAAGCTCGCCGCATTTCTCGGCCAGGAGCGGGTGAACGAACACTGCCTTTTTATTTTTGACGAACCCACCACTGGCCTGCATTTCCACGATATCCGCAAACTCCTCGATGCCCTTAATGCACTCGTGCAACAGGGACACACCGTCGTAGTCGTCGAACATAATCAGGAAGTCATCAAGTCAGCCGATTGGGTCGTTGACCTGGGGCCGGAAGGTGGGGAAAAAGGCGGCCAACTGCTGTTCCAGGGTCGTCCTGAAGCGCTTACAACAGTCGAAAGCTCTTTCACAGGTAAATTTTTAAAGGAAAAAATCTATAAACCATGAAGCTTTTATCAGGAAAGACCGCCCTCATCACTGGAGGTTCCCGCGGCATCGGCGCAGCGCTCGTCCGCCGCTTTGCAGAACAGGGGGCCGACGTAGCTTTCACCTATCGCTCTTCTGCCGAACAAGCATTGGCAATGGCAGAAACCCTCAGCCAGTTGGGCACCCGTGTCAAAGCCTACCCTTCCGATGCTTCCTCCTTCCAGGAAGCAGAAGCCCTCATCGCCTCCGTACTGCAGGACTTTGGAAAAATTGACGCGCTGATCAATAATGCCGGGATTACCCAGGATACCCTCATGCTGCGCATGAGCGAAGAACAATGGGACAAGGTCATCCATACCAACCTAAAATCGGTGTTCAACCTCACTAAACACGTCCTCCGGCCAATGATGCGCAGCGGGGGATCTATTATCAACCTCAGCTCTATCGTGGGCATTACCGGCAATGCCGGGCAGGCGAACTACGCCGCCTCTAAAGCGGGTATCATCGGGTTTACCAAATCTATCGCAAAAGAAATGGGCTCCCGCAATATCCGCTGCAATGCCGTAGCCCCCGGCTTCATTGCCACCGATATGACCGACCAGCTCAACGAACAAACCCGGGATGCTTACCTGGCTAACATCCCGATGAAGCGCTTCGGCAAAGCCGAAGAAGTGGCCGACCTCTGTGTGTTCCTGGCTTCTGACCTCTCCTCCTACGTTTCAGGCCAGACCATCAGTGTTTGCGGGGCGCTGCATACCTAATTGCCCAGCCTATGGACCGGGATATTTATCAAGATAAAAAAGGGTTTATCTGGATTTCTACCCCTGGTGGCCTTGCGCAGTTCGATGGACATCAGTTCCGGTACTTCAAGGATCCAAAAATCATTGGGGCAATCAATACCGGGATAGAAATTTTGGGAGAGATTGATGGAAAGCTTCTCATTGCCGAAAATAAGTCCACTAGAGATAACCCCGAAGAAAAATTAGAAAAATATTTCGTCCCCTATCTGCTCGATCCGGTGGAAGGACACCTTTTGCCCTTTTCTTCCTCCATTGGAAAAAATGCCCCCATTAACGGGCGCATCCAAAAACTGACCTGCAGTCAGGAAATATTGTATGCCGGCATGAGAGATGGCCGGATATTTGCCTATTCAAAAGGAAAGTGGAGCCTTTTTTATAAGCATCCCACGAAAGCCCCTATCCGCAGCATTTTGATAGACAGACCCGGAAAGCCCTTTTGGGTTGTCGCCGGGGATACCCTAAGATGCATTACCCCTCAAGGTAAATGTATTGACAGCCAGTATATTGACCTCAGTACAAGCTTTTGGGGGTTAAGACTTGATAAAAGTGGAACCGTATGGATAAATACTATACAGCCAGAAGAGCGTGCGGCTATCTATTATAAAACCCTGGGTAAACCTCTCCAATCCATACATCCCGTGTATGGCGATTTGTCCCGGTTTATAACCATTGATTTCGACAGAGAGGGCAGGATTTGGTTGTGGCGAGAAAACAACTTTCATGTTTTCAATCAGACAGGTCAAGAAATCTGCAAAATTCCCGCCCAAACCTCCATGCAGAATATTCCCAAAATTCACTTCGATGCAAACAATAGGGCCTGGTTAACTCAGCGCGAGCAATTCATCATCGTTCGCCTTATTAAAAAGCGTTTTGAAAAAAGATTGGTCAACCCATCAGTTAGCGTACGGCAAATGGTTGAGGTACAGCCAGGTGTGGTCTGGGCTGGAACTTATTCAGGATTATTCAAATTCTCCACACACAGTCCGGTTGTCAAGAAGATACCAACACCAACTCCCTTTTTGTTTGGACTCTGCAAGGATGGGCCTTACGTCTGGATTGGCACCCATGTCGATTACCTGATCAGGATAGATTCCCGTACCGAAAAGTACGAAAAATTCCCCATTATGGGGCTAAACGAAAGGAAAGCAGGTTCAATCCACCTGCTCAATCCCTTTGTGGATAAAAAAGGGAACGTATGGGTGGGCAGCAATTTAGGTATCTTCCGCGTAGATACCCTTAGCAGAAAAGTATATCGCGACCCCCACTTCAATACCGATGGCCTGGAAAAGCGCCAGGTCAATTTTCAATGGGAAAACGAAGAAGGCATCTGGACCGCTACGAATGAGGGGTTATACTTACTCGATCCAGACAAAGGTATTAAAGCCAGTTTCCCTAAATTTTCCCAAGAGTATATTTCCTATATTCATGAAAAACCCAAAGGGGTATTCTGGATAGCTACCCGCACAAATAGCCTACTGAAATGGGAGCACAAAAATGACCGCATCATCACCCAGTTTGGCCCTGGGGAAGGCATTGTTAACCCCAACCTGCACGCCATATTTGAAGATGATAAAGGCCGTTTTTGGTTGCCCAGCGACCGCGGGCTTATCTATTTTGACCCCAACAGCCCAACCGCCCATATTTTCTACGAAAGCGACGGGCTGACCCACGACGAGTTTAACCGTCGTTCTTATCTGAAACTATCGGACGGCACCTATCTTTTCGGGGGAATCGCAGGAATTAACCGCTTTAACCCAAGGGATTTCGAAGAATTCGATCTTCCGCCTTCCCCATTGTACCTAACCAACTATGATGTTTGGGACCCCGAAAAAAGAAGGTTTATTAGCAAAACCAATCAGTTCCTGGAAGACAATACTATAACACTCCACCCCGGACAAATCTCCTTTCAGGTAGAGTTTGCGCTACTGGATTACGATAAGCTCTCTGAAAACCGCTATGCATATAAAATCGAAGGGATGGACGAAGACTGGACTAAGATATGGGAAAACCATCTCCGGTTCACCAGTCTGCCTTATGGAAAATTCACCCTTCGCATCAAAGGCACCGCTGCTAAAGGCACCTGGTCGCCCAATGAACTTTCCCTTCCTATAGAGGTGTTACGCCCGGTTTACCTGAAAGGATGGTTTCTTGTACTCTTTACCCTTTCAATGCTTATTTTCGTCTGGGCAAGAATCCGCTGGCGCCTCTATCGGCTCGACAAGATCAAAAAACTACTCGAACGAGAAGTGGCTGCCAGGACCGGCGAACTGGAAAAAGAGCGGCAGACCATCGCCCAGCAAAAACAGGAACTGGAAGTCCTCAACCGAACCAAAGACCATCTTATGGCTATCATTGGCCATGAACTGCGCGGTCCCATGCTCAGTATTCAAAATATTGGCGATACTATCAGCTATCTGCTCCAGAACGGACAAGTAACACAAGCCGCCTCTTTAGGTGGACATATCAGGCACCGCGTGTTCTCCATCCGCATGCTCCTGGACAACCTGCTCTACTGGGGGCTCTCCCAAGCTGGCAAACAGGAGGTTTTTCGTGAACAGTTCCATCTGCGTCCTGTCATGATTGAATCTTTCGAACTGGTAGAGTTCTGGATTACCTCCAAGCATATAAACCTTACCATTTTCTGTGCTGCTGAATTAAATCTCTATACCGACCGCAATATCCTGCGCATAGTATTGCTCAATTTGTTGACCAATGCGATCAAATTTACGCATGAAGGGGGTACAATAACCCTTACTGCAAGCCAATGCCCTAATCAAAACTGTCTAATCGAGGTTTCCGATTCAGGGGATGGCATGGATGCAACTTCCTTTTCCCGTATTCAGTCTGGTAGCTTCCGCACTACCCCTGGCACCCATGGAGAAAAAGGTACTGGTTTGGGACTCGCCCTTTGTCATAAACTCCTGGAATCTTTAGGCGGACGGCTTAGTTTGCACTCCAAACCGGATAAAGGCTGCACCTTTAGCGTACATCTTCCACCTGATGGCCTCCGCGCAAGTTGAGCCCCAAAGCTTACGCAAGCTTTATCACCCTGATAAGGACGTTCATCACCTTAAGCATCCTTTTATTAATCGTAAAAATTATCTTCATATTAGGAATTTTATATAAAAGTACGATTAATTCGCAACAAGCCCCTCACACTGTGAAACACAATTTCCTTAGATGGCAGGCCACAGAAATCCCAATCAATGGATAATTTCTATTGGCTTGCCATCGACTACTTTCCTGCTGATTTGGCGCGCAATTCTGCCCTGACAGGCATTGCCCCGAATATGCTATAAAATT
>JBEIGB010000120.1:0-10158 GCA_040382095.1 Lewinellaceae bacterium
CCTCCGGAAGGGTCAAATCTGCCGTCCTTGCCCGACATACCGGATCCGGGGATTTCACCCGCAGGCGGATTGCCGCCTGTACCCGTACCGCGCCGCTCGAGACACATTGCAGACCGTCCCGTGCCGCAATGAAATATAAGCGTCTGAGTCCCGGTTACCCTTTCAAAACCGAATACCTTATTAAGCCGCGCCATTTTGGTTTTCTCACTTCGGAGCCATTTCGAGCGCATTTGGACGCCCCGCCTCACCCATTTTTCTCCAGCCAAGGTAAAATCTCCGGGAGGCCTCCTGCGCGGGTACGGATCTGGCCCCTGTTATCCACCACAAAAAGGGTTGGGGTACCGGCAACGCCGTAGCGTCGGAAATTTTGTCCTTCAAAACCCTGGCCATCGCAGAATTTATCCTTCCAGGGATGGGACCGGGCGGTTTCCCCGAATAGCTTCAGGTCTGTATCCGCCGAGATCGTTATAAGGCGGTAGCCTTTATCAGCAAGGAGCTTATAGTTGACCTGCAATTGCTGCATCGTCGTCTCGCAGGGCCCGCAACCGCTCTGGTAAAACACCAGTATAGTAGCTTTGGTGGATAGGGCGGAAGCTTTCAGGATCTGGGGGTTTTGTAGCCTGCCATCCGAAGTGCCCCCCCCTGCAATAACCAGGTCAGGAGCCAGCTCCCCGGGCTGTACTGCGCTCAACTGGGCCAGCAGCCCATCGGAACGCATCAGCATCCCGCTGGCCCGGATATCCGGGGCAATACTTGCCAGTAGGCTATCCTTCCCGTTTTGTACAAAATAATATGCCATCCGCTCGCAGAATGCCGTATAAAGCTCCGGATTGGGGAGCCTGGACAGGATGCGGCGGGCACTCCCCGCAAATGCCGAATCGCTTTTGATTGCATAAAGGTGCAACTGCACCCAGCTATAGATTACCCCGCCCCAGTGGTTGCTCGTGTAAAGGGCTGCCCAGCTCATCTGCCGGCTCAGGAAATCATCGGCCTCCGCCGCCCGCTGCGCTTCGTCCCCTCCCAGCGAACGGCTGATCCCTCGGGTGAAATTTACGATTTCGCGGAAGCGGGCCGCGTAAAGGGGCGTAGCCGCCAATTCACGCTGAAAAGCTGTATAAGCGGACGATAAGCGCTGAAGCTCTCCTTCGAAGGTCGCATACAAGGGGCTGTCTTTCGGGTAGGCCTGAATGGCCATCCGTATTGCCTCGTACTGCCCTAAGAGCTTTTCCTGTTCGTAGAAGTTACTGTTTAAAAAAGTATTTTCCCTGGTCCCGCTGAACACAATATTCCCTTCATTAGGCTCAGGGGAAAGGCATTCGACCTTAAAATCCTCTCCGTTCACGACCATATCCAGCCCACCGCCGGAGCGAAGCAGCCAGCGCACCATGCCCGCATATTGTTTCCTGCCCTCCGGAAGGGGGAATACCAGACGTCCGTCGGCAGGCAGGATACCCGTGGCGACCGTATCCGCACGCTCCCCGCGCATGAACAGAATATCGTATGCCTGCCCTGCAAAATGTGGAAAATGTAAGGTGAATTGCTGTGCAGAAAGGGGGGATATGGCAAAGAAAAAACCAATGACCACCATTAGCAGGGATGGTCCCAGAGCGGTTTTTACCCGGAATAATGAAGGTGAACTGCCCCCGCAATCGCATGCAGACATAGAAGTTGACATTTTTTGCTGCCTAAAAAGCTTCCTGAAGCGGATATCCGCCGTAAAGCGCCCGGCAAAGAAACGGCATTCCCCCTGCCACAAAGGATTCAACAAATCAGCGGAAATGGCATCAAGGCAATAATTTTCGTTTTTTGTACAGATAAGCATGGATAATGACAAGTAAATGATTCAAAAATATTAGATTTCACCTGGACTGCGGGCCTTCGCGGGGTTGTGTAAATATGCTTCCGCGATTGGTTTTCCCCTGGCCGCCGTTATCATTTTTTTCTTACAACATATCCTCTCTTTGCGATATTGATATTTATGGGCAATACCCTAAGAATAGCTGGTTTACCGCTCACCTCCGCCACTCATTGGGCGAAAGCCCCGTATCTTCCTTAAAAACCCTGGTAAAATAGGCCGGATCACCGAACCCGGTCGAATATGCAATTTCTGAAATGCTTAGGTCGGGATCTTGCAATATCTCCCGGGCTTTTTGCATTCGTATCCTGCGCAGGTACTCGGTGGCATTAATCCCCATCAGCGCTTTGAATTTGCGATAAAACTGGGCGTGGCTCATTGCCATGGCGTTTTCCAGATCGCTGGCACTGAAATTGGCATCCGAGAAACGGGATTCTACAATACTACGGATCTTTTGTAAAAATTCCTCGTCGGTACGACTGGCCCTTACCGTGGTTTCGGGAGCAGGGATAACTGGGCCCGAAAGCGCTTGTTGCAGATAATAGGCCTGCAACCGCCTGCGCTGCTCCAGCAACTGCCGTACCCTGGCCAGCAACTCAACCTTTTCGAAGGGTTTGACCAGGTATTCATCTGCGCCGAGGTCCAGGCCTTCGAGCTTATTCTGTAATCCGGCACGGGCAGTAAGCAGGATGATTGGAATATGGCTCGTGCGGATATCCTGCTTCAGCGCGGCACAAAGTGCTGTACCGTCCATCTCCGGCATCATCACATCGCTGATAATCAGGTCGGGAAGGTTCTGAATAGCCTTGTCGAGGCCTATACGGCCATTCACTGCGGTGTCAATCTGGTAATCTACCTGCAGAAACACCTGCAAAACCTGCAATACATCGGGGCTGTCTTCTACCAGCAATATCCTGGGCTTACCTCTTGCTGTCTGTACTGCTTCGTCAACAACTGTCTCCGATGGGGTATATCCGTTGCGGTTGGGTTGAAAGCTCCATGCTTCTGCTACCGCTGTACCCGGCTTCCGGAGGATGGGCAAATAAAAGGTGAACGTGGTGCCCTTTCCCAATTCGCTCTCCACCGTAATATCCCCTCCCATCAACCGGGCGAGCTCCAGCGCAAGGGTCAGGCCAATGCCCGTACCTGTCTCGCTAAGCGCATTTTTCACCTGATAATATCGGTCAAAAATATGTTTCTGGTCTTCGGCAGTAATCCCGATTCCGGTGTCGCTGACCCGTACAGCGAGGACACCCTCGCTGTTGGAAGTCTTCCGTATGGTGCCAGGAAGGTCCGCCAAGTCCCAGGAAAGGGATTCTATCCGGACCGCTATCTGCCCGCCCGGTGGGGTAAACCTAATCGCGTTGGACAACAGGTTGCTGAGTACCTGCTGGACTTTTTCTTCATCAAAATCCATTTCCAACGCATCCAAACCGCTGGAGAAGGACAAGTCAACACCGCGGGTAGCCGCAAAGGAAGTATAGCTCTCGGTAAGGCATTTCAAAAACAGGATCCCGTCGCCCCGCCGCAGCCGGATTTCCAGATGACCACTCTCCAGTTTGGATAATTCCAGCACCTGGTTAACCAGTTCCAGCAGGCGGTTGCCATTTCGACGGATCATCTCCATGGCTTTACCAAAGTGCTTTTCCGGATTTTCTTCTGCTTGTCCCACCATTCCCAAAATAATAGTCAGCGGAGTGCGAAATTCATGGGTGATATTGGTATAAAAACGGGTTTTGAAAGCATCTATTTCGCGCAAACGATCGGCCTGGGCCATCTCTATTCTTCGCTTCAATTGAAAGCGATAAAGACGATAAATCCCAAAGGTTAATAGCAAAGCATAAATAGTCATTGCCGGCCAGCTCAGGTACCAGGGCGGGAGGACTCGGATAGGCAATCGGGCCACCTGCAGCGCCTCCAAACCCTCGCGGTTGCGCACCTGCACCTCCAGGACGTAGCGCCCGGGAGAGAGGGCAGTCAATTCTACGCTGCGTTTAGTACCATTGTCCACCCAATCGCGGCTGTACCCGCGTAGGCGATAGCGGAAGCGTAGGTGGTGCTGCTGCCGCAAAGTAGGGCAGGCATACGCCACCGTCAGGAAATTCTCCGAATGCCGCAGGCGTAGGTTTTTTGGCGCTCCGTAAAGATTTGTCGAAATGCGCTGCCCTTTCACCCATATCCCATCAATATGCACATTGGGCGGTCGGGTATCCGCGCTGCGGATGTTATCCGGGTGAACAACATACACACCTTCGCTGCCAAAGCCCAATACGATACGTCCATCCAAAAGGCGACAACTATTATTAGGCACATCAGAATAGCTGTCCGGAAACCCATCCTGACTGGAATAGTGCACCACTTTGCCCGTTAGGGGCGACCAGCGCACCACGCCTGTTGCAAAGGAAAGTATCAGGTCGTCGCCACTGCGAACCGCACTCATCACCCGGGAAGGCAAAGCCCCGGACTTTTCCGCCACCCCAAGAATATTTCGCTTCTTGTCCAGCCAGTAAATATCTCGCCCATACACCAACATACTGTCCTTCCCCCAGGATACTGCCCCCGTAATAAGTTCATAACCTGTACCAGGTTCGAATTCCGTTTTTCTGGAGAACCGCACCAAATCCCAGGATTTTGTGGGCGTATGGTAATGCAGAATCTGATCTTTGTACACCAACCACAGCCAACCTGCTTTGTCCGGTATGATTTGGTAAAGGCGCGTCTTTGTTTTGCTGTAGGTACTCATCGCTTCAAAACGGGCTACCTCCCGGCTTTGGGGGTCTATCCTGGCCAATATGCCACCTTGTGTGCCCGCCCAAATATACCCATCGCTATCCATGGCCAGGCTGCGTACGGTCTGAGAATCCAATGCCGGATGCTGGCCCTTCCACAACAGTTCCCCGGTGGACGAAAATTGCATTAATATTCCCGACTGGCAACCTGCCCAGATATTGCCTTCCCGGTCGCTGCTGAAGCACCAAACGGTGTTATAATTAAAGATTGATCTATTGGCCGGGGCATCATACCCTTTTGGAATAGGGGTGAAAATCTTTTTTTCCAACCGTAAATTATGATTCAACAAGAAAGCCCCTTTACCATACGTACCTATCCATATTTTCCCTTCCGGAGATTCCCATATGGCCATAGGGCTTTGGATTTTTTCATCACCATTACCCTCTCTGATTGCATAAACCGGCAAAAATCTCGGCGCAAACGGGTTGAAAATAAAAACCCCATCCATAGTCGCAATCCAGATATTGGACTCGCGGTCTTCAAATATATCTACAATTTCTGCCGGCAGCGCTTTTCGCCCATCTATAGAATTGGGCCAGCAATAGACCGTTGGGCGGTTCTGCCCGGATTCGATAAAACCAAATTCCTTATTTTCAGGATCAAAGAACCATACCCTATCTTTATTATCTTTGAAAAGCGGCATGAAAGTATAATGATGTACATCGAAGCGCTGAATTTGCCCGGTGGGAATATCGTATCTGAAAAGGTACTCTGAAAACCAGCTCTTGCTTATTCTGGAGGACCAAAGGCCCTGGTCTTGATCCACCACAAAATGGCAGGCATCCCGAACCAGGTCATTCAGGGTAGCAGGTCCCGGGATTAGCTGGCCGGTCTTTCTATCTATGAACCCAAAATGTAATTCCTTTCCCTGCCATTTATACATCACCCATATAGCTCCCGTTTGACGGTCCTCCCAAATATTCCTGCCCAGAATAGTAGTTTGTGCGGGCAGGTAACATCTTTCCCAGGTATCGCTACCGGCACGGAGGCGCAACAGTCCTTTTTCAATCGATGAGGCCAGCCAAAGGTCTCCCTGCGAATCCTCCAGGAAGCGGGATGGGAAACCAAGGTGTAGCTCTTTGCCTTTAATTTTATAGGTCTTAAATCCCCCGGTTTCCGGCACGTAACGGCAAATCCCTTCTAATGAAGCGACCCAGATCCGGTTCTGCTTGTCTGCATGCAGCGCGATTACCCCATCCTTGGGCAAACTGGTGGAATCACCAGGTTGGTGGCGAAAAGTCTGGAAGGATTTTCCGTTAAAGCGTTGGAGACCGGATTCCAGCCCCAACCACCAGAACCCCTGCTGATCCTGGATCACTGCATTCACCCGGCCGGACAATAACCCAGAAGAACGATTCAAATGGAGGAATCCATGAGGATTAGGCATACAAGGAGCCTGAGCTTTCAGCAATACTGCCGAAAAGAGGAGAGCTGCACACAATAGGGATATGTAGATATGGTTCAGCATTTTACGGCACAGGGATTGAGGTTGCCGTAAAAATATTCATTATTTTTGGTAGTGGTGCGCGCGAAGGAAAAAAATAACGTGACGGCCTTATACAAGATTTTTTTGAATAGTCCGTAGTACCTCGTTATCTCCTCTGCATCCCCGGTCCCGATATTTTTGGTCTGGCTGGAAACATGTATGCCGGTGGCGATGACGAGCTTACCACGCTCCCAGGCGCTGAGGAATTAGCGCTTTCAGCGGATCTGCCTCAGGGCCTTCTGCGGGCTATTGTCCAGCTTATATTCCAGGATGTAGGGCAGCGGCGATTTCCTCATGAAAATTGGAATCCAGGAGCTGTGTAAATTACATGGGGCTGTCCCGAAAGTCCTTTGGCCGCCTTCGGCGGCAGAAGACTTTTCGGAGACAGCCTTATACGGGGGGTGTCTAAAAAGTATTCCGCCGCCTATGGCCGCCAAATAAAGTTTTGAAAAACAGTGTTTTCAAAACTTTATTTGGCGGCGTCAGCCGGCAAAGGACGCTTAGTTGCCCACCACCATTCGCCTGGTCGAAGTAAAGTCGCCACTGCTGAGGGTATATTGGAGTACCCCTGCCGGCAACCCATCGCTGCGCAGGCGTACCTGCTGATAACCTACGCCATAATTGCCCCTGATCACCTTGAGCACACGGCCCTGGATATCACTCACGGTGAGGACAGCTTCACCTGCCTGTGCCAGATAAAAACCAATCAAGGTCTCCCCTGCAAAGGGGTTGGGGATATTCTGGAATAAGGTAGTTGCGGAAGCAGCGGGAAAAGGTGCGGTAAACGCCAGTGAAACTTTCTGTAACTCGCCGAGATAGTTGAACGCTTCTACAGGTGTGATCTTGCCATTGATACTTAGCACTTCGGAAAGAACCGATATACCGGAGCGGACTTTCAGCACCAGGGTAAAAAGCACTGCTTCCTTTGAGGTTTTGGCGACCGGGCCTTCTACATTATAACTCGTAGTGATTAACCCATCCTTTTGAAATACCCCAAAATGTTCTGCCTGCATTATACCATGTTCAATATCAATAAGTTCAACTACATTTTGATTAAGTCCCATCGTAAACTGGAAGCCTTCAATATCCTTTAGATCTGCCCGGATAGGAATGCGGTACTCTGCACCGGAAGACAGTTTCATTTCGTTGGTATATAAGGTAAATATTCCAGCCGTACGTGGCGTAGTGGTAGCCACTGCAGTATTGTTCACATCTCCGATCTTGATAGCCGTAAAGTTGGCGATTACATCCCTGGACAAATCGTTAATACTCACCAACTCCGGCCAGACTATCTGCCAGGGGTTAGATGGGTTTAGAAACCTGTAGCTGGCATCCACAAACCGCCAGCTCGTATTGCTGGGGAATTTAGCCTCCATTCCAAGGATCAGTTTTCGGAGCTGTACGAGGTCCATCGTCGTCACTGATTTAGAATTATTGATATCGGCGGCGATGAGCTTATACGGGCTATTAAGTGGGTTTATTCCAAGAATATGTCTGGTAATCAGTACAATATCCATAGTAGAAACGCCATTCAGGAAATCCCTGTCCATGGATGGGGTTACGGTGTAGTCATATCCCTGCTCCATACTACCGAAGCTGAACTGCCCGGTCGCAGAGGTCATATAGGTCATCCGGCTATTGCCCGACAAGTTGACCTCTACACCTTCGATCGCCAGTTGGTTCTCTGTGGTGATTTTACCGCTTATTGCAGAGGACATCATCACACCAGTACAGAATTTTGATGGATCTGAAACGGTAGCAAAGGATTCGCACCAGGCCATATTGCCCTGGGTGTCCTCACTGTACACCCGCACCCGGATATGGGCACTTCGGGTATCCGCGCAATTAAAAGTAACACTGGTACGCTTATTCAGTGGGAGTCCTTTCGCATTTATACTATCCCTGCTGTCCCAGACCCCATCGCCATTATCTTTTACCACATAATAATTTTTGATCAGTTTTCTGCCCCTGTTATCGGTCTCCAGAACCCCTACCCCTTGTCCGTTGCAATCATAGATCGGACCTGCGACGAAATCAGTTGCCCAAACCACTACCATGCCCCGGTCATCCCCGGTCCCACCGGGACTGGGCATCAGGGAAAGCGATAATCCATTCAGGCATATCGGAGCTGTAATGGACGTGTCCCTGATCTCAAACGGAATTTCGAGTTCTTTGGATAAGTTGCCACAATCATCGCGGGCAATGATACTGATACTATGTAACCCGGGCGACAAGGAAGAGGAGGCGTAACTCCATATCCTGACAGGAGCCATCGCGTTCTCATCCCCTGCAAAAATCCTCGGGACAAGGCTCAGAGAAGAAGCGGGTACTGAAATCCGTGCCGATTTGTTCCTTCCTGGATTGAAGAATACCCGATCCAGGGAGGTGATGCTGGAGTCCTGTTGGATATCCGTGCCCGAGCAAAGATCGCGGGTAGTGAATTGTATGACAATTTCGCCCCCACAGGTCTCCTTATTTTGGTAGCCGATCCATCCTTGCCCGCTACCCCGGTCATTCAACACCTCAGGTGCTATCTCATCGTTGATAAAGATATGCTGGGTAAACATCCATGCGAAAAGCCCGTTCGGCGTAGGGCAGCCTGGGTTGCCCCTGGGATCCGATCCGTTGAATAAAAAGCTCGTGACCTCTTCACCTGCCTGCGCCACCTTGTCGCCGGCATTTGCCCGCTCCTTTTCTTCCACCCGAGCACCCGGATAAGGTACCGTACCTGCAGCATCTTCAAAATAATACTTCGGTAGGGCGGCAGGGTTCATCGCATCCGGATCACGGACCAAAACGTTCACCCCGTTGAAGGATCCCGTACCTGGTCGGCCTGGAACATCCCTCGGTACGACCACAGCCCATTTCATCGGCTCCAGACAGCTCTCGGAATACTGGCACCAGTTGATTACCGTGAATGTGCGGAATATTTTATAGCACTCCGCCAAAGGACGGCCATCTTGCGTAGCTCCGTCGTAACGCGTATCCTGCACCAATACTGCCAGGATATCACAACCTAGCTCGCCGGCGTCAACAACATTTGCCGTGTCCCGTAAATCGGCACAATTTCCTGTTACATCGGCAGGGAACATCAGATTATATTCGTTGACTGGCAGAATCGTCAGCGTCCTGGCCGGGGTAGTATATAATACCGGGCCTTTGGAAGACGTCTTGGTGAGGCGCCAGCTTATACTGATGGTACCTGCATCGCAGCGCATATCGGGTACGACTACGATCTCCTTCAATACCGGCGAACATAAATGCCCACGGAGGAGGATTACATCTTCCTTGAACAATGCGACGGAAGCTGCATATTCGGCACTACCCTCTGCATAGGTTCCTGCTTTTGACAATAATGCGACCCTGGGCCGTTGATCCTTGCAGGTATAAGTCTGATTGAAAGGCAAAAGAAAATCCACTGTGGTTTTATCCTCGAGCCTCACCCAATTCCAGCAGAAATTACGGTTACCCGCTTTGTCTTCCCCCCATAGCTCGACCATCACGGAATCGCCGTCACAACAATACATCGGCAGGGTGTCCAACAGCGGAGACATTAAAGCGCCCCCATTTAATGCACTGGTTACAAAGACCTCCAGGGTATCTTTGCGCAGGTTGCGGTTCTCGTCAATGTAATCCCCGGCATCCACAATGCCGTTGCGGTTGGCATCAACATAATTTTTGGCATTTGCCCAGTTCGAACGGCAAGACCCGACAGGAATGACCCGACGTATTTTAGACCACGCCAGCTTGCTGCAGTTGTCGGTACTCCCAACATCCACGCTTTTCACAGTGACAGCACCATATCCGAGGTTGTCAAAAGATACCGTGAGCCGGTCTGTACACTTCATGACCGGTGCGACTTTATCCACGGCACGGATCGGGATCAGGATGGTCGTGCGGCCAGAGCAGGTATTCGTAACGGTCAACCTGATAAAGTAAGATGACAGATCGTTTACCGGCATGGGAACGCCACCAATTAAGAAGCCGTTCTGGCAATTTCCGCTTACCCTTACACTGCCGTCCAACG
>JBEIGB010000121.1:0-10155 GCA_040382095.1 Lewinellaceae bacterium
GTTTTCAACGATTTTGCGAAGCAAAATCGTTGAAAACGCGGCTCTGAAAAAGTATTATTTGGCGGCGTCAGCCGCCAAATGACGTGCCGGAGGCCTTTTACATAACCCCGGAATTCCACCACCTCGTGTTACGATTTCGCAAAACGCCATAGCACGAAGGCCAGGGCAGCAAATGCTGCTAAGCCAGCGGCATCCCCCATCACGCCCATTAGCTCGGGGTCATTGAGGCGTAAGCTGCTCAAAAGGCTGATTGGCGAACCCTTGGCATCGTATCCAACAGTATATCCGATCATTGCGGCAATCAGGATACCAGTAACGGCGCCTCCGGCAATCATCCCCGAGCTGAAGAGCGCACCCGGGCCAATTTCCGATTCTTCCTTTTTTGCCACATTTTTTCGCTCGATCAACCATTTTACCAGCCCGCCGATGAAGATTGGGGACGTAGTGGAAAGCGGCAGATATGCGCCAACAGCGAAAGCGAGGGAACTGACCCCGCACAATTCTACTACGGCCGCAAGCCCCATACCGGTAATGACCAGTGCCCAGGGCAAATTCTGACTGAGCAGGCCTTTGATAACTGTTGCCATCAAGGTAGCTTGAGGGGCTGGCAGGGGGTTGGGATGTTGGGCAGTAGCTTCGCCAATACCCAGGGTGCGCTCCAGAAGCAATACGGTAAAACCAATAACTACCGCAGAAGAGACCACCCCGATCATCAGGCCTAATTGCTGCCGTAGTGGCGTAGCACCCACCAGAAAACCTGTTTTGAGATCCTGGGAGGTCGCACCGGCATTTGCTGCCGCGATACATACTACCGCGCCTACTACCAATGCAATCGGTTGGTAGCTGTCATCGCTCCATCCCAATCCCAGGAAAATGAGGGAAGTGGCCATCAGGGTAGCAATGGTCATACCGGATACCGGACTGGACGAACTCCCGATTAATCCGACAATCCGGGAGGCCACGGTGACAAAGAAGAAGCCAAAAAGAATGACCAGTACCGCCGAAAGCAGGTTCATCGGCATATTGGGTAAAATGGCTATTACAAGGACGAGTACCCCACTGCCCACCAATACCCAGATGAGCGGGATGTCTCTTTCTGTTCGGCCCCTGGCCTCGGCATTACCGCCGCGGTTGTTGCGGAAATCCGCTATGGAGTCCCGGAACGCACTGATAATCGTCGGAAAAGTTTTGATCAGGGTGATGACTCCGCCAAAGGTGACCGCACCTGCGCCGATATAACGGATGTACCTGCTCCATATTTCCGAAGGCGACATATCTGCGATGAGCCTGGTCGTCTCTGGCGGGAACGGTACTGTTAATCCACTCCCAATAACGGTAATCAGGGGGATGAGTACGAGCCAGGATAATACCCCGCCTGCTACCATGACTCCTGATATCCGTGGGCCGATGATATATCCTACGCCCAGCAGCTCGGGGGTGATTTCCCCGCTTACCGAGCCGTTGGGGAGCGCAGATGCCTTATTAAATATATAAGTGGGTGTATCCTTCCAGAACCCCAGGATAGACATGAACAATTTGTACAGGAAAGCAATCCCCAGGCCATAATATACTTTTTGTGCCAGCGTACCACCTTTTTCACCCGCTATGAGTACATCGGCGCAAGCCGTCCCTTCAGGATATGGCAGCTTACCGTGTTCCTTTACGATGAGCGAGCGACGCAGGGGAATCATGAAAAGTACCCCTAAGAAGCCTCCTACGAGGGCGAGTACAAAGATTTGGAAATACTCAAAAAAAGCTTTGCCGCCTTCCAGGAACAATAAGGCCGGTACCGTAAACACAACCCCGGCAGCTACCGATTCCCCGGCGGAGCCGATCGTCTGTACGATGTTGCTCTCCAGTATCGTCGCGTTTCCAAGTTTTTTGAAAACAGAGATGGCAAGCACTGCAATCGGAATAGACGCGCTCACCGTCAGTCCGACTTTAAGTCCGAGGTAAACAGTGGCCGCCCCGAAGATCACACCAAAGAAAACGCCGAGGAGAATGGCTTTGGGTGTAAATTCCGGGATGAAATCCTTTGCGGATATATATGGTTTGAATTGGTTTTCGGTTTCCATAAGTCTTTATTTAGTGCTTTCTTCAAAATGGGGACGGCGAGGGGGAGTAAAGGGCAGCTTACAGGTGCTTTACGGTGACCCTTCGCAGCAAGTCTAATGCACCCCGTGCATCCATTTCTTCAACCACCCCGATAGTACGAACAGGAGTATGGCCGCGCCTACGGTGACATACACGCCCCAGGTCATATATACGTCAATATACCCTTCGAGCGCTGTCTTTGCCGAGGCTCCCTCCCCGGGGGACGCAATGAGCTGCCCCAGGTAACCGGCAATTTTATGGGCAAAGGAAATAGAAAGGAACCAGGTCCCCATAACAAAGCCTACGGTTTTTGCCGGGGAGAGCTTGGTTACGACCGAAAGGCCTACCGGTGAAAGGCTGAGCTCTCCGGTGGTGTGGAAAAGGTACATGAACACCAGGAAGAACACTGGTATAAGGGCTCCATCATTGACCGTTCCGAGTACGCTGCGCGCACCTGCTACGATGATGAAATACCCAAGGGCCATCTGAAGAAGGGCATAGGTAAATTTCAGCGGCGTCCGCGGTTCGGCGTTGCGTTTGCTCAGGGTGTCCCATATCCAGGAAAATACCGGTGCCAGCAGGATAATGAATAGGGCATTTAAGGCCTGGAACTGGGAAGTTTCGATCCCGTGTTTTTCTACGTATTTGTCTGTCAGGAAATTGAGCGAGCCGCCTGCCTGTTCGAACAGGGTCCAGAAGATCATGTGGAAAAAGAACAGGAATACAAATACGATGAGTCGCTGGCCTTCGGTCTTGTCCTCGGCAAAGAACAGCGAAGAGATGATGATATACCCGATGACCAGTATGCCCGCAATAATGAGGATGTAATTGGTGATACCTTCGTTTTCGATAAGCAGCGAAAAAATCGGGGCGGTGATGATGATACCCAGGAAAACGAGCCACTGCTGGGGGATGCCGAGAAAGCCGGGCTTATTGAGCGCATCGGGGGTTGGGGGGTTGCCCTTATCCTCGTAATTGCGCATATTCCTCCAGAACACAAAAAGGCCAAGCAGCATACCCGTACCTGCAGCGGCGAAACCGAGGGAGTAATCGTAGGTCTCTGCAAGATACCCGCAGGTGAGCGGTGCAAGAAAGGCCCCTACGTTGATACCCATATAAAAAATGGTGAAAGCACCGTCTTTACGGCGGTCGTTGCGGTCATAGAAAGTACCCAGGAAACTGGAAATATTCGGCTTGAAAAACCCATTGCCGATGGCGAGTATGGACAAGCCAAGGAAAAGCAGGGAGGTGCTGTCGGTAGTAGCGGCATTAAACGCCATCGTAAACTGACCCGCTGCCATTAAAATAGCACCCATGATAACTGCCCTGCGGAATCCGAGCATCCGGTCGGCGAGCATGCCGCCTATGATCGGTGCCGCATACAACAAGGCATTGAATGCGCCGTAAATCCCTACGGAGCGCTCCTGTGCACCGCTCTCGCCCATGCTTTCGAAAATTTCCTTGGAGATATACAGCACCAGGAAGGCCCGCATCCCATAAAAGGAAAACCGTTCCCACATTTCTGCAAAAAACAGGGTAAAAAGTGCTTTTGGGTGTACTTTCCGTTGGGACAAAACCGTCAGGGGCACCCAAAGGAGCACAAACACCCATCCAATAATCAGTGATAGAAGTGCGAAACTCATGTCAATATGGTTTTAGCTGTGAAACATTCCCACGGGGCATTACCGTCGTGTTTGGCTATGCGGGCTAAATCTACAAATTTTGTCTGTATTTTCGTTATTTTGAGGTGGCCGCAATAATAATGAATGGACAGTGTCAAATTATAATTTGGCGTATAGTGCACAGAAAAGACTTTTGGGATGGGGCTATGCTTAGGATATAGAACCTGTAGGCACCTGTTCCCCGATAGGTGGTCTGAGGGCAAATACCTCTATTCGGTATTCGAGCAAGACACCAGGGCTGTCCAGGTCTGTTGCCCATCCTGAAGGGAGAGGAGATATGACCCGGTAGCCAGGCCTGGCAGGCGGAGTAAAGCCATACGCTGTCCCGTCGGGGCTTTGGTCTGGGCAAGGATTGTACCTTGCGGGGAAACAAGTACAAGTCTGGCCTGCGCAGAAATATTTCGCGGGAGCTGGACCATGATTTCTTCCTGGAAGGGATTAGGAAATATACGAATGCCGGGGGTATAAGTATTGTAGGAATACAGCTCAACCGCCATGGAATCGGAAATCCCGCCCCATGGTACCTCTGCGATCAGGCGGTAATAGTTTTTTCCGGGAAAGGGATAGCTATCGGTGAAGGAATAACGGGTGGGCAGAAGGCTGTACCCTTCTGCTTCGACATATCCAAGCCTTCGGAATGTTTTTCCATCGTGGCTGCGTTCGATATGGTATCCGGTATAGGCGTTTTCGGGGGCGGTAATCCAGTGAAGCGTTATGCCTTCGTCAAAGACCAGGCCATAAAATTGTGTGATTTTAAGTGCGATATCCGGGATTCCAGATGTGGCAAATATGCCTTGACCGAGCATTAAAACAAACAGCGTGCATTTCATCGTTCCGGGGGTTTAAGCATTCATAATAGGCTTTTCTACAGGCTGTAATACAAAAAGACAATCGTTCATCCCTGGCAGGAAATTTCATGTGGCCATCAACTCCTGAATTTTTTTGAAAGCTATTTTTGTGAATTTTGCCTCAAAATGATTTACGGGATGGTTCTGCAATAATCCAGCTACAAGGATGCGGGAAAAATAGTCCGGTTATAGTTTAGGCACAAGGGGTGTTTGCACTGAAATGTCGAGATCAGGGCAAAAGGAGGCTACTGTCCCCATAGCTGAGGAAGCGAAAACCGTTTTCCAAAGCGTACTGGTACACGGTTTTCCATCGTTGGCCGATAATGGCGGCGACCAGCAGCAGCAGGGTGCTTTTGGGCTGATGGAAATTGGTGATAAGCCCACCTGCGATTTTAAGGGAATATCCCGGGGCGATGAGTAGCTGAGTATTGCCCTCGAGGGTATTCCTTTGGGCGGCATCCATAGCCTGGAGTAATTTTTCTATCGCCGCTTCAGGGCGTAGTGCAGGGATATTCTCCTGATAAGGTGCCCACTGATCAATCGTGAAATGGGTGGGCAAGCTGGTGTCCGGGGATAAAGTAAGTTGCATACCGGCCCAGAAAAGGGATTCGAGAACGCGCATACTGGTGGTACCTACGGCAACGACGGTTTTGCCCTCGCCCAATGCTATTTGCAGGGCTTCAAGGGTTTCGCGGCCGATATACCACTGTTCCTGGTGCATGTGGTGGTTGGCGAGGGGGCCGCCACTTACAGGTTTGAAGGTGCCTGCGCCTACGTGGAGGGTGAGATAAAGGGTTTGTACGCCCTGTTGCTGAAGTTTTTCCAATACGCGTTCGGTAAAATGTAATCCTGCAGTTGGTGCAGCGACAGAACCTGCTTCAGCGGCATACACGGTCTGATAGCGGTCTTCATCCAAGGTAGTACTTTCCCGATGCAGGTAGGGAGGCAGAGGGATAAGCCCTGCATAGTGCAGTACTTCCCCGAAGGCCAGCGTGCCTTCCCACGAAAATCGCACTTCGAAAGCGTCTTCGCAGCGTCCGAGGCGTTCGGCATAGAGGGTCGTTGCCCCAGTTGGAGATTGAACGTGAATATGCAGGGCCCCATCTTTCCATTTGCGGTTGTTGCCGATCAGCGTTTTCCAGGTAACGGTTTGCAGAGCGGAAAAGCTTTGCTGATAGTCTGCTGGAGAAAGGGGTTCCAGGCAGAATATTTCGATATCTGACCCTTGTTCAGTACGAAACCGCATCCGGGCATGGATTACCCGGGTGTTATTGAAGACCAGCACAGTATTCGGGTCGAGCCATTCCGGCAATGCGTGGAATTCCGTTTCGTGGATTACTCCATTCCGGTGGATGAGCAGCCTGGAAGCATCCCGTTCCTCTAACGGGTATTTGGCAATACGCTCTTCCGGGAGCGCGTAGTCATAAGTTTCTATTTCGATTTGCCTGGGGTCGTGGTTTTCCATATCCATGCGGTATCAATTAGGAGCTGTATAAAAAGTATTGTGCCGCGTCAGTTGCCTTTAGTGGCAAAAGCACCTTTTATACAACCCGGGCACTTCTAATAGTTCAGAACAGGGGCGAGCCATTTTTCCGCTGTTTCGACGTCGAGCCCTTTACGCAGGGCATAATCCTCTACCTGGTCTTTTGAAATTTCCCCTAAGCCGAAGTATTTGGCTTCGGGATGACTGAAATACCAACCGCTGACGGAGGCGGCGGGGTACATTGCAAAACTTTCGGTGAGGTATATGCCGGTGTGTTGTTCGGCCTGGAGCAATTGCCAGAGGGTAGCTTTTTCCGTGTGGTCAGGGCATGCGGGATAGCCGGGTGCAGGGCGTATGCCGATATAATTTTCGGCGATGAGGCTATCGTTATTGAGCGTTTCTGCCGGGGCATAGGCCCAGAATTCTTTGCGTACCCGTTCGTGGATATGCTCGGCGAGGGCTTCTGCGAGTCGGTCGGCGAGGGCTTTGAGGAGAATTGCCTGATAATCGTCGTGTTGTTGTTCGAAATGGGCTACCCATTTTTCTATACCGATCCCGGTTGTGACGGCGAATGCGCCGATATAATCCTGGCAGAGGTGGGGTTGATTTTCGGCAGGGGGGCAGAGCGGTGCGATGAAGTCGGCAAGGCAGAGGTTAGGTTGACCAGGAGCTTTGGCCCTTTGTTGCCGGAGGAAGTGCAAAGTTGCGAGCGGGCTGTCCCTGAATTCATCTTTGAAAATAGCCACATCATCGTCGTTGAGCCGATTGGCGGGGAATATACCGATAACTGCCCTGGCCTGCAGCCATCCCTCGTCAATGATTCGTCGGAGCATACTTCTGGCATCGTTGTAGAGCTTGCGGGCTTCTTCACCTACCACGCTATCCTGGAGGATTGCGGGGAATTTGCCGGCCAGCTCCCAGCTTTGGAAGAAGGGTGTCCAGTCAATATATTCTGTCAACACTTCGATTGGATAATCCACGAAGGCTTTGACCCCCTGGAAAGCTGGTTGTGGAGGCGTATAATGTTCCCAGTCGGGTGCGAATTTATTTTGTCGGGCTTCTTGTAGCGGGAGGAATTTTTTTATGGATTCCCTGCCGGCACGTTGTTCCCGGATTTGCAGGTAGCCGGATTTTTGGGCTTCTACGAAACGCAGTGCTTGTTGTGGGGCTTCGCTTAGCAGGGTACTGGCTACGCCAACGGCCCTGGAGGCGTCCAGGACGTGTACGACGGGGCCATGATACTGTGGGTCAATCTTTACTGCCGTATGTGTTTTTGAGGTTGTTGCCCCTCCGATGAGGAGTGGTACTTTAAAACCCTGGCGCTGCATTTCTTTGGCCACGTGTACCATTTCATCGAGCGAAGGCGTAATCAGGCCGCTGAGGCCGATGATATCTGCTTTTTGTTCGATTGCTGCCTGCAGGATTTTTTCTGCAGGGACCATGACCCCGAGGTCAATAATCTCATAACCGTTACAACCGAGGACGACGCCCACGATATTTTTCCCGATATCGTGAACGTCCCCTTTGACTGTTGCCAGTAGAATCCTGCCCTTTGAATGCCCGCCGGTACTGGCTTTTTCGATTTCGATATACGGGGTCAGGTAGGCGACCGCTTTTTTCATGACGCGGGCACTTTTCACGACCTGGGGCAGGAACATTTTACCTGCGCCGAAGAGATCCCCGACATGGTTCATCCCATTCATCAGAGGCCCTTCGATGACAGACAAGGGGGAGGGGAATAATTGCCGGGCTTCTTCGGTATCGTTTTCGACATAATCGGTAATACCCCTGACGAGGGCATGGGTGAGGCGTTCCTGCAGGGGGAGCGCTCTCCAGGAGAGGTCTTTTTGAACGGTTCGTCCACCTGTATATTTTAGGTTTTCGGCATATTCGACCAGGCGTTCGGTAGCATCCTGCCTGCGGTTGAGCAGTACATCTTCCACCCGTTCGAGGAGTTCCCTGGGGATTTCTTCATATACTTCGATCATACCTGCATTTACGATACCCATATCCATACCGGCCTGGATCGCGTGATACAGGAATGCGGAGTGCATTGCTTCGCGTACGGGATCGTTGCCCCGGAAGGAAAAGGAGATATTGCTCACGCCGCCCGAGATTTTGACGTTTGGCAGGCGATATTTGATCTGCCGGGTAGCTTCTATGAAATTGATGGCATATTCATTGTGTTCTTCAATTCCTGTTGCCACGGCGAAGATATTGGGGTCGAAAATGATATCCTCTGGTGGGAAGCCGACTTCCTGGGTCAGGATATGAAAAGCACGTTCGCATATTTCCACTTTTCGTTCGATGGTATCTGCCTGGCCTTGTTCATCGAAAGCCATGACGACGGCTGCGGCACCATAGCGTCTTACGAGTTTTGCCTGCCGCAGGAATTCCGCTTCGCCTTCTTTCAGGGAGATCGAATTGACGATACATTTTCCCTGGACACAGCGAAGGCCTGCTTCGATAACGGAAAACTTGGACGAATCAATCATAATGGGCAGGCGGGCAATTTCCGGCTCCGCCATAATGAGGTGGAGGAATTTTGCCATGGCAAACTCTGAATCCAGCAGCCCTTCGTCCATATTGACGTCAATAATTTGTGCTCCTCCCTCTACTTGCTGCTGGGCAACGGCCAGCGCATCGGCATAACGTTCTTCGCGGATCAGGCGGGCAAACTGCCGGGAACCGGTTACGTTGGTACGTTCTCCGATATTGACGAAATTGGTTTCTGGCCGGATAATAAGGGGTTCCAGGCCACTGAGCATGGTAAAGGGGGGTGTTTCCGGTATCGTACGTGGCGGGATACCTTTTACCCCCTCTGCCATGGCGCGGATATGGTCGGGGGTGGTGCCGCAGCAACCCCCGATGATATTGACAAAACCGCTGGAGGCAAAGTCGCGGATATATTCCCGCATCTCTTCCACCCCCTGGTCATATTGCCCGAATTCGTTGGGTAGTCCGGCATTGGGGTAGGCAGAGACGCAGCAGTTGGCGATGCCGGAAAGGGCCTCGAGATAAGGACGCATTTCTTTGGCACCCAGCGCACAATTCAGGCCGATACTGAGCAGCGGGATATGTTTGACAGAAATCCAGAAGGCTTCGGCAGTTTGACCAGAGAGGGTGCGCCCACTGGCATCGGTGATCGTCCCCGAAACCATGATCGGAAGGCGGATACCGCGTTCTTCAAATAATTCCTCTATAGCAAACAAGGCGGCTTTGGCATTGAGGGTATCGAATATAGTTTCTACCAGCAGCAAATCAGCACCGCCATCTATGAGCCCGGATGCTTGTTCGCGATACGCCTGGCGCAGTTCTTCGAAAGTGACCCCCCTGAACCCTGGATTATTGACGTCGGGGGAAATAGAGGCCGTCTTGTTGGTCGGGCCTAATGCCCCGGCCACATAGCGGGGGTGCTGTGGCTGGCGTGCCGTGAAGTCATCGGCTGCCCTACGGGCAACCTGTGCCGCAGCAAAATTGAGTTCATAGGCCAGATCCTGCATCCCATAGTCTGCCTGTGAGATAAAGGTACCGTTGAAGGTATTGGTCTCGATGATATCTGCCCCTGCTTCCAGATATTGCCGGTGGATTTCCTCAATGATATGTGGCTGGGTAATGGATAGGAGGTCGTTATTGCCCTTGACGTCGTGAGGGAAATCAGCAAAGCGCTTCCCACGGTAATCAGCTTCCTGCAATCGGTATCGCTGAATCATGGTGCCCATGGCCCCGTCAATGACGAGGATGCGCTGCGCAAGCAAACTCCGGATATCTGGTTTTTCCATGGCTTTCGATTATTTAAGGTTATTCCGGGGTGCCACTGGCACAAAATATTATGTATTCATGGCCGGGCCGTTTTATAAGTTGGGTTGTGTAAAAAGGCCGGGGGCCTTCCTTTGGCGGCGTCAGCCGCCCAAGGATATTTCGAAAGAACACTGTTTTCATATAGAACCTAAATTTTTCAGAGCCGCGGGTTGGTAGAGTTTTGTTGGGAAAGGAAGTGGAAAACAGGGGCGGGGAAAAAAAAAAAGAGAAGAAGAAAACAGAGGAA
>JBEIGB010000122.1:0-10087 GCA_040382095.1 Lewinellaceae bacterium
ATCCCTTCTCTGAGTCAGGTTTACGCTTGTACTGGGAATTAAGTGCATAAAAGTCATCGATCCGTTGCTCCCGGCTATCTTCTAATTGCCTTTCCAAATCCCGCATAGCTACCTGAAATGATGCCCTGGACGGTATAGGATGGGCTTGCTGCGCAATCAAATTCACCATTGCTGGAATAACCAGAGTAAATGCCAACCAAGCACCAATACTCCAGAGTGCATTTTGCGCGGAAGAGCCGCCCCATAAATTAATAGCTAACAAAACCAGAAACCAGAAAAGGACATAGAGCAAGGCTATCCCTGTAGTAGCAAGTACAACACCCAGTGCAGAAAGCCCTGTATGAAAGACAAGAAGCGGTAGGAAAATCAATATGGTAATCCCCGAAAGTAAAATAAAACGGGCCAGCATTTTTTGAAAGAAAAGTTCACTAAATACAATAGGTTGAGCCCTCTGCAAGTCGAGGGTCCCTTGTTCCCGTTCACTTGAAATTAGATTAAACGAAAGGGCAATAACCAATAAGGGCAATAAATATACGATGACGAAAGCCAGGTCAAAAGCACCATAAAGCAGGTTCACCGGATTTTCCAGCTCCGTATCCCCTCGCGGCTGTAGCTGAAACAGGGATAACCTCCATGCATCCGGCTGCAGATCACTTATACCTGTCGCAATGATACTCTCCGGGATTGTTTGAAGGGATATAATCCATCCGGTCCGAACCACAGTAACAGGGATGGTTGGATCCTGCCGCCAACTTCCTCCTGGCTTCAAACCACGTAAAGTACTATCTGCCTGGATTTTCAATAATTCAAAATTATTTTTTTGTTCGTTTTGAACTTGCAGGATGGATGCATTCTTGAATTCGAGCCTCCGGGAACCATTGAATAATGCAAATCCAACACTTACAAGCAAAAAAGCAAACAACAACCATGGTAACGGACTGCGAAGCAGGCGTAGAGATTCATACTTGAGTTGAAGAAATAACATAGCTAATATTTTGGGCAAAAAGAATTAAATCGGGCTATGCCCGGTTCATAATGGTCTCAACTTAAAAAAGAAAGCAAGGGCGGCTAGACCACTGCCTATAAACCAAATCAATAAGGCAGCCAAAGGGGTAAGTAGCTGTACAATCAGCCGTTCCATTTGAATAGGACGGTAATCAAAACGAACATTCCCGGCAAAAAACGCTTTCCCGCGTTTGCCGCCCCAATCCCCATACCTAAAGTTATTAGTCAGGTCTTCATTCAGTTCCCCTACGAGTTGTACACGATATTTTTCTGCTGCTGCAAGAAAGTCAAAATAAGCTTCAACGTCGGTACCTGCCAAGCGCTGAGAAAGGATATTGAGGAGGACGAAAGGGGAGCATATTCCAGCAACAGCGTGTACCCTGCGTTGCCGGAGATAAACTTCGAGTAATCTGGCTTTATGCTTTTGAAAGACGTAGGTTTCGTGTTCTTCGCCCTTCTGCATGATATATCCAGCCCAATTGAACGGAAGGTCTTTTACTTCTTTTACCCGATATTTTCTGAGGGTCTCTTCCTCTAATTTTTTCGTAAAAACAGCGGTTCCATCATGGCCGTCCACTCCGTTTTCCAGGTCTTTTTCAATACTGGCATGATAGTCCTGCCAACTTGGGGTAGGGTGTAGGTTTTTCGCAAAATTGACAGCTGCCCGAGGCACAATCAGGCAAGCCAATACCCATAAAGCGAGCGATCCTACCAGTGAAGCGTTTTGTCGGCCAGCCCAGGCAGATATCAGAAGAGTCAGGTTAATGAAACAACCAAAATAGATAAGATAAACCAGTATTATTAAACTGTAACGAACCCAATGGATGATTTCAGCATCGGCAACCAACAAACCAAATGCTCCGCCAATAAAAAAAGGCAGCGATAGCAATAGGACAACCATCCATAAACCTAAAGATTTACCGAAGAATAAACCCGATGGTCTGATACCTTGTGCCAAAATCAACCGGAGGTTACCATTCTCACGGTCTGTTGCCACCAATCCAAAACCTAATACAATAATGAAGAGCGGCATCAACAAACCCAACACAAAAGCAGGGGTGAGCGTACCAAGTCTGGAAATATCTCCCTGATCCTCGGCCGATCTGAATTCTGTCAAATTGGAACGGTGCCCCTCCAGAAAAAGCGTATTGCCTGTGAATGCATCAACGCCCCGGTCAAAATAAGAAAGTGGATATATCGGCTTAAACACATAGGTGCCATAATGGGCAGCAGAATGTGGATTCTTGTCCTTTTGGCTTTCCCACTGGCCACGCATTTTCTCTGAAGCCTCTGTATGCTGCTTTTTTAGCGATGCGTAATAATTATAAGCCCCAACAACAGAAAGCAAAAAAAATAGACTGATTAACAACGCCGCCGTTCTAAAACGGCCTTCGCGAAGGATATCCGTGAATGTTTGTTTTGCAATGGAAAGCATATTCAATCCGTTTTAAGTTAAAAAACTGCCCCTGTAGGTAAAATCTCGAAGTGCCAGGGGTTCATGAATATCCCTGCATCAGCTGGCGACCCTAAGCTACAGTTGGTTTAATACAAAGTCTATATCGTCTGAAGGTAAAGTTCCTCAATATCCTTTGCCTGGAGTTGATAATCCCTGTTATCCAGGATGTTGACCAAGCGCCCAGCCTTCATGATCCCAATCCGGTCTGCAACATCCTTTGCTCTGAAGATATCGTGTGTGGCCATGAGCATTGAAATCCCTTCCTTGCGCAAATCAAGCAGTAGGCTGCTAAAGTCATTGCTGGCCTTAGGGTCAAGCCCACTGGTTGGTTCGTCGAGAAATAGTACTTTTGCTTTTTTAGCTAGTGCAATCGCGATACCAACCTTTTGGCGCATACCCTTGGAATAGGTTGCTACAGGTAGGTCAAAATCCGTTATGCCTAAACCTGCAGTTTCAAGATATAGGCGTAACTCTTCCTTTTTGTGGCTAAAACCGCCTAGTCTGGAAAAATAATCAAGGTTCTCCATACCGGTAAGATTGGGATACAAAATGACCACTTCAGGTAGATAGGCAAGGTGGCGTTTGCTCTCAATTGGGTATTCTGCTACGTCCAACCCATTGACATAAGCCTTTCCGGCACTTGGCACGGTGAATCCAAGAAAACAATTAATTGTGGTCGTTTTCCCGGCCCCGTTTTGACCAAGCAAGCAAAAAATTTCCCCTGGTCCAATATCCAAGGTCAACTGATCCAGTGCGATTTTTTCGCCGTAGTATTTTGAAAGGTTTTTCGCTGAAATCATATATTATTATTTTTTGTTAAAAATTCTTCGTTCATAGTATCCTTGCCTTTTCCAGTACATAATAAAATTCTTGTGGGTCATTAAAATTCAATCGCAAACGACCAACAAATCTCAGAAACTCATCTGTTTTGAATCGCTTTCCTGGATATGCTATCTTCAAGGTCATTACCGATGCAGGGCTTGCTTTTCCACAAAAAAAACAGGAAGCATAAGGATTAGCGGATAAAGCGACAATTGAGGTGCTTTCATCAAAAGGGATGACATATCCTTCAATTTCAATCAATTTACCATTGAGTTTCTTTAAGGTATCTGTAAAAACAGGGGATAACATCTCCATTTCAACCTGGGGAAAATACTTTGGCTCATACTTGATACTGGTTAGCAACTTCCACCTAACCTTAACCGGTATCTCCGATTGCAGACTGCCGCCATCCCTGGCATTTCCTTTAATCTGACCAAAAAATAATGTCTCCCAGATTTGACAATGCGCGTTTATGCTGCCCGACACCATTGATTTCGCATGCACTCTCTGATTAGGTTTAACAGCCTTTGTCATTGGAGCCCAATCCTTCATACCTGCAGGAAGAAATCCCCCGGAAAAATGCGCCGTAAAGCCACCCCCTATACCTAAGACGATTAGTAATAAAAAACAAAGTTTAGTCATATTCCATCATTTTACCTGCTCTTGAACAGATCTATCCAGCTTCAATACAAACTATACCGTACCCCCACAAATCCCCGGATCCCCTGAAGGGAGGCATAGTTGTAACTCGGGTCGAAAGAATACCCGTTCGGGTTTTGTACCGGGTCATCCACATACTGGTCGAAAGGATCAAAAGGACGCAGGATAGGATGGAGGGGAACAAAATCCAGCAGGTTTTTTACCCCTCCATAAAGTTCAAAGCCACGTTTAAACTTGCGCGATACCTGCACATTGACCATTGCATACCAGGGCGAATACTCCGGCCTGAAATCATTGGGCACTACAGGAAGGCGCTGTGGACCAAACCAGTTGCCGGTCAGATCCAGCGATATTTTGCTGGCAGGATGGGTATAATTGGCTGAAAATGTCCCGGACCATCTGGGGGCACGGATTTGTACTATCCGCTCGCCCTCCTCATTGCGCTGGAATACATCCATGAAGGTTACCCCGGTGTTGAAGCGCAGCGGCATTCCATCGCTGTAGTCCAGTTGCAGGGTAAGCCCCCGCGACACGGCATGTCCGTCGAGGTTTGCATAAATAATCTGCTGTGGATCGGTGTCATAATCGGGTAAAATCCGATTAAGAAAATGGGAGTAAAAGGCGGAAACATCGAGGTCGAGAAAAAAAGCTTCTGTGGGTATTTTCCAATGGTAATTCAAACTCCCACTCCAAGAGCGCTCGGGGGCCAGTGCTTCAGTAATGACGACTTCCCTGGCACCACTGAGTGCAGCATGATCCTCAGTGAAAAGGCTCACCACCCGAAAACCACTCCCTGCGCTGAAGCGTATCTGCTGCCGCTCGCTTAGGTTCTGCCGCAAAGCAATCCTGGGCGACCAGATCGCCCCGTGGTCCGGGTGGATATCCAGGCGCAATCCTGAAAGAAGGACCCTGTTTTTTGTTATACTCCATTCGTCTTGTACAAAAAGGCCGGGCAACAGCGTTTCGCTGCGCTCCTCCGTAGCTGGTGTGTTATCGTCGTATCGGGTATATCGCAGCGCTGTACCGGCCAGCAAGTGGTGTTTGCTGTACGCCTTTTCCAGGTAGGCCTGTAAAAAGCCGATAGACTGCCGGGCAAAATAGGGCACATTTCCGTAATAACTATCCTGGTCGTGCACGTTAAAAGAACCTTGCAGGTGGACGGGAATGGGGATAGGCAGCTCATAACGCCCAAATAACTCGAGACGCCGTGTGTAGATACTCTCCCCATAACGGACCTCCCCTCCCCTGTCTGCCTTCGTCCAGTCTGTCTGGCCACCCCAGCGATCTTCCCAGACATAACGCCCGGCAAGTATGGCCTCTTTTTCGCCCTTACGTGCCCATTGCCACTTGTTAAACACCGAAAAGCGCTTTTGCTGTGCCAGATCGGTGAAACCATCATCATTCTTATCCAGCGGGCGATCAAATAAAAACCCGTTGACCCCCAACAACCCGTTGACCTTCTTGTGGACCCGGAATTTGGCTCCAGCATCCAGATTGAACTCCCCCCAGGAAGTAGAGAAAAAGTCCCAGTTAAATACCGGTGCATCATCCGCATTTTTGGTCAGAATATTGATCTGACCAGCCATGGCCTCGGAACCATAAAGGGCACCTGCAGGACCTTTCACTACCTCGATGCGGTCAATCAGCCCATTGGGAATACCATTCAGCCCATAAACCGTACCTAGCCCACTCACGATAGGCATACCATCTATCAAAACCTGGGTATAGACCCCTTCTATCCCGTTGATCTGGATATCCCCTGTATTGCAGACATTGCAATTCATGACCGGTTGAACACCGCTCAGGATGCCCACCGCTTCAAAAAAATTGGGAGTCGGATTGCGCAGAAAGCGACCCGAGGTAATGATATCTATCGGAACGGGGCTTTCCGAACGCAGCACCTCGCGCATGGCTCCGGATACGACCACCTCCTCCAGGGTCAGGCCCTCCAGGAAAAATTGAAGCACAACAGTCTGACCCGGATTTAGCTCCACCGTTTTAACCGATCTGTAATATCCAACAAATGAAGCTTCCGCTACTATTTTTCCACAGGGTAAGCCCTCTAATTCCAACATACCGAGGCTATCGGTCTGTCCTCCTCGGCCCAACCCCGGAAGGTAAACGTTGGCAAAAGACAAAGGAGCATCTTCCGCCCAAACCTTGCATACCAGTTTACAGCCACTTTCCTGTGCGGCAAGCTGGCTAAAACCCAAAAGAGAAATAAGGAGACAACTTGAGAAATATACAGATTTTAACATGTTAAATATGTTTGAATATCAATAGTACACTTACTCAAAGGGATCGAAAGAAGTTTTCCCTTCCCTCCACATTTCGACTTCCCCATCGCGAAGGAGACAGCGATTCAAATCGTTGGTGATTTTGTATCCCATGAGAATTATCAGATGCTAATGGCAGACCCTGCTGCCATGGTAGACAAGCGGTTGTGGCTATTGCTACTGGAAAAGGGTTGCAGACCAGTACAAAAGTTGCAGCACAATAAGTAAATGGCCTTTTATGACGCCAAGGAATATTTTTTTCAAAATACCGGCTCCACTCATTTGGCAAAGCAAAATCAGTGGATATAGCATTTCGAAATTTCTATTCTGACGCGTAAAACAGCAAGATACTTAAGGCAAAGCGCCACAAACTTTTTTAGTGTCTATACGGTGCGGAGCAGCTCAAAGACAGCTGAACATAAAAGCAACAACAAGGCCTTACCGATAAATTATTCCCGGGAAGAATGGATTAAACAATGCGCACGGGCGGCGCACGAGGCTGGATATGGACAATCGAAAGGGCAGAAGACCATATGGATTTTCCCCCGTTGATTTTGGTACTTACCTGACCAACATAGTCGAATGCTATCTCAGGAGAAATAGATCTTTCCTGAACAGAAAGCAGGAGCTGGCAAATGGAACAATCAGATAAAGCGAACTCCCCGGAGTGCAGATTTGATGCTCCGGGCACCGCCCTGAAAATTTTATGTTGGGAAGCATGTTCGTGGAGAAAGAAGTGGTGAAGGTTAAACGCTACAAAGAATGAAAAATACAAGACCGCAAGCGAGCTTGCAGCCAGGTTAATTTTCATTTTTTGCCGCTTAGCGATCATTGCTGCCGGGTGATAAGGTTGAACAACCCTAGATGATTAACTTAAAACATGCACAAACAAAAATAGTAAAAACTTTTCACAAGAACAAATAAAACTCGATTTTACCTAACTAACAGAATCTTACAGAATAAAAAAGTCTGATGCAGTCACTGTGCCTTTGTGATATGTGGTACGCTATAAGTCAAAGCGACAGCACAGGTTGGCCTCCTTAGCTTTAACTGATTAAAGGAAAGCCAGCCGATAAAATTTTATGATTCATGCTATTTAGTATATATTTACGTTACAGCCTCTTTCAAAAAATTATATTCTACTGACATAGGCAGCAGAATACTTATGAGACACACTCAACCAAAATAATTATTCGCAGTATAAACCGCCAAAGGGCGGAAAAATTGACTTGTTTCAAAGGAAAAGCCCACAAATCCAATCAAAAAAAACCCATGAAGTCCTGTTATTTAATCCTGTTCATGCTCCTGCTACAGTCCGGATTTGCACAACCCGGACGCAAAGCGCAGGGCAGTGTATTCGTTGATCAAAACGGTACGATGCGCTGGACACTGGACCAACGCGAGGTCCAGGGATTCGGGGTCAACTACACGCTGCCCTTCGCCCATGCGTTCCGGGCAACAAAGAACCTGGGTATTGCCCACCAGCGTGCGATAGACCAGGACGTTGCACAATTCGCCCGACTGGGTTTCGATCTTTTCCGGGTGCATGTCTGGGATACCGAAATCAGCGATACCCTGGGCAATGTTACCTTCAACGAACACCTCAATGCCCTGGATTATCTACTCTGGAAACTTGCAGAACGGGACATTTCCTATGTGCTCACACCCATCGCCTTCTGGGGCAACGGATGGCCCGAACCCGACGAAGACACCCCGGGATTTTCCAGGAAGTACGGCAAAGAGGGCTGCCTGACCCATCCCGAAGCGATCCGGGCGCAGGAAAACTACCTGACGCAATTCCTGCAGCACGTCAATCCCTATACCCGCATCGCCTACAAGGACGACCCACGGCTTATTGCTGTTGAAATCAGCAACGAACCCCACCACCAGGGGCCTCCGGAGGCGGTGAGCACTTATATCGGACGCATGGTGAAGGCCGTGCGCAAATCCGGGTTCGCCAATCCCGTCTTTTACAATGTCAGCCACAGTATTCATTTTGCGGAGCAATATTTCGGTGCAGATATCCAGGGGGGTACTTTTCAATGGTACCCCACCGGACTGGGGTATCAAAAGGAATTGCCTTTGAACGTCCTGCCGCATGTGGATCGCTACCCTATACCCTTTGAAGAGGTAATCCGTAAGCATAAAGCGGCAAAACTGGTGTACGAGTTTGATGCCGCAGATATCGGCAAATCCTATGTATATCCTGCGATGGCCCGCTCGATGCGCAGTGCAGGAATTCAGATCGCCACCCATTTTGCTTATGATCCCACCAGTCTCGCTTTTGCCAATACGGAATACAATACCCATTACATGAACCTGGCGTACACCCCTTCCAAAGCCCTTGCGCTTATGATCAGCGCGGAGGTATTCCGAAGCGTACCGATGTACAGCGATTTTGGTGCTTACCCGGGAAATAGCCGATTTGGGGATTTCATGGTCAGCTATACAGAAGACCTGGCTTTGCTCAATACGCCGGAGCTTTTTTACCATACTAATACCACGAGTGCTGTCGCTGCCGAAGAAAAGTCGCTGCGCCGGATTGCAGGTTGCGGAAATTCCCCGCTGGTGCGCTACGATGGTACGGGCGCATATTTCCTCGATAAGATCGCTGAAGGCACCTGGAGACTGGAGGTCATGCCTGATGCGTTGATCGTAGAAAATCCTTATGGCCGAAACAGCCTGCAGAAAACCGTAGCGGTACTCCAGGGCAACGAACGGGAAATGCAGATTTCCCTGGCGAATCTGGGCGCTGATTTTTCGATTGCCCCGCTCAATGCCGGAAACAAAAAGCAGGTGCACACCGCCCGCAATGGGGAGTTGAAGGTAAGTCCGGGCGTTTACCTGCTCACCCGTTCGGGTATTCCGGGCAAAACATCCCTTCCGGACCGACTCGGCAACTTATTATTAAAAGAATTCAACGGCCCACCCACTACTGCCTCCCGCACCTACGTAGTGCATAGCGTACCCGAAAAGGTTCCTGCAAATGCCCCGCTTGAGATTGCAGCAGAGGTCCTTACCCTCCAGCCATCTCCGAAAGTACGCTTGCTCCTCAGTGGAAACGGCCCTGATGAGTGGATAGAAATGACGCAGCAGAGTGGTTTTCGCTATACAGCGGTTCTGCCGGCGGAAAAAATGGAAGCAGGCCTGCTCAATTACTATATCGTAGTGGAGAGTAATGGAAAAAGCGAGACCTTTCCCTCCGGAAGGCCGGGAACACCTCAGCAATGGGACTTCACTGCCCGCCAGACCTACGCTGTCCGGGTATTCGACCCTGCGCAACCCATTGTACTGTTTGGGGCCCGCAGCGACTGGAATCAGCTTTCCTATACCCAGTGGCTCCCAACGCTAAAGCCGGTACCACTTGGTCCGCCCCACGAGGCCGCGTATCAAATCCGTGCAGAGCGGCTGCCCTTTCCCAACGGGGAGCCACCGGAAGGATCTGGTCGCCCGGATTATACGGTACATCAATATCTAAATCACCAGATTGATCACCTGCGACCTTCGCTGAGCGGCAAAAACACGCTGGTAGTACTTGCCCGGTCGCTCTCCGGGCAGCCTGTGCCCGTTCAGGTCGCCCTGATCGGTCCCGATGGGTCGGCTCATGGCGCAATACTGGAAATAGGCGAAGACATGCAGGAATACGAAATCCCCTTGTCGGACCTTAAACCCGTGCAGTATGTCCTTATGCCCCGTCCCTACCCCACTTTTCTGCCCTACGATTATCGCCCGTCAAATGCTGTACCTTTCAACCTGCAGGCAGTAGAAGGGCTGCAAATATCCCTGGGTCCCGGATTGCCCCGCGAAGCATGGGCAAAACCCCAGGGTATTGCACTGAGCAGGATTTGGGTGAAATAGAGGGGGGGGG
>JBEIGB010000123.1:0-9823 GCA_040382095.1 Lewinellaceae bacterium
CAATTTCCTCCCGCATCCCACGCAATAACAAACCCCCCCCCGCCGCGTTTTTTGTTTTTTTGCCCAACAAAAAAAAAAAAACTCGGCGTCTCGGGAAAAATATTCTTTGGCGACATTTGCCGCTAAAGGACTTGTGAGATAGCCCCGGTCAAAACTTTATTTTACCGCCGAAGGCGGCAAGAGCCTTTTTACACCCCCCCTTTATAGCACGGATAGGGCAGTAAGACAATACATCGAACGCAAAACTAACGAAAAGAGTTCGTTTCCTTTTGATTTTATGCAACTATTTGCCTTTGCCGGGGTAGTCCGACAACTTACCACCTACCAGGTCACTCTTCGAACTCTGCCGCCAGTATGCTTAGGAGTTCTTCGATAGTTTCCTCTTCGAGATCAGTACGCCGGATAATCTCTTCTTTTTTCAGTGCCAGGACGCTCCTTGCCGTATCGCAGCCGATTGCTTTGAGGGCATCAATCACCCAGCTTTCGATCTCGTCGGAGAATTCTTCCAAGTCCACATCGTCAATCTCGTACTCTTCGTTATTGCGGTACACATCAATTTCGATCCCGGTAAGCTGGCCGGCCAGTTTGATGTTTGTTCCGCCCTTACCAATAGCGATGGAGACCTGATCGGGGTCAAGGTACACATTGGCGTGCATTTTCTCCAGTTTCAGGTCAATACTCGAGATCTTGGCCGGGGTGAGCGCGCGCTGTATATAGAGCGTTGTATTGTTCGTAAAATTGATGATATCAATATTTTCGTTGTTCAGTTCGCGGACGATACCATGGATCCGCGCGCCTTTCATCCCTACACAAGCGCCGACGGGGTCTATACGGTCGTCGTAAGATTCTACGGAGACCTTTGCCCTTTCCCCTGGGATACGCACGATTTTTTTGATACTGATCAATCCGTCTTCGATTTCCGGGACTTCCTGTTCGAGGAGTTTTTCCAGGAACATATTATCGGTACGGGAGAGGATTACAACGGGGTTATTGTTCCGCATATCCACTTTTTTGATTACGGCGCGCACCACATCGTCTTTCCTGAAGTAATCGCCTTTGATCATTTCTGTTTTAGGCAGCACGACTTCATTGCCGGTGGCATCGTCCACCACCAGGATTTCTTTTTTCAGGATTTGTTTGACATCACCGGTGATAATTTCGCCGACCCTTTCATTATAGCGGCGATAGACTTCATCTTTTTCGAGGTCCATAATCCTGGAAATCAGCGTTTGGCGGGCGGCCATGATTGCCCTGCGGCCAAAGTCTTCCAGATGCAGTTGTTCGTAGCATTCTTCGCCCACCTCGTATTCCGAATCAATCGCCAGGGCTTCGGAGACCGATATTTGGCTACGGTCATCGGTCACTTCGCCATCGGGCACGATCGTACGCACGCGCCAAAGTTCCAGATCCCCTTTTTGCGTATTGACGATGACATCGAAATTTTCATCCGAGCCGAATTTTTTCTTGATCAAGGTGCGGAAGACATCTTCCAGGACCCGCACCATTGTTGGGCGGTCAATATTTTTTCCGGCCTTGAAATCCGAAAAAGTTTCTACCAGGTTCATCATAATCCTAGGTATTAAAATGAGATTTTGACAACGGTTTTATGGATATGGGAAAACGGGATTACCGTTTCCACTTTTTCTTTTTTAGTTTTCTTCCCTTCGCGCGTTTTCACTTCTTCTGTAACGATAATATGCTCGGGGCTTACCGCGCTGAGAGTACCTTTGCACAGCGATCCGTTCTGCAGGGTAACTTCTACCGTCCGCCCGATATTGCGGGGGTATTGCCGGTATTGCGCCAGCGGCCTGCTCACCCCCGGGGAGGAGACCTCCAACGTATAATGTTCGCCCAGCCAGTTGTTTTCGTCAATATACTGCTCCAGATACCTGCTGATCTGCTGGCATTTTTCAAACGTGATGCCGGAATCCGAATCTACGAAAACTTCCAGCTTCTGATTGGTGCCGGATTTGACCTCAATGAGGAAGCAGTCGGCGAATGCCTCTTCCTGGAATTTTTCCGCGAGCAGCCTTTCGATATGTTCGTTGATCACCGCTTGAAAGTTTGATGTTTTGCCCCGGTATATACGCAAAAGAGGGAACGTTTTGTTCCCTCTTTTGTGTAATTATGCCTTTTTACCGCGCAAATATACCACTTTTTTAAAAAAATCCAATGCCCGGATAAAAGACTATAAATTACAGCCCATTATGGTCAAAGACCTGCCCCAAAAAGTACCCGAAGCCCGTACTGCCATCTTTCAAGGAATTTTTCAGCTTAAATCCGGATTTTTCCAAACATGGGCATTTCTATTTTTGTTCTACAATGGTTTCTGGCTTAAAATACTTTACCAGACTTGTTGCGGCAGGTCAGCGTAGTGGAAAAAATATGCTGATTTGCGTTCATGCCAAGGCTTTTTGAGGGAAAATAGCAGGTGATGCGGGCAAAAAGCGCCATTTTTAGCCCAGGATGATCCTGTCTCAACAAGGCTATCGTGTTGAAAAAGCGGCCTTCGCGATGTGGCCGGTTATCCCAGGCAACAAAAGCGGAGCGACTACCATACAGGGGGCACGCGATAAATTTAAATAACATCAATACAATATATTATGCAGGTATCCGATTTGCTCCACCGGGCATTACGATTAGAACACTTGAGTGCGGAGGAAGGAGTATTCCTTTTTGAAAATGCCCCTACGGCTGCACTCATGTACACGGGCAACCAGTTGCGTCAGTACCATGTTCCGGGCAATGTGGTCACCTGGATTATAGACCGCAACTCCAACACCACCAACGTTTGTATTGCCAACTGCAAGTTCTGCAATTTCTACCGCAGGCCTGGGCATGAGGAGTCCTATATCACCTCTGTTGAAGAATATAAGGAAAAAATCGAAGAGTTGTTTCGTTTTGGGGGCGAGCAGTTGCTGCTACAGGGCGGCCACCATCCCGACCTCGGCCTGGCATTTTATACCGGTCTGTTCAGGGAATTAAAGCAGCTTTACCCGCAGCTCAAGCTGCACGCCCTTGGGCCGCCGGAAATTGCCCATATCGCCAAGCTCGAAAAAATGTCCCACTATGACGTCCTGCAAGCCCTGCAGACATCCGGGTTGGATTCACTGCCCGGGGCAGGTGCCGAAATCCTCGACGACCGGGTGCGCAGGCTGATTTCCAAGGGGAAATGCGGGGCGCAGGAATGGCTGGACGTCATGCGGGCCGCCCATCAGCTCCACCTGACCACTTCAGCGACGATGATGTTTGGGCATATCGAAACCAACCTCGAGCGCATGCAGCACCTCGTAAAGATTCGGGAAGTCCAGGAAGAGCGGCCGCAAGGTGCCAAAGGCTTTATCGCTTTCATCCCCTGGCCGTTCCAGGACGAAGACACCATCCTCAAGCGGCTCAAGCGCGCGCGGAATACCTGTACTGGCGACGAATATATCCGCATGATTGCCATCAGCCGGATCATGTTGCCCAACATTGCCAATATTCAGGCTTCCTGGCTCACGGTAGGCAAGCAGGTCGCACAGCTCTGTCTGCATGCTGGCGCCAACGACTTTGGAAGCATTATGATCGAAGAAAATGTCGTCTCTGCCGCAGGTGCGCGTTTCCGGTTTACGGCCAACGGCATTCAGGAGGCCATCCGGGAGGCAGGCTTTACGGCACAGCTCCGCGACCAGCAATATGCCCACCGTGCCTTACCGGATGCCATCGTACAACAGGAACTGGATACAGCAGCGTTGATTGTGGACTAGGTGGCAGTTTTGCAAGCCTGGTAGAGGTCTTTCCATCCATCCCGGCGTTTCACCACGGTCTCCAGGTACTCCTGCCAGGCCGCCTGGTCGCGCACAGGGTCTTTGACGATTGCGCCAACCAGTGCAGACGCGAGATCGCCTGGTTTTAACTGCCCGTCGCCGAAATGCAGGGCAAGTGCCTGGCCACTTTGGATTACTGAAATCGCCTCGGCCGTGCTGAGGGTACTTCCCGGCACCTTAAGCTGCTGTCTGCCATCTTCGGTTTTTCCATTGCGCAGCTCCCGGAAGATCGTCACCAATCGCTGGATTTCGGCGAGTGGTGTGAGGGCAGGCGGCATTTCCATCTGTTTTCCCAGTTTTTCCACGCGGTGGCGGACGATTCCCACCTCTTCATCCAGGGTGGCGGGCAGCGGCATCACGACGGTATTGAACCGGCGCCTCAGCGCGCTCGACAATTCGTTGACCCCCTTATCCCGGTCGTTGGCCGTCGCGATCAAGTTGAAGCCTTGCAGTGCCTGTACTTCGGTATTTAATTCCGGAACCGGGAGGATTTTCTCCGACAGGACCGTGATAAGTGCATCCTGCACCTCGGAAGGGAGGCGGGTAAGTTCTTCGATGCGGACGATTTTTCCTTCCTGCATGGCCCGCATGACCGGGCTGGGCACCAGGGCTGCCATACCGGGCCCTTCGCTGAGCAGGCGGGCATAATTCCAGGTATAGCGCAGGGCATCTTCGTTTAATCCGGCGGTACCTTGTACCAGGAAGCGCGAATGGCCGCTTATGGCGGCGGCGAGATGTTCGGCGAGCCAGGTCTTTGCTGTACCTGGTATCCCGAGCAGCAGCAATGCCCGGTCGGTAGCGAGCGTTGCGATAGCTATTTCCACCAGCCGGCGGTTGCCGAAATATTTTGGTTCGATAGCCTGGCCGTCTGGCAATTTCCCACCGAGGATATACAGTGCCACCGCCCATGGGGAGAGGCGCCAGCCTTCGGGCCGTGGCCGTTCGTCTGCTTTAGACAGGGCCTCGAGCTCCCCTGCGTAGGTATCTTCTGCTGCCGGCCGTAGGGTGGTCTGCATTGGAAACGACGGTTTAAAGTGGATTTTGCCTGAGCCATTCTGCAGCGCGCTGCCGTTGCTCCGGGCTAAGGGGGATTTCCGGCAGCGACGGTGCCGACGATGCGAAAGCGCCCAGGCCCCTTGCCGAAGAATATTCGTTCGGGAGCGGTTCGGGAATATCCATCTGCGGGAGCGGCGGGAGTTCCCGGGAAGCGGTATCACGGGCGGTATCCGATACTTTACGGTGCTTCCAAATCGTTACCAGACGCGCCCCGATAATCAGGAAAAGAGCGAATGCCGCCAGCATCTGCACAGTATCGGAGGCAAGTACCTGAAGGAATATTTCTTTTGTCATCTGTTGTCAGGATTTGTACAAGGTATTTGAAAACATTATCAAACCCGTTGCGACTGACAAAGTAGGTATTTTTTAAAAAAGTGTGTTGTTTTTTTGGGGATAAAAGGGGAGCGTCATATCGGTATTACCGAGTTGCTCACCTTGAAGTAGATTTTCGAATCCAGGCCTAAAAAAACTCCATGTAAAATTAAAATGGAGCTACCGCGGGAGGGAAACAGAAGCATGAGCCGGGTTAAATCCATTTCAAAAAAGATTTTAGGATTTAAATAATTATTTTTAGATTTAAACCAGTTTTTTGTTGCTTTTGGGGCTATGAAAATATAACCCAACTTTACAAGGACTACTGTATGTACACAAAACCCTCTCTTTCTTCAGCTAAACACAATGAATATGGACAAGGATTTTCAGATGCTCTATAAAATCCAACAAATCAGTCAGCTACTCACCCTGTTTTCCAGTAGTACATCAATCCGGCCGGAAATCAAACAACACCTGGATCCAAAGCGCCAAGAGATGGGGGCTCTCTCCTTAAAATTCTTCACCTTACTATCGGAGTCGAGTAATCTCATTAATGATGAAGAATTAGAATTTGCTGAAAAAATAAAAGAAGTGCTTCGCTATGGGGTCGAACAGGACCAACAAATGGTAGTTGCGGCAACCGAACGTTTGCTTACCTACCTGCGGGAAAAAACCGCACTAATCAGGATTAATCTGAGCGAAAGAACCCCATAGAAAGTCATGCCTAAACCTAAAGCAAAAATGAATCTCAAAAATCCTGGTATAATCCTAAGAAAAATGAAAATCCACGCACCCTTTCTTCCCTTTTTTCTCTTCATCCTGCCCATACAATGGTTGTCTGCACAAGCCTCATCAACACCATATGATTACAACAAGGTTTTGGATAGCTTATTCGAGCTAAAGGCTAAAAGTATTATTCTTCTTGAATTTACGGGCAGCGAGCAAAAATACCTGGAAATCACCTATTCGGAGTATCCGACTGAGAACAATACAGCCACTGAAAAATCCTGGACCCAGCGTTCCACGGGAAAAAATCAGCCGGTTTCGCTTTCCTTATCCATTGGGAGATACAAAATTTCAGCTATTGATTTAAATCAAAATAAGGATACGCTTTGGTTGAATTCAGGTGTGGAACGGATTCTGCTAACCAGGAGTTCTAAGCCCCTCATCATTGAAAATACAGGTTTTGGCCTTCGTTATTTCTTCGAAGGGGAAAAAACGGAAAATATCCTTATGGAAAAAGAAGCGACGATGGCCTTTTCGCTTCTGGCTATTGCGTCCGAATTAATATCTAAAGACGATTTTCCCCTGGAAGCTGCCCAATGGAGAGAAATCTCCCAAAAACTGGAAGAGAATCCCTTTATCCGAAGTCAGTTAGGTGGGATGCGCTTTTCCCTTCTGCCCTCAACCCATCCTCTGACGGCAAGGATCACGGAGGAACTCAATAAGCAAGCAGAATTTTTTTTTATTCGTTTTCCGGAGTTGGCCACTGTATATGAAGGCACCTCAACTGATGCCGCTTCCCTTTCTTATTTCTCCCTGCAGGATATTGAAAAAAACTACCGACAGCCACTGATCGCTGATGCGCAGAACGAGCTAAAGTCTGCTGAGGATCGAATCCAGGTACGTAGAAGTGCAGAAGGTCTTAATCTTGATGCTATAGCAGTAGGCTTAACAGATTTTGTGATTGAGCGTGCAAAAGAAGAGTTCAGCATAGCTTTTCTGGGTCGTATGCAGCAAGATTTCAGCGCAACATCAGAAAAAATCCCTGCTACAAAAAGTACTATTCGTGAATTACAGCTCCTTTTCCCTAAAACCAGTTCTTTTTTTCTCACCCAGGCAGACTTAAGCAACTATAAAAGTATGTTGCCAATGGCCCGCGAGGCGTTCATCCTTGATCTACAGGATATCGGGCTCAACATTCATCGGCTACTAGAACTCCCGCAATATAAAAATCTGCAAAATACCGGGGAAATATATCATTTGGCCCTTTTCTACGATATTGCCTCCATGGCCTACCAGGGCGTTGCCCTCGACACACTGGTGAACAACGTTTTTCTGCGCCTCGGACAAAGGGCAAATGACTTATTCAGGGAAAAAAACCTGGCACTGGCGAAACATCAAAACGATTCTATCAGGCAAATACTGAAAGTTCAAATCGAACAAATCAGCAATAACCTGGACGCTTTAGGGGAGAAGATTATCGGGAAAAAATTTTTACTCGAAACCTATTTTGCTAATCTCCAATCAGTCGCAGAATCTACCGGGCAGGTGAGTGTATTTCGGGAAATGTACGGGAATTATTTACAGGTATCTGCACAAAATGATGAAAGGCTCTATATGTGGATGGCCAGAGACCGCCATGAACAAATGCGCAACATCAAGTATCACCTCGATGGAAGACGTTATTATGAACAATGGCTTCGCTATCCCAGTCTGGATTTATACGAGCGGTATTTTACAACACGCCCGGATTCTACACAACTTATAGCTGCAGGGATAGAACTCAGCAGAAATCTTGTATCTCCCATATCAGGAGAAACCGATTTACCCACTTTTATGGTAGATTACTACCGTTTTTTACTTGACACCGAACAAAAAACAAAAGCGGCAGATCAGACATTCCAGGCACTCTCAAAGGAAGCTCTTCAAAAACAGGCAGATAGTCTTTCTGAAGAAATCTCTGAAATCCTGGAAGCGCTTGATCAGGAAATCAAAAAATGGAAAGATTCAAGAGACTCTAATAGGCTGGAAGATGATCTATTTGCCCTGGAATTCCTTCAACAGGCACTCAGAACCGAGGTACAATCTCTCGACAAGTTTTCGCCCGGGCTATCCCCAAAAGAGATGGATCAAATCCTTAAGTCCAAGATCGAAAAGGTCAACCTGGCCATATCCTGGATGCTGGAACGTTTGAACGCCCTCGGACAGAAAACAGCTACGACCAGTACCCTCCTACCCAGATTAAAAAAATGGTTATCGCCACCTGAAACAAGCCTGCCAGCTGCCGAACAAGAGCCAACACTATTATTGGATATCCTAGTAAAAAAACAAGAAATTAAGCACTTGTTGACACAGATGGATACCCTCTTCATTCCCAAACTCCAAAAGGCTTACGATCAAACTTTGAAAATGAAGAAAGTCGCAGAAATGACGACTCAATTAATTCATTATCTTCGTTTCGAAGGGCAGGAGACCTCTCGCAATCCTTTTTTAAGCCCGGAAACTTTTCGTGAAATCCTCTCTCAGGAAAGTAAGAGAAATCTTTTTCTGGGAATTGCCCACCAACGGCTGCAAAATACCTTCCCAAACAGTAATCTGCTCCCCAGAAATGTTGCCACGGTAATTTCTAAGTTTGTGGATATCGTATACACCGCCGGGGTATTGCGCGATAGCCTACGCCAGATTAATGGCAGAAAACTGCAATTCCAGGAGTATTTTCCATACGCCCGCCTGGGTATGGATTTATTAAACACCCTTATCAACAATCCCCTGATAGAGAAAGATACGATTTTCAAATCCCTTCGCAAAGCGCCCCTCATCACCGATCAGACACTCTCCATGTTTGAAAACGTACAATCGAAGCGCTATGGGAACGCTTTATTAAATCTGGTAGAACTGTTCGCACTCGTTTCAGAAGCAAACGATACCGCAAGTATGCGCTGGCAATTCCTGAGAGCAGAACTGATAAGATACGGTTCTTTCATGGCCCATGTCGCTTCTGCAGAAAATGCCGAACAGGTAAAATCAGCGCTCCTGGCAGTTGCGCTGCCCCCAGGTAGCTCCAGGGTAAAGCGGGAGGACACCTTTAACCTCGCCCTCAACGCCTACCTGGGCCTAAGCGGAGGTACAGAGACACTAAATGCCCCAAATCTTACCAAGCCACGCGCAACTTCCATAGGCCTGAGCCTTCCGATAGGTATTTCTGCAAGCTGGAAATTTAACCGCGAACAAAATATGTCATATTCGGTATTGTTTTCCATACTCGATCTTGGTGCCATCGCCGCATTCCGACTGGGAGATAATGCCGCAGAAGATCTCCCTGAACTAAAGTTCGAAAATCTCATAGCCCCAGGCGGGTTCCTTCTTTTCAATATTCCCAAATCCCCGTTCTCGTTCGGTTTTGGAGGTCAGCACGGCCCAAGAGCCCGTAAAATTACCATCGACGGCATTGAAACACGTTCTTCAGCATGGCGGTGGTCAATTTTTGCCGGAATAGATGTCCCTATTTTCCATTTCGCTACAAAAAAATAGACTTGTTGCGAGTGGTCGGTGAGGTAGGAAAAAGCGTCATTTGCTTTCCATACGAACGCTTTTTGAGCGAGTGTAGCGACATCATTGTGCCTGAAAGCACCGTGCTGAAAGAAAAGGATCTTTCTAACCCCTCGACGATTCGATAGGAACAAGTCCAGTAATAATGAGAAAATTTAAGATTACCGTAACCTTACTTGGATGAAATACGCGCTGCCATTTATTTACTTTTTACTCTTATCACCGCATTGCCAGGCTTTTACGACTAAAGGCCAACCCCAAAACCATAGTGCCTGGATCCGTATCAATCAGATGGGTTATTTGCCCCAGGGCAACAAAGTAGCGGTCCTGGTATCCAAAGGCAGCCTGGAAATCCCGGACTTTGCCCTGTACGATGC
>JBEIGB010000124.1:0-9544 GCA_040382095.1 Lewinellaceae bacterium
ATAGTTCATATTGCCGCCGCTCGTCAGCGTGCCGCCATCGCAGTTGTTGATCGTTACCACTTTGTCGCTCGCCCACAGTTCCACCATCAGCGAAGTCTTGTTGTAGTCGTCGCAGAAGAAGTCCACCCAGTCCAGCAGCGGTGTCATCAGCCCCAGAAATCCAAATGCAAAAGCTATGCGATGATAGGATTCATGTAGCGAAAAATTAAGCGTAGGCTGCATATATTGGCAAAAGGGACTTTTTACACAACCCAAAAAAATTTTATGATTTTAAATAAGCGCTATATTCCTGGGGATTTGATCCTCAAGGGTCTTTACCCGATTTTTTATTTTTTAGCTTGACTATTTACTATCTGTCAATAAATTATTTTTGCATAAAAAAGCTATGGCCTTTTTAACGGTGGCGCTGCTGGCCGTCTGCACAGTTGTACATCCAATCCATCTTGCAATCACAGAAATCGGCTATTCTGATAAGGAAAAAGCCCTGCAGGTTGTACATAAAATTTTTGTGGACGACCTGGAACTTCATATCGAACAAAAGGCCAAATCCTCCGGTCAGGAAATCCGGCTACACCTCAACACCCCCAAGGAACACCCCATGGCAGATGCCCTCATCCAGGCTTACCTCTCCGAACACTTCCAGGTAAAAGTCAATGGGAAAAGCGGAAACAGCATTTTTGTAGGCAAAGAATACGAAAATGGGGCTATCTGGATTTATTCAGAATTCCCCAACCTCCCCAGACCCAGGCAACTCCACATCCAGGACGACCTGCTCGTCGAAATGTACGACGACCAGAACAACCTCGTCAACCTGGATGTTGCTGGAAAAACAGGCAGCCTCAGGTTTCGAAAAGGCTATACCCGGGACGTGATCACGTTCTAGATATCCGGCGAACGATCAGGCAAGCGACGCATAACATCATCCATTATTTAATAATTTATTACGAAATGCGCATTATCTATTCAGGTCTTACCTTGCTCCTGCTGATCACCGGAGCAGGCATAGCAAAGGCTCAATCCAACACAGACCAGGGCAAATTCCGCCAACTCGGCGTTGAGCTGCCAACACCAAATACTTACCGGACTGCCTCCGGTGCTCCCGGTGAGCACTACTGGCAGCAGCGGGCCGATTACGACATCAAAGTCGAAATTGACGACAGCAAGCAGCGCCTCTATGGCAAAGAGACCATTACTTACCACAATTATTCCCCACACCCCCTTAGCTATGTCTGGGTTCAGCTCGATCAAAACATCGTCCACCCCGAATCCGATACCTACAAAACAGCGACCAACAAAATGTCTGAACGCACCACGGTCACGCAGCTCAGTATGATGACCGACACTTCGTTCGATGGGGGCTTTAAAATAGATTATGTGCGCGATATGGCAGGTAAAGCACTCCCTTATGTAATCAATAAAACCATGATGCGGGTGGACCTCCCCACTCCCCTTGCTGCAAAAACCGGTAAGCTGACCCTCCAGATTGGCTGGTGGTACAATATCAACGACCGACAAAACCCCGTGCTGTCCGCAGATTCCCGTGGGGGCTACGAATTCTTTCCCGAAGATGGCAACTACCTCTATACCCTCGCGCAGTGGTTCCCCCGAATGGCCGTATATGACGATTACAACGGCTGGCAGCACAAACAATTCCTCGGTCGCGGGGAGTTTACCCTGCCTTTTGGCAATTATACGGTGGCCATCACCGTGCCCGCAGACCATGTCGTCGCATCTACCGGGGTGCTGCAAAACCCAAAAGAGGTGCTCACCACGGAACAACTGCAACGTTTTGAGGCCTCCAAAACTGCCACAAAGCCAGTCGTAATTGTCAGCCAGGATGAAGCGACTCAAAAGGAAAAGACCAGGGCGACTACGAAAAAAACCTGGGTCTATAAAGCCGATAACGTCCGCGATTTCGCTTTCGGCACCTCGCGCAAATACATCTGGGACGCCATGGGGGTAAAAATAGACGGGGCGCCTTTCAGCACAGTCATGGCCATGTCCTACTATCCCAAAGAAGCGAACCCACTCTATGGCCAATACTCGACTGAAGCCGTGGCGCATACGCTCCAGGTGTATTCCAAACACACGTTCCCCTACCCCTACCCTGTCGCAATTTCCGTAGAAGCCTCCAACGGGATGGAATATCCCATGATCTGCTTTAATTATGGTCGTCCGGAAAAAGACGGAACCTATTCCGACCGGATTAAATATGGAATGCTCTCGGTCGTCTTCCATGAAGTCGGGCACAACTTTTTCCCCATGATCGTCAACTCTGACGAAAGGCAGTGGACCTGGATGGACGAAGGGCTCAACTCCTTTTGCCAGTTCCTGGCCGAGCAGGAATGGCAGCGCGATTATCCCAGTGGCAGTGGCCCCGCACGCACCATCGTCCCCTACATGAAGGCGGATAAAAGCGTCCAAAATCCGATCATGACCAATTCCGAGTCCATTATCCAGTTTGGCAATAACGCCTACGGCAAACCCGCTACGGCGCTCAATATCCTGCGCGAAACCGTCATGGGCCGTCAGCTCTTTGACTTTGCCTTCCGCGAATATGCCCGTCGCTGGGCATTCAAACACCCCACCCCGTCCGACTTCTTCCGCACCATGGAAGATGCCTCAGGTATGGACCTGGACTGGTTTTGGCGGGGGTGGTTTTACACCACCGACAACGTGGACATTTCCCTGGATAATGTGGCCGAATTTCGCCTCGATACAAAAAACCCGGAGGTAGAAAAAACAATTGCGGGGCTAAAAGCTAAAGAACTGATGGACCGCGATGTCACTATCCAAAACAATAAGCGCGACCTGCCTACCGTAGCCGTCGAGCGCAACCCAGCCCTGAACGACTTCTATAACACGTACGACCCCAACGATGTCACCCCCGCCGATGTCCAGCGATACAAGCAGTACCTCGCATCGCTCGGCCCCAAAGAGCAGGAAATCCTCTCTTCCGGAAAGCATTTCTACCAACTTGATTTCAGCAACAAAGGCGGCCTGGTCATGCCCCTGATCCTGCGTTTTGTTTTTGAGGACGGCAGCTCCACCGACCGCCGTATCCCTGCAGAAATCTGGCGCTACAACGACAAAGAAGTGAGTAAGGTATTCGTTTTTGACAAAGCACTTGCAGAAGTCATCCTGGATCCAAACGAAGAAACTGCCGACGTAGATGCCGGGAACAACACCTTCCCGCGCAAAACCCAACTGTCGAGATTCGAATTGTTCAAAATGGAAGGCGGTATGCGCCGGGGCGGAGGCCCTTCGGAAAACCCGATGCAGCAAGCCCGCAAAGAAGAAGGAAAAAATTAATGCGCTGGTTTAACCGCAAAAACAACGATAATCATCATATTGATTTCAAATCACCGGACTGGTTTGATCAATACCTCGATTTTCGGAAAGCCTACCCAGTTGTGCCGGACGTCCCCGATCCGGCACAACTGGGCTTCCAGGATAGGGCCCTTTCCGAAACCGGTAGCTGGAGCAACCCCCTGTACGGGCTGCTCCTACATTGCGGCCTGATCTATGGCTTCCCTTTTCTCTACCCTTTCAAACCCGCACCTCCGGAAAAACCCGGCTCCCGATGGGCAACTAAACTGCTCCTCATTGATATGGTATTATATGGTGCCCTGCAAAAAAACGCCCCCTTACTACAAGGACCTGACTATGCCCGTGCCCTGGAAGAGGCAGGCGATCAAATCCGCAACTATTACCAGGGCATCACCACCGCTTACAACGGCGAAGTTGGTCATAGCATCGAATACCTGCTCGGGCACAGGGTCACTTTTCACCGCAACTGGCTCGACTGGAGGCGGTCGGGGATCAATACACACTTATTCTGGGACTGGTATTTTTTTATTCAATACCTGGAAGTGACCAAAATAACCGGGCAATCATTGGATGTAGAAGGGTTCAAATCACTGCTGGAAAGAAAAAAGGCCATGAAATGGCTAACAATGCAGATGATTATCGCCGCTGCCCACTGCGATCAGCAAATCCAAAGAAGAGAAAAAATCCTGCAGCACCACTTTGAAAAATCCTCCCATTTCTTCACGGCACGCGAAAAAGAACGTCTGCAATTCCTTTTCCAGGACGGGCTGAAACTCGCCCACATCCAAATCCCGGAAATGGACTGGAGTGCGCGCCGGTATCTGCTCGATATCTCCCTGCTCGTTGTCTATGCAGATCGCGAAATCCACGAAGCCGAGGATGCTTACCTGCACGAACTCCTCCACAAACTAAACCTTCAGGAACAGGACCTTATCGAAAGCCAGCTTGCACTAGGGGGGTTCCTCCTGCGTTTCGGGCAGAAAATACCTTTCCTGAGCGGCAGGAAAAGCAGCCTTGCCCTTATCGGTAAAGCCCTTGGCCACAACTTCCAAAAAATGCGCAAAGCGACTGGTGCTGAAATGCTCGAAACCAGAGATATGGCCCTGACCCTTGGCCGCCTCCTCCAGCACCAGATCGGTATCCGGAAAGGACAAGATCTGCCGAGCGAAGAGGAAATCGCCGCTGCTTTCGACCAGATCAAAGACCTGCCCAAATTTCTGCCCTTTTTCTCCCTGGTTTTCTTCCCCGTTCCCGGTATCACGGAAATGTACATCCTGCTGGCCTACTCCATCGAGCGCTTCAGCGGCGAAACGATACGCCTGCTGCCTTCCAACTTCAGCAAAATGATAAAAAGAAAATAGTATTAGGGGTGTGGAAAAAGCCTCCGGCTTGTTATTGGGCAGCTGACGCCGCCAAATAATATTTTAAACGAACACTGTTTTTATTAATGTTGCTTCGCAAAATCAATGAAAACAGTGTTCGTTTAAACCTTTCTTTCGCCCCCGAAGGCGGGAATACTTTCTACACAACCCCAGTTTTACACAACCTCAGATGGTTGAGGTAGCCTCTGCCCCCCCGATCAAATCAACAAATCAAACAAGCTGCTATTGTCGTTAAGCGGCTGAAACTGGATGTGGCTTTGTTCCATTCGTTGCAACAAACCCTCATAGTCCTCCCTTTTCTGAACCTGTATCCCAACAAGTGCAGGACCGGCCTCGCGGTTGTGTTTTTTGGTATATTCAAAATGGGTAATATCATCTGTGGGCCCGAGTACAAAGTTGAGGAACTCGCGAAGGGCGCCCGCGCGCTGGGGGAACCGGATCACAAAATAATGCTTGAGGCCTTCATACAGGAGCGCGCGTTCCTTGATTTCTTCTGTACGGGTATAATCGTTGTTACCGCCGCTGATTACGCAGACCACCGTTTTACCCTTAATCCGCTCGGCACACTGATCCAGGGCGGCAATCGAAAGCGCCCCGGCAGGCTCTACAACGATACCGTGTTCATTATATAAATGCAGGATTGTACTGCAGACCTTTCCCTCATCCACCAACAGGATATCTTCGGTCACCTGACGGGCGATCTGGAAGGTCTTTTCCCCTACCCTTCGCACCGCTGCACCGTCAACGAAAGCGTCTATCTGATCCAGGGTCACGACGCAGCCCTTTTGGAATGCGGCATACATACCCGGGGCACCTGCAGGTTCCACGCCCAGGATTTTTGTCGCCGGACAGGCCTGTTTGAAAAAGCTTCCCAGGCCGGCCAGCAGCCCACCACCCCCAACCGCCACAAGGATATAGTCTATAGGATGGGAGCAACTGTCCAGGATTTCCAGGCCCACTGTTCCCTGCCCTTCTATTACCTTCTCGTCGTCGAAGGGGTGGATAAATATCTTTCCATGCACTTCAGCATCCTGAACAGCACTGGCATAGGCATCGTCAAAAGTGTCTCCTACCAGCACAATTTCGACATAACCCTTACCAAAAAGGCGCACCTTCCCGATTTTCTGTTGCGGTGTCACCGCCGGCATGAATATTTTTCCTTGTACATTAAGCTTTTTACAGGCCAGCGCCACCCCTTGGGCATGATTCCCGGCACTGGCACAAACAATACCTTTTGCGAGTACCTCCCCTGGCAACGTAGCCATGAGGTTATATGCACCCCGGATCTTGTACGAGCGTACAACCTGCAAATCTTCCCTTTTCAGCAGTACCGTACAGCCATATTTCTCGGAGAGGTGCTCGTTGAACTGAAGAGGGGTTGCGTCTGCAACCCCTTTCAACCGCACCTTTGCGGAATAGATATCTTCCAGCCGGATCAACGGCGAAGCATCCGATATTTGTGCTACCATCAATGGCATTCGTTAATCTTCCGATCCGGAAGTGTGGGCAACATTTGCTTCCGGGCGCAGGCCCCTGACCGCACGACCGGCCTGCCACATTTCGCTTTCGCGAAGCCCACGCAGCTCGGCCTCTAATTTTTCCCGGTAGTCGTGTTGGCTATTGGAATCAATCGAACGCTGTGCTTCGTTGCCTGATGCTACACTGTCGTAAAGTTCTTCAAAGACCGGGCTGACGGCATCGCGGAATTTTTTCCACCAGTCCAGTGCGCCCCGCTGTGCAGTGGTCGAACAGTTCGCGTACATCCAGTCCATGCCGTTTTCCGCCACCAGCGGCATCAGGCTTTGGGTGAGCTCCTCCACAGTTTCGTTAAAGGCTTCTGATGGACTGTGCCCGCGCTTGCGCAGGCAATCGTACTGTGCCGCGAAGATACCCTGGATAGCTCCCATAAGTGTACCCCGCTCACCGGTAAGGTCGCTGTACACTTCGTTCTGGAAAGTAGTTTCGAAAAGATAACCCGAACCAATACCGATACCGAGTGCGATTACGCGGTCTTTTGCCCTTCCACTGGCATCCTGATGAATAGCAAAGCTGGAGTTCAACCCCCTGCCTGCTACGAAGAGCCTGCGGAGGCTCGTACCCGAACCCTTCGGGGCAACCAGGATGACATCCACATCCGCAGGGGGCAGGATACCAGTGCGCTCCTTGTAGGTAATCCCGAAACCGTGGGAAAAATAAAGGGCTTTGCCCGGCGTGAGATAAGACTTGAGGGTTGGCCATAGTTCAATCTGCGCGGCATCCGAAAGCAGGTATTGAATGATGGTGCCGCGCTCTGCAGCTTCTTCTATCGTAAAAAGCGTTTCGCCCGGAACCCAGCCGTCTGCTACGGCTTTATCCCAGGTGCGGGAAGGATAACGCTGACCAATGATTACATTGAACCCATTGTCGCGCAGGTTGAGCGCTTGTCCCGGTCCCTGAACCCCGTAGCCAATAATTGCGATTACCTCATCTGCCAATACTTCATGAGCCTTATCCAGGGGGAACTCTTCCCTGGTCACCACATTTTCTTCGACCCCGCCAAAAATAATTTTTGCCATGTTCTGCTGTGTTATTTGTACAATATACAACCGGGCCGCTCCGGCGGGCCGGTCGAAAGATTCCGACTGCAAAGGTAAAATCCCTTTAACGTAAATTTTTGATAAGCTGCCGGGGAATTACTCCAATTTTGAGCGGTTTTACAATGGCAAAAATTCAGGTGCCCCGCATACCGCCCTCAGAATCACTACCCCGCGCTACTCAGACTGATATAAAAGGACAAAAGGGATGAAGCGCCCCGTCCTACCCGCTTCAAAAGCCATACAATCGAGCAGAAACTCAAGGGTTCTGCCCTCGGAACCACCGTAAAGATGACCCCGCCACAGAACTTTTCCAGGTCCGAATTCCGCAGCCAGGGGCTCTTTCACCAACAGTAAACCCGGGCCTGCCGACTGCCGTTCGCGTATCATTTCTGCCGTACTATATTCCGATACCCTCCTTTTAGCATAAAACGGCAAGCTATGCAGGTGAAATCCCTCCCAGTAATCATCCCCGAAGTGCCATACCATATAACCGACCCACGCCATTCCGATAAACAATGCCACCGGAAGTCATCTGGCCAGGCGAAGAAACCTGACCCGCTTTGCCCATTCATGATCCCCCATCCATGCATCGGCAAACAGATATATAAATATAATTAACTCAATAACAACAAAATATGGATACCCCTTTGTCAGCACTGCAAGCCCAAGGGAAACATAAGAAAAAAATAATGGCCACGTGCGTTTCTCCTTAAAAGCCCATAAAAAGTTGTTCGTCGCCAGCATCTGCCTGGCCGCATCGGCGTAAAAGCCTTCATTCGGCGTCCAAATGCCGTTGAAGCCGAGTGCTGCAAAATATGCCGCCAATGCCAGCGAGGCTAATACCCCTATTGCTACCAAACCCCTTCCTCTTTCTGTTGACTGGTACATAGTCGCATCGGAATTGTTGCCACAAGATCATTCGCAAGGATTAATGAAATACTGCTCCAGGCCTTCAAAACCTCGGACATTCGCCCACCCCTATTAAAGGGCTCTTGGATACGCCGCGGTTTACCAAACGGTAAGATACGCTAAGGCCGAGCGTATAGTAGAAATCGGGCTTCCGATCCCCCCGGGCATAGAGCAAATCGAAATACTCCGGGGACGGGGGCACTTCGGGATTGCTCAGCCTTGCTGCCTCCGGACCGAAATTCTGGTAAATATCCCCATACATCACCGTCTGTGAGGAAACATCGTCGAGGTAATCGGTCATGGCACGGCGCAGGATTAGCTCTACCCCTATCCCCCACCGGGAATTCTGGGTGAGGCGGATTCCAAATCCATACGGGATACTCATTTGCACCAGGCTATAGGGCTGCCCATACCCTGGCAATCCCTGCCCCTCGGTATGTAATGGCTTTAAACGGACGTTCGTCTGCTTGGTATTCGTTTGGGGATCGAAATGGAATACCGCTACGCCACCGGTAAGATACAATGAGAATATTATTTTGGATCGGTAATACCGCTGGTTGAGCAGATAGAACTCTCCGAGACTGGAGAACTCCGCAAAATGGGTCTTGAACGTCAATCCCCTGGAAAAGCGCACTCCACCGAGTTTTTCATTTGCCGAAAGCCCACCATAAGTAAGCCCCAGGCGGGCCCCTAAGGACTTGGAATACTGTAAACGCGCAAAAAAACCCGCACTCGGTTTTATATTAGCCCGGTAAACGGCGAAATCTGCGGGCGATAAATCCCCGTAATAAGTCGAGAAGCCCCCGGTCACCCCGAGATCCACATCCTGCCCTGCTACGCCTCCGGGCAAGAACATCAAAAACGATAACGAAAATATATACCGCACCATATTCCGGATTTTGGAAGTACCGGAGTTGTGTGAAAAGTGATTTCATTGCCCCCGGCAGGAAATTTTAATTGACGCTTTACCATCAGACATGGGCTTGTGTAAAAAGCCCCCGGCGTTTAATCGCCATATTCATTGATTTTGCTTCGAAAAATCAATGAATATGGCGATTAAATAAAATTTTACGGGGTTGTGTAAAACGGCCGGAGGCCTTTATTTGGCGGCTTACGCCACCAAATAATATTTTGAAGGAATACTGTTTTCGCTGATTTTACTTCGCAAGATCAGTGAAAACAGTGTTCTCTCATATTCTACCGCCTTCGGCGGCAGAATAAAATTTCCTCAGAGTGCCGTTTTTTTTTAGTTTTGGTTGGCCAATGAATAAAAAACGGCCGTGGGGGGAGTATTGTTTGGGGGCGGGGGGCGCCAAAGGGCGGGGCGGGGGGGTGTTAAGAAACCCA
>JBEIGB010000125.1:0-9453 GCA_040382095.1 Lewinellaceae bacterium
CCCACCCCGCGGCTCTGAAAAATTCAATTTTGCCGCCTACTGCGGCAAAATTGAATTTTTCACAACCTCAAGACGGCCTTCGGCCTTTTTACACAACCCCATAACACTTCATTTCGCCGCCGCAGGCAGCGGAATACTTGATCCTTATTCATTTACTACGGAAACCTCAACGCATGGAGCAAACCATCACTTTGTCCACGGCCGTCGAAGGCCGTTCTTATTGGGAAAAAGACCGCCGTCACGTCATCCACCCGTATGCAAATTACCAGAAATTTTCAGAGGAAGGGTCGGTCATTTATGCGGAGGGGCACGGCCATTTTATCGGCGACAGCGAAGGCCGACAGTACCTGGACGGCATTGCCGGGCTGTGGTGCGTCAATATCGGGCACGGAAACTCCGAGATTGCTGCTTATATGGCTACCCAGGCGGGTAAGCTGGCCTATTACAACACTTTCGAAGATGCTTCTTCTCCACCCGCAGCAGAGCTGGCAGCCAAGCTGGCAGAAATCTGCCCGGGTGACCTCAACCGCGTATTCTTCAGTTCCGGAGGCTCGGTAGCCAATGACAGCGCGGTGAAAATTATCCACTACTACTTTAATATGCTGGGAAAACCCAATAAAAAAAAGGTAATCTCCAGAGACCTGGCCTACCACGGAAGTACCTACCTGGCGCATGCATTGACAGGCATACGTTCCACTCATATTGGTTTCGACGTGGCCAGAGACCTGGTACATTATGTGTCGGCACCCTATCCTTACCGTCGCCCCGAATACATGAGCGAGGAGGCTTTCTGCGATTTCCTCATCCAGGAACTTGAAGATAAAATCCTGGAATTAGGTCCCGACCAGGTGGCTTGCTTTATTGCCGAACCGATATTAGGCGCCGGCGGCGTCATCGTACCCCCAAAGGGCTATCAACGACGTACCGCTGAGGTATGTAAAAAATATGACGTGATGTATATCTCCGATGAAGTGGTCACTGCGTTCGGCCGGCTGGGGCACATGATCGCCTCCAGAGACGTCTTCGAGGTGCAGCCCGATGTATTGGTGTTGGCCAAAGGAATTTCCTCCGGCTATATCCCGCTGGGCGCTACGGTCGTTTCTGAAAAAATATACGACGTCATCAGTCGCCCTAAGGCGGATAATCCTTATTTTTCTCATGGCTTCACGTACTCCGGCCACGCTCTGGCCTGTGGAGTGGGGTTGAAAAATATCGAAATTATGGAACGGGACGGCTTCTGCGCACACGTACAGGCGTGGGGGCCGTACTTCGTGCAGCAACTTAAAACGCTGGAAGACCTGCCAATTGTGGGCGAGGTCAGGGGAAGCCACTATATGCTGGCTTTGGAATACGTACAGGATAAGCAGACAAAAGCCTTTTTCCACGACGACCATACCATCGGCAAGCGCGTCTATTACCATTGTAAAAATAGGGGGCTTATCCTTCGCCCTATTGGCCCTCTAAACGTGCTTTCGCCCCCACTGACCTACGATAAGGCCGCAATTGATCAAACTGTAGATATTGTGCGCCAAAGCATCCTGGCTACTATGGACGATCTGACCAAAGCAGGGATTTTGTGACGAAATATCTATTCTATGCGAAAAAAGATTTGGCTGCCGCTATCGCTGATTCTCCTGACCCTGCTGCAATGCGGGACTGCATATAAGCCCAGGGTGCAAAAAACTGATGGAGCGCCGGAGGTGCTGCGCCAGCCTGCCGAGTTCGAACCCCAGGATTGCATCTGGCTGATCTGGCCGCCTGTGGACCACAAGGAAGGCTACTCTGCAGAGGTGGTCACGTTGCAAATCATAACCGCCCTGATCCCACATACCCGCGTGGTCGTTACGGCAGCAACCCCTGATTTATATAAAAAGGCTAAGGCCACCATACCTGCAGCCGCACTGGAAAATGGCCGTGTGGAGCTGCTGCTCCTCCCATCGGAGCAATTATGGGCGCGCGATATGGGACCGGTCTTCGTCCAGTTGCGCAACGGAAAGAAGGCTATTGTGAATTTCGGCTTCAACGCCTGGGGCTATACCCCGGAAAATGCCATGGATGAAAGTACCATCCGCATGGAAAAATACGATGCAGCGGTGGCAGAACTGCGTAAGCTGCCCCTTATCTCTACTGACCTTATCAGCGAGGGTGGCAACCGGGAATTGAACGGTAAAGGGGTCCTCATGCTGGTGCAAGCCGTGGAGCAGGGCCGAAATCCCCGTATGACCAAGGCCGCTATGGAGGGCGAGTTCCGCAGACTATTAGGTGTAAAAAAAGTTATCTGGTTAAAGGAAGGCCTTCACGAGGACGACCACACCTTTCGGGGCACTCTGCCCCTGGCCAACGGAACCCGAGCCTATACCGTGGCCACCACCAACGGCCATATTGACGAATTTGCCCGCTTTGTGAATGACTCCACCATCCTGCTGGCCGAAGTACCCGCCGAAGACCTGCACGAGCCTGTTGCAAGGGAAAACCACCGCCGGCTGGAGGAGAATTATGCGATTCTGGAAAAAGCTACCGACCAGGATGGCCGCCCTTTCCGTATCATACGCATGCCTACGCCACACCAGGTACCTGATAGGATGAAGCCCGGCGATTCGGTCTATGATTTTATCAGCACCCTGGACTATAAAGATGGTTCTGTCTTCCCTGTTGGAGCTACCGTACAGGTCATTCCAACTGCCAGTTACCTGAATTTCCTGATTACCGACAAGGTAGTCATCGGACAGAAATATTGGCGCGAGGGTCTGAATCCCGCGATCAAACTACGGGATGAAACTGCACGCGCTATTCTGGAAGACGTATTCCCGGGTCGCACAATTCTGCTACTGGATGCTTTGGCGATCAACTTTGGCGGTGGCGGTATTCATTGCATCACCATGCAGGAACCAAAATTCTGAGCGATATGGAGCACCATGGCGTCATCAGTCTCCTGCCTACGCTGACTGTTGTTTTTCTGGCCCTGTGGACCAGGAAAACCTTTGAGGCTTTACTGGGCGGCACGATCCTTGGGTACCTGCTCTTATCGCCTCAAACGTTTTTTTCGGCATTTAGCGAAGGGGTGCTCAGGGTTATGCAGGATTCCACAATTGGCTGGATCATTCTGGTGTGCGGCCTTTTTGGCTCGCTGATTCACTTGCTGGCCCAATCAGGCGGTGCTCTGGCTTTCGCGGATTTTATGCTGCGGCATGTGAAAAGCAGGCGGGGCGCCCTGTTGGTCACGTGGCTGCTGGGGCTCAGCATTTTCATTGATGACTACCTGAGTGCCCTCACTGTAGGTTCGACCATGAAAAAGCTGACCGACAGGTTTCAGGTACCCAGAGAAATGCTGGCCTATGTGGTGGACTCTACCGCTGCTCCGGTCTGTGTAATCATACCGTTGTCCACCTGGGCCATCTACATCGCAGGGCTGCTGGAGAGCGAAGGGGTAACCACCCCGGGTATGGGGCTGCAGGGGTATCTGCAAGTCATCCCATTTATCGCCTACGGCTGGGCAGCGGCAGTATTGGTGCCGCTGGTAGCCCTGGGCATCTTACCACCGCTGGGTGCCATGCGGAAAGCGGAGGAGCGGGCGAAAACAGGGATATTGGCACCGCCTGGCTCGGAGGCGATCAGCCTGCACCTGCCCGAATCTCAATCCGGTAGCATTCCCAAGCTCGGCAATTTCGTGTGGCCCGTCCTCGTACTGATAGGGGCTACCGTATATTATGAGATTGATGCATTTAAAGGCATTCTCACAGCGGTAGCCTTTACCATCGCCTTTTATGTGGCACAGAAAGCGATGTCTTTTGCCCAGGCGGTGGATGGGGTTTTTGAGGGGTTCAAAACCATGCTTCACGCGTTGGCCATCGTTGTGATGTCTTTTGTGCTGAAAGAAGTAAATGAGCAACTCGGTCTCACCACCTATATCATAGATGGGGTATCGCCCTGGATGGACCGGGCTTTATTACCGGTCATCGCCTTTGTTTCCCTGAGCGTGGTCACGTTTGCTACCGGCTCGTTCTGGGGCGTATATGCCATTTCACTACCGATTATTATCCCCTTGGCGGCATCTCTGGAGGTACACCCCTGGCTGGCCATCGGTGCGGTGGTGAGTGCGGGGGCGTTCGGTTCGCATGCCTGCTTTTATGGCGATGCGACCGTGCTATCCTCCTCGGCCACCGGCTGCAATAACATGGCTCATGTCCTGACCCAGCTACCTTATGCGCTGCTTGCCGGACTGATAGCTGTATTTGTTTATCTAATATTGGGTTACACGATGTAACCTGCCAATACTGCGATTATGGCATCCATTACCTTGCCTCCCGGCACACAACTGGAAGTAGGAACGCTACAGTTCCTCTCCGATACCAGGCTATTGTGGATAGACGGCGACTGGATTGCGCCAAAGTCTGGAAAGACCTTTCCGACCATCAACCCGGCCAACGCCCAAATCCTTGCCGAAATCAGCCTGGCAGAAGCCGCCGATGTAGATCAGGCGGTACAAGCAGCCCGAAAGGCCTATGAAACGACCTGGCGGCGCATGTTGCCGGCCAAACGCAGCACACTGCTCTGGAAGCTGGCCGACCTGATCGAAGCCAATGAACAGGTACTTGCCGAGCTGGAAACATTGGACAACGGTAAACCCCTTGCCCAGGCAAGGGCCGATGTGAAGGGCGCAGTGAAGCACTTCAGGTACTACGCCGGGTGGCCTACCAAGATAGAGGGTAGCACCATCCCGGTTTCGGCCCCCAACAAGCTGGTCTATACCAAACGCGAGCCACTGGGTGTAGTGGGCCTGATTACCCCCTGGAATTTCCCCCTCGCTATGGCCGCCTGGAAACTGGCCCCCGCTCTTGCTTGCGGGAATACCGTAGTGCTCAAACCCGCCGAGCAAACGCCGCTGACAACCCTCATGCTGGGCCCGCTGGCAAAACAAGCTGGCTTCCCCGACGGCGTGGTCAATATCGTAACGGGACCAGGGCAGCCAACCGGAGAAGCGATGACTTTGCACCCGGACATAGACAAAATCGGTTTCACCGGATCTACCCAGGTGGGCAAGAAAATCATGGAAGCCGCTGCCCAGAGCAATCTCAAAAAAGTGAGCCTGGAACTGGGCGGCAAATCGCCCAACGTCATCTTCGCCGATGCCAGTCTGGACGCCGCCCTCGCGAGCCTCACCTGGAGCAGTTTCTACAATACCGGGCAGGAATGTACACTTGGCTCGAGGGTGTATGTGGAAGCCCCGGTTTACGATCAGGTAATCACGGCACTGCGTAAAAGCGCAGCCGGCCTTCGAATCGGTAATGGCCTGTCGAACCCCGACTTAGGCCCCCTGATTTCCGAGGTACAAATGCAGCGTGTACTGGGTTATATAGATGCCGGCAAAAGCCAGGGTGCCCGGGTACTCATCGGTGGCGAGCGCCTGCAGGGCGAGCTGTCTTCCGGATACTTCATACCGCCTACCATCTTTGCCCATAATGACGACGCACTCCGCATCGTGCAGGAGGAAATCTTCGGCCCGGTAGTTGTCCTCGCGCCTTTTGATGGCTACGAATCGGCTATTAGCAGGGCCAATAATTCCATTTATGGACTGGCTGCAGCCGTATGGACGCAGGACATCAAAAAGGCCCACCGCTTCGCCGAGGACGTCAGGGCGGGTGTGGTCTGGCTCAACGGGTATGACCTCTTTGACGCAGCCGCGCCCTTTGGTGGCTATAAACAAAGCGGTATCGGCCGCGAAATGGGGAAAAGCGCCATCGAGCTTTATACCCAGGAGAAAGCCGTGTGGGTGAGCCTCTAGATGATGTATGGAATACCCATCTACCTTTTGGGCTTTATGGATGTTTTCTTCTTGTTTTCTAAAAAAACTGTGATGTCCTGCTGGGGTTGTGTAAAAGCCCCGGGGCTTTCCCAAAAGATGGGGCTGTCTCATAAGCATGGCGGCCATTTAAAATAATCTGACCCCGGGACTTATGAGACAGCCGCTTTATTTATTCCCCCTTTTCCTGCATGAACTCCTCCCGTGTCAGCAGTGACACTGGCGGCAGTCCCAGTTTGACAAGTTGGGGGTTGATCGGGGTCAACTGTACGTCCATAAATTGCCGGATTTTGGTGGCAATGTCCTCTACGGCCTGCTCCAGCGACTCTGTGCGTTGGAGGTGGGAATTAGTTGGCTGGCCGGGGTAGGCACTCACCTGGCGGTAAAGGTCGCTGATGCGTTCGCGCAGGCGCTCATCTTCGTTGACATAGCCATCGCCTTCCGTAGAGGTGATGGCGTCGCGGGCAGCAGCAGTTTCGCGGGCAAGCTTTTCAAGTGCGGTTTTCAATTTTGAATTTTTCTTTTCCACGAGCTGTCGTGAATGCCGGAGGGCTTGCTTTTCCAGGCTGTCGAGCTGGGCGTAGTGGAAGGCGAGATCTTCCGATATGCGGTACAGCCGCATGGTCGTGGAGCGCTGGGTGGCCCTTTCTTCAGCAGAGTAAGGAGACTTTGGGTCGTATGCGAGGGTGAACGTCGTTTCGTAGGTGTTTTTGTCCTTGATGACTTTCACCTGATACGTACCAGCTTCAAGGTTCGGGCCAAGTGCCGCACCGAATAGGGCCTGGGTATTTTTGGAAGGGGCGCTTTTGGGTTTTTCCATGGTGACGGGCATCTCGACGATGTTGATTCCGGCACTTTTACCAGCGGGGAGGGTCTTGACGAGTTTGCCGTCTTTCCAGACTTCGACATACATTTTGCCGAAAGTGTGCCGCTTGTTCATGTAGTAAACGATCGTTGCCGCAGTTCCGGGGTTAGGCCCGACAAAGTTGCCGGCACCTCCAAACCATCCCGAAGCAGAACCCGGGTCGCGCAGATAGGTCGTCCGGGGGGTGAAAATATGGAAAGGTTTGCTGACGACTTCCGCGTCGAGCTGACGCAGTGGCGAGATATCGTCGAGGATGGCAACCCCCCTGCCGTGGGTGGCTAGAATAGCCGCTGGTTCTTTCGGATGAAGGAAGATATTATAAACAGCTACTTTGGGGAGGTCGTTGGCAAACCGCCCCCAGGATTTTCCGCCGTCAATGCTTACATAAAGACCAAACTCTGTGCCGAGGAACAATAGGTTAGGGTTGACCAGGTCTTCTTTTATACAAAAGGCATGGCCTTTGATATCCGCGGTGGCAAGGGGTACCCAGGTTTTTCCAAGGTCGGTAGTTTTGAAAATATAGGTTGTTTTATCGCCGCTGCGATGCCCGTCAAAGGCTACAAATGCGGTTTGAGCATCAAAATGACCAGGTTCGATACCGGATACCCAGGTACCCTTCGGTAATCCGGCAATATTCGGGGCGACGTTGGCCCAGGTTTCCCCACCATTAGCGCTGACCTGCAGGTTGCCATCATCCGTACCCGCCCAAACGATTTTTTCATTTTTGGGGGATTCCGCAATTGCGTATAGGGTACAATGGGTTTCAGCACCGGAATTATCAATGGTCAGGCCCCCGGATTGTTTCTGGCGCTGTTTTTGGGGGTCGTTGGTACTGAGGTCGGGGGAGATACGCTTCCAGGAATCGCCCATATCTTCGCTCATGAAAAGGAATTGGGCACCGAAATACATCCTGTTCGGATTATTGGGGCTGATATGGATAGGTGCGTTCCAGTTGAACCGTAGCTTTTCCTGTTCGTTGAGGGGGAAAGGCCGGATATCTTTGGCCATCCCGGTAATTTTGTTATATTTAACAAGGTTGCCGCCCTGGTATTCGCTGAATACGATGTTGTGGTCGCGGGGGTGGGGAAAAGACCAGAAGCCATCGCCCCCCAGGGTAGGTTTCCAGTCTGCGTTTGCGATGCCACCAGCTTTTGCCGAAGGGGCAAACCAGGAGCCGTTGTCCTGAAGGCCGCCATAGACGTTGTAAGGGGTTTCGTTATCCGCACTGACATGATAAAACTGGGCAACGGGCAGGTTCATGAACATTTTGAACGTCCGGGCCCTGTCGAACGATTCGTAAATCCCACCATCGGTCGCGATGACCACGTGCTTGGTGTTGTTGGGGTCTATCCACATATCATGGACGTCGGAATGGACGGTGTTGTCCATCGAACGGAAGCTCTTGCCCATATCCTCGCTGACGATGAGGGAGAGCCCGGCCTTCATGACGATACTGTCGTTTTTGGGGTCCACGGTGAGCAGGGAGAAATAGAAAGGCCGTACGGTGGTGTTGAATTCTGTACTTACCCTTTTCCAGTTCGCCCCCTGGTCATTGGAGACATAGAGCCCTTTTCCTTCTTTGCTTTTGCATTCCACACTCAGATAAAGGGTGTTGCCATTGGAAGGCGCGACGGCGACGGCCAATCTGCCGAGCGGCTCTTTGGGCAGCCCCTCGTGGATCAACTTCCAGGTCTGGCCGCCATCTGTGCTTTTGTGTAGGCCGCTTTTGCCATTGAGGCCAGAGTCAAAGAAGTCGGGATACCGGCGGTGGCTCCACACCACCGCATACAGGACAGCGGGGTCACGGGGGTCCATGGCCAAATCGGTCGCGCCGGTATTTTCGTCAATGAACAGGATTTTCTTCCAGGATTTGCCGCCGTCAGTGGTTTGATACACCCCACGGTCGGGATTGGGGTTCCACAGGTGGCCAAGGGCGGCGACATAGACGATATCCGGGTTTTCGGGGTGGATCAGGATATCTCCGATGCGCTCGGTGTTTTCGAGCCCAAGGTGCTGCCAGGATTTGCCCCCATTGACGGTTTTATATATCCCGTCCCCGATAGAGACACTGTTCCGTACCCAGGGTTCGCCGGTACCGACCCATACGGTATCCGGGCGTTTCTGGTCAATGCATACTTTGCCGATGGACATACAGTGATCGTCGAAAATGGGGAAGAAGGAAGCACCGCCGTTCACTGTTTTCCAAACGCCGCCACCAGCACTGCCGGCATAGATGATTTCCGGACTGCGCCATACGGCATCGAGCGAACTGATCCGCCCACTCGTAGTGGCCGGGCCGATTTGCCGCGCACGGAGGCTTCCAAAAAGGTTTTCAATTTTTGGCTGGGCCAGCAGGGAACTGACCGAAATGAATAAGGCAAAGAAGGTAATAATTTTTCGCATGGCGGTCATTCTGGTGTTGGGAAGGGAGTGAAAAAAGCGGTTCTTTGGCATAAACAGAGATTGAATTTTATGTTGCTTGCCAGACCTGGGTGGCGTAAAGTGCCTCGGGGCTGTCTCACAAGGCTTTTGCCGCCTACGGCGGCGAAATTAATTTTTTCAGAGCTGCGTTTCCAACGATTTTGCTAAGCAAAATCGTTGGAAACGCAGCTCTGAAAAAATATTATGGGTTGTGCGGAAAGGCCGGAGGCCGTCATTTGGCCGCGGACGTCGCCAAATAATATTTTGAACGAACACTTTTTTCGCTGGTTTTTGGAAGCAAAATCAGCGAAAAAAATGTTGGTTCAAAACATTATTGCGCCCCGAAAGGCGGCGCAAGAAAGTTTAC
>JBEIGB010000126.1:0-9214 GCA_040382095.1 Lewinellaceae bacterium
ACCTTCCAGGTGTGGGACGCCTCGGCGTGTAAGCTTTATGGCTCGACGATAGAGACCTTTGCCTTTCAGGCGGATGGGTTGGTAGGCTCTCCGCTGGTGCCACAGGTATTGCGCACGAACAATCTGCTGCTGGCAAAAGTGCCGCTCAACCCGGGCTGGAACTGGATATCGTACAACGTGGGTTTGATGGATCCAGCAATCAACAAGGGACTAGCCTCATTGAGCAGTCCGCAGGGGGGCCTGATCAAGGGTCAGACGTCGTTCAGTTCGTATTCGAACACGCTGCAGACCTGGGCGGGCAACCTGAAAAACTTGTCGCATTTGACGATGTATCAGTACAAATCATCTTCTGTGGACTCCCTGCTCCTACTAGGTATGCCAGTGGATCCCTCGACCCCGATCCCGGTGGTGAGCGGCTGGAACTGGGTCGGTTTTCTGCCGCAGCGCGGGATGCGGGTATGGGAAGCCCTGGGCTCCCTGACGCCGCTGAACGGGGATTTGGTAAAAGGTCAGTTCACGTTTGCGCAATATGTGGCGGGTCTGGGCTGGATCGGTAACCTGTCGTACATGAGCTCTCCGAACGGCTATCTGCTGAAGCTGAGCAATGCGGGCACGCTGGTGTACCCCTCTACGATACCGGGCAATAATGCGCAGCAAGGCGGTGTGGAGAAAGGGAAGTTTCCGAATGCCGGAGCGGATGCGCTGCCGTACAGCTACTGGAAGGTAAAGCCGGAAAGTTATGAGCAGAGCATGAACATCATCGCAGTCGTGGAACGCCCCGGAGAAGGAAATATTCTGGGTGCAGGAGACGAGATAGGTGCATTTTTCCGGGAGGAGGTACGCGGTAGCAGTCAGGTGTTGTATATCGAGGCGCTTGACGCCTACCTGGTATTCCTGACGGTTTACGCGAACCGCGAAGGGGAGCCGATCCGTTTCCGGTATTACGATGCGTCGGAAGGTCGGGTGATCGAGTTAAACGAGACGGCGGTATTCCGCAGCAACAGCCTTGAAGGCCTTGCGGAGAAGCCGTTGGTGCTGACGCCGGCGTCGCCGACGGGTATAAATGGCCTTGAAGGGCTTGAAGGGGACCTCGAGGTGTACCCGAACCCTACGGGCGAAGTGGCGTTCCTGCAATTCGAATTATCGGAGCGCCAGGCACTGACGCTTGTAGTGACAGACGCGCTGGGCCGCGAGGTCTGGCGCACGGATTACGAAGGGCTTGCAGGCCGCAACGTTGTGGAATGGCGACCTGAAGTGAGCCTTCCTTCCGGCTGGTATTTTGCTACGCTAAGAGGTAAGAAGGGCGTGAAGACGGCGAAAGTGGAGCTGATACGATAAAAACAGACAGGGGTTTGGTTGCCTCATAAGTCCCGCGGCGTCAGCCGCCAAGGGACTTGTGAGGCAACCAAACCCCTGTTTTTCATAAGCTAAAATTTTTTGAAACGGGTTAAATTATCCTTCCGCACCTTGATCCTCCTGAAATATTTGCAGCACCTTTTCTTCTGAGAAGCCGGTCATCAAGGAAATCGTTTGTGCGGAGATCCCTAAGCGGAAACCCGACAGGACCGCTTCTTTTTTAGCCAACTCGCTGCCCTGGACACGGCCTTGTTCAAGCCCTTGTTCGAGCCCGATTTCGATTCCTTCTTGGCGGCCTTTGGCCATGAGTCTGTCGTAAAGCGTATCCATGGTTTGTGGGTTTGATTCGGGAGGCAATGCCTCTACCAACTTTTTGAATCCTTCAGATTCCATCGTTCTAATCATCTAGTCTTATGCAAATGGCTTTTAAAGCGCCATATTAGTATCAGGCTGGCGGGTAAAACCTGTTTTCATGCAGGATTGATGGAAATGGCTTCCCAATATTTCAACCGGCATCTTTTGTACCGGGAATTTCCGCATGAATGGAAATTCGGTATTCCCTTAAGGAATTTTAACAACCAATCCTGCCAAATCCGATAACTGATCCCGCCAAATCCTTTACCCTGTTTGTAGATTTCAGTATCAGGCAGATATTACACCATATAATGTTGGAGTAGTTGTGAGCACTCTTCAAGGTCTAAGTAAACTTCGGACTTTCCTGAAAATATTCCACCGCGACGGGCAACGAAATAAATTGTCGAATATGCTTTCTAATGCTTATTCTATTGCATCCAGCGCCAGATTGAAATTTTAAGAAGCTGTTTAACAAGTACTTAGATCCCTTTGGTGGCAAAATAAAATGGTGTTCAATAGAAATAATATTTGGTGGCTCGTGCCGTCAAGTGCGTAATGAGACAGCTTCACATAGTGTCTTTTCCATTTGGAGCTGTATGGAGTATTTGTGCACATAGCAACCTGCGGTCTGATTACAGATTAACACAAAAATGAAATTATGAAGCGGATATTTCTTCTTCCTTTGGCTTGTATTTTCGCGATTTGCCTCCTGAACGGACAGGCAAACCTGAGCATACAGGGCACCATCCAAAACAGCTCCGGGGCAGCTTTACCAGATGGAAGGTACGAGCTTACCTTTCGGATATACAGTGTACCCAGCGGAGGCGTAGCGCTCTGGACAGAGGTTCAGCCCAATGTTCAAATTCTCGGGGGGCTGTACAGCACTATTCTTGGGCAAATTACGCCATTGACCGCCTCCAGCTTTGATTTTACCCAGCCTTATTACTTAGGGGTAACCCTCAAGGGGGGGGGCGGAAATTGACCACCGGGCCAAACTTAGCGCAGCGGCTTATAGTCTGGCTGTTTCGGGAAATACAAATTTGCTGCCCTCCCAGGGAAGTGTGGGAATTGGCACGCGGTCTTTGAGTCAGGAAAATCAATTACATGTTCAAAAAACCAACGCTCCTGCAAGGATTTTTGTGGAAGGACGAGATACCGCCCGTCTGGTGTTTAAAGCGGATTCAGCCTCTGCGACAATTTCCTATTACGGGGGCAATGTGTATATCCAGAACCTCAACATCATTTTTGACGAGGGTGTTAACCTGGCAAGTGGGAAGACGATAACCTTCAATGGGGATCCTGACTGGCGGCTCGTTGAATACGACGACTTTTCAACTTCTACCGAGGGGTGGAATCATTACATGAACTTCAATTCAATCCAAACTTCTGATTGCGGTGGCTTTAGGAGTAGTTTCAATACCCCGTTTAGCAAAGGATTTCAACTTGTTTCCTGCACCAGCACGGGCATCCTGAAAAAGGAGTACGACCTAACTGGGATCCCCCATTCAAAAGTTAAGGTGGTCTTTACGTATCATTTTATGGATAGCTGGGAATATAATAGTACTGATGGACTATCGCTAGTGAATAGATTTGAATTTGGCTATGCTGGTTTTTCGACAGGCATCGTTGCCCAGGCAACCGCTACCAATGGCAACTTCCAGGTAGGTTGGAGGGCAGCGGGACCGCCTGAAGTTTTCGAATCGTATTTCCAAGGTGCAGGATACAATAACAACACTACACCACAAGGACCGACGGATTCGAATCTGAGGGGATCAATGGTGGCGGAAACTACCCTGGATAAATTTTGGGTCTTCTTCGGTTCCAACCTCAACGAGTCAGCATCCAATGAAAATTTTGCAATCAGCAATATTGAAATATGGGTAAAATAGAAAAGGAGGCCTTCTTTTCAAAGAAGGTTATGAACACCATATCGCTTGACTTTTCAAATATTATAACGTGATGTTTAAAAAAGGAATTTTCCTCAAAGGACTTCTTACCGCTATCCTGGTAGCTGGGGCGGCACTTTTCCTTCAAGGGCAGGCCTCACTGTTCTTGCAGGGTGCATTGCAAAAACCTTCCGGAAAACCAATTGATGATGGTTTTCACTCTTTGACTTTTAAACTGTACGAGGTGGAAGAAGGGGGAACTGCGATCTGGACGGAAATACAACCACAAGTCATGGTTTTGAACGGCTTCTATGAAACTTCACTCGGAAAGTTTGTGCCGTTGGCTATGCCCTTCAATAAAATCTATTACCTGGAAACAGTGGTTGACGGGGGTGAAGAACTTGCACCAAGGGCAAGGTTGGGCACTTCTCCGTACGCAATTTCTGTGACGGGAAAGGAAAATGTCTTCCCCGCAGGCGGGCCTGCAGGCATCGGGACGCTGTCACCTGACTCCTCCGTTTTATCGCTGCACCTCAAAAACGCTCAGGGTAATGGCACCCTGATCGTAGAGGGTAGCCAACGCGCCGAAATCCAGCTAAAAAAAACCGGCAGCACCACCACCGCCGGTATTACTTTTGACAGCTCCAGGATATCCATTTCCAGACTTAATATCGAGGTTAAAAACAACCTGGATCTGCCGAATGGTATCGCGATCCAGTACAACGGTCTTGCTGACTGGCGCCTGGTGGATCGCGATGATTTTAGCACCGGTAATGATGGTTGGGCTTGTGTGGCCAACTGGGACAGCAGCGCTACACGGACTTTTGAGCGTATTTCCCCCAATACGCCGTTTAGCAAAGCTTTCTTTTTGCGCCCAAACCAAAATGGAAATGATGTTCTCAAAAAGAAATTTGACTTGACCGGTATCCCCCATTCCATGATCAGAGTCGTATTTACGTACCACTTCCTCGATTCCTGGGATGACGAAGGTGCTTTCGCGGCTTTTGCGTCCCAGAACCTCCCCTTTACCGGATCAGGGCAACAAAACGGGTTTTTCCATATTGGCTGGCGCAACCAGTCGCCTAATGCTTTTAATGTGGCGGATGCGTTCGGGATTTTGACCGGATATTACGAATGTTTTTCGTCAGTAACCGATGCCGCTGTTCAGGGGGAAATGACGGCCTGGCACAGTGGGAACGATTTCTGGTTGTTTTTTGGGGCAATGTTAAATGGAACTTCTTGTAATGAAAGCTACGGCATCGGAAATATCGAAATCTGGGTGCGCTGATTGCCCGGTGGAAACCTTTATTTTTTAAAGCTTTTGAAATATATGAAAAGATTAATATATCATTCGGGTCTCTTATGGCTAATCCTTGGAGCTGCTACTTTACACGGCCAGGCTTCCCTGAATATCCAGGGGATTATCAAAAAAGCTACCGGGGCCAACCTCGAGGATGGAAGCTATAGTATGACTTTCCGCATCTACTCCGTTCGAACTGGTGGTACCCCATTATGGTCGGAAACACAGGGAAACGTTGATGTAAATACCGGCGTGTATGGTACCCTGCTTGGCAAGGTAAACCCGCTTACGATCCCTTTTGACCGCACGTATTTCCTGGGGGTTTCGGTAGATGGAGGTGCTGAGGTTGCTCCCCGGATCCAGCTGACGGCCGCACCTTATTCCCTTTCGCTCCTCGGCCAGGGCAATGTATTCCCATCATCTGGCTCAGTAGGTATAGGTACCATCGAGCCGGATACGAGTGCCCGGATGCATATCAAAAACCCATCCGGCACAGCTAAGATGCTGGTCGAAGGAAAGGACAGTGCTTCGATTGTGTTTAAAACGACGACAAATACTTCTTCGATCACTTATGACGGCAACAAAATTTATATCCCTAATCTGAATCCGGACCTATCCCAAGGCTTAGAAATTCCCGCCGGACAGTCGGTCAAATATAATAGTTTGCCGACATGGAGGCTCATAGAGGTGGACGATTTCAGCGAAGATTCCGAGGGCTGGTCATGCACGGATGGTTGGTCGAGTTCAACACCGGCAAATTTTGAGCGTTTCAATCCGGAAACCCCCTTCACGAAGTATATTTTGCGACCTACAACTCAGGCGAACGATGCGCTGGTTAAGGAATTTGATCTTACCGGAATTCCACATACCCTGGTTAAAGTTGTGTTTACCTACCATTTTTTTGATAACTGGGACGCACCCAACGAATTTGGGTTCGCAGGATTTGGTACTAGAAAAGCACCCTTCGATGGTGCAAACCAGACGTCAGGCAACTGGCAAGTTGGATGGCGACATTTTGAACATTGGCCAAACGGTCTGACGTATTACGAGAACGCCACAAAAAATGCGGGTTACGCCAATTTTAACCCTGGAAAGGCGGATTACAGCATCCAGGGGGAAATGGTCGCACAATTTACCGATGATAAATTCTGGGTCATCTTCGGCTCCAACCTCAACGAAGCTGTAACCAACGAAAGTTATGGTATCAGCAATGTACAGATTTGGGTGAGATAATCGGTTTTATTCTTCTTTTTAGCTAAATTAGTATGAAAAATTCGAAAGCCTTTATTCTGTTCTTTGCGCTTTGCTTCTTTTTTTGCCTTCAGCAAATAGTTGCTCAGACAAGCCCATTTTGTAATTCCCTGAGCACCGCTAACCGTTACTCCGGAGAAACTTTTTTTAATTTCGGGAGTGGGAGCAATACTTTGAATACGAAGTTAAATATGAGTGCAACCGTTGGTCAGACGGTGACCGGAGGCTTCTTTGGTTCAGGGGTCAGAGGTGGTTATGGATTTTGGTCAGGCTTCACTTTGCCCCCGAAACCCCCGGTAGTGGTGGCCAGCCAGGGCGATCTGGAAGATCGTATCCAGGTATCCTGGACTCCAGACCCTTTAAGCCCTGCAGCTCAATCTTTTAAAGTTTATCGGGATAACTTTTTGTTGACAACCGTGGATGGGGAGACTTTTTCCTTTATGGACTTCAATGTCATCGCAGGAAGGTTTTATACCTATTCCGTCAGCGGGGTCAATACTTCGGGAGAAGGGAACAAGTATTCTACCCTGGGCCTCGTAAATCCCAATGGCGTTATTACGGGCAAAATTACCTCCGCAAGCGGCAACCCGGTACCAGACGCAGTAGTCACCATTTCGCCTACCCTTGGCTCCTCGGTTCGCTTCACTGGCGATGATATGGCTTTTGCCGAGTATAACCCCAAAATACCCAGGGAACAATTTACCTTGTCGGCATGGGTCAGGCTGGATAGCATCAACGACGGTTCTTCGATATTTGATATGGGCAGCACCATCTCCAAAAACTGGTGGCTGCATACCCTGCCATCCTCCGCAGGAAAGGGTGTTCGTTTTGGTGTAGGAAAAGGAACGGGCCAAAAAACCGAGCTTGACTTTGCATTCCCTTCAGCGTCTGCTAATGATTGGCACAATATCGCAATTAGCTATAATGGTAGCTCCCTGCTGCTCTATGTGGACGGGGAGTTGGTCCGTTCGGCGGTAACGAATATTGTCGCTGACAGCATGCCGTTGTTTTTCGGCCAGGCTCCCGACGCCTCCCGCTTTTTTAAAGGCCATCTGGATGAGGTGCGCTTTTTCAACCGTCAACTCGCGCAAACAGAGATACAACTCTACCTGAAGCAGTCGGGAAGTAGCGATACGAAAGGTCTCGTTAGCTATTGGAAATTTGACGAAGGCACCGGCACAACAGCCTTCGATATCACCAATAACCGCATAAAGGCGTATCTCTGCGGCCCGGAATGGGAGCTGGCCAATAAGCCCTCGGTGGTCAATTCTGCAGTGAGCAACGAGACCGGTTTCTATAAAATTGCCGCGGTGAGCTATGGGGCAGGTACGACATTTACGGTTAGGCCGGAGAAAAATTTCTACTATAATCAATCTTTGGAATTTAATGCTACTAATGGAAATTATGCGAACCTGACCCGTTTCGACCTTCGGGATAGTGCGACCATTACATTGACATTGAACGCTTTCGACCTAAGTGGCAAACAGGCCATCCTGAGCAAAGCGGATGCCTCCGGAACCAACCAATTCACGGTTTACCTCAATGCCGGCAATATTGAGGTTATGGTAGGAAATAATTTGCAAAGTTTCGGGAGCCTCGGTCTTGGTTTTCACCACCTTGCGTTCGTTTTGCACCCTTCGGGTTCAAGCCTCCAGGTAACCTTGTATAAAAATGGCTCCCTTGCAGACACAAAAACTTTTGGTACGACAACCTGGGGAGGCCTCCCCTGGAAGCTGGGTGCCTTTTCTGCCAGTGCTTCCACCCATAAGGATTATTTTACCGGCCTGGTGGATGAAGTGGCCTTCTTTTCTAAAATGCTTTCGGTTGACAAGATCGTGGAATATGCCACCTTCGGTACAGCGGTTACCGATACTTCGCTGGTAAATTATTTTAACCTGAACGAAGGAATGGGGACTGCGCTTAGGGATATCGGTTCTGCTTTGTCAGGGAATGGTCAGGTTTTTGGGGCAATCTGGAGTACCGTAACAGGGATTGTCGAAACCCTGCCGCACAAATTTACACCCAGTGCCCGCTTAGCAACCCTCACTCCCAGCAATACAAGTGTGGACCAGGTGGACTTCACTGACCAAAGTACTATCCCCGTGAGTGGATATGTGCGTATGGAAAATACCAATTGTTTTCAGGCAAATGTTGAAATCCTTGTCAATGGGAAATCCCATTTCCCTGCAATTTTTACCGATTCCGAAGGTAAATTCTCTGCGGAATTCGAGCCGGGAGCCAATATTAGACTAACGCCCAAATTTCAGGACCACACCTTTTTCCCGGCTTTTTGGGAAATCCTTTCGATTGCATCGCCTACCTCGGGGATCCTCTTCCGCAACGAGGTTAAACGCAAAGTTATCGGGCAAGTCGCCGGGGGTCTTTGCCGGCAATCGATTATCCCCACCGGGGCTATCGCCAAGGTGAAAGTTGCCACGCTCGACGGATGTTATGAACAAATCATCCAACTACAGTCAAACGGCAAATTTACCTTTAATGGCGTTCCGCCGGATTCCGTGGTAGTTTCGGTTATAGAACACAGCAATCCCATCATTTACAACTATTTCCAGAATAAGGGCGGGCAGACTATAGACCTCAGACTCGCCAACGATACCGTGGATTTTATCTACATCGCCCCTCCAAATGTGGAGCTCACACCGCTGGATACGAATAGGTGCGGAAATCCTATGCTGACGATGCTACAGAAAACCAAGACGACGATCAAAGTATTTGAACAATACGACGGGGGCAAATGCTACCTGGAAACGGCACAACTGACTATTAATAATGATATCGCGCATTTAAACCAATTTGACACCGTTATGATTGGTGGTAGTCTGGTACATGCCTTTCGCGTCGAGGATCCAAATATCGTTGCACCTTACCTGAAAAATCTCCAGGTTACGGCGACGAATTCCAATGGAGAAAAGTCCACTTCCTCCCTGAGTGCTGTTATACTTGGACGCAGGGCCAGGCGAACAACCTTTACCTCTGCTTCACCTAGTATACCCTTTATGATTTTGCTCGACCCACCGGGAGACGGCTCTTATGCGTATATTGAGGAGGG
>JBEIGB010000127.1:0-9027 GCA_040382095.1 Lewinellaceae bacterium
ACCCCCGGGTTTTTTGTCTTTATTTTTCCCCGGGCCCCGTTTTTTTTTTTTGCCAACAAAAAAAACATCCCCACGGGCACGCTGAAGGATATTCTTTGGCTGCGGGTGCCGCTCTGGCAGGAAAGCCTTTTCACCCCTCTGCAGCGGCGATCAACTCAGCGATCGCTTTTTTCCCTTGCGCTCCCGTTTCCTGCAACGGCCCCCTTGCCGATCCGCCGGAATACCCCCTTAGCGAACAGGCATATTTTAGCCCTGCGACACCAAATGTTGCTGTTACGGCATGGTTGACGGGGACCCATTTGCGGTAGAGCTGTTCGGCTGCGGCAGTGTCTCCGCTTTCGTACAGCTTTTGAACTGCAACCATGGCCTCTGGTGCGCAGTTGGCCAGCGCCATAATCCCGGCCTGGACTCCAAGCACGAGGGCTGGGTACCAAATACCCGCGGTGCCGACAAGAATCTGAAAGGATGGATCTGCGACTCGTTGGAAATCTACGAGTTGGGCGATATTCCCGCTACTGTCCTTCATGCCGGCGATATTCGGATGCCGGCTCAACGTTTCAATGGCGTGGTTGGATAAGTTGATATTGGTATATTTCGGGACATTGTACAGGAGGACAGGGATTTCTACAGCATCTGCCACCGCCTGGAAGTGCCGGATCAGGTGTTCGTCCTTGTAGGCGTCCCGATAATAAAAAGGCGTAAGGACCAGCGCCGCCGCTGCGCCTTCGCGTTGTGCAGCCCGTGTGAAGCGGATCGTTTCCGTTGTGGATTCCAGACCGGTACCTGCGAGGATTACCTTATCTGGCGAAGCCGTTGCGGCGGTCCGGGCAATCAGTGATAGCTTTTCACTTTCGCTCAGGGACGAAGCTTCGCTGTTTGAACCCAAAACCAGGTATCCGGCAAGCCCTTGTGTATTCCAGCGCGAAATGTTGCGTTCATGGGCTTCCAAATCAACGGCACCGTTTTGATCAAAGGGCGTTACCATGGGGGGGATGACCCCCCGGATTTGCTTGAATGCTGTCATCGTTCAGGCGTTTATTTTTTGCAGGTACGCCAACAGGCAATACTTTTTCGACTCGAAATCTATTTTCCCTTCAATAAAGCGGGGTGCTGACAAGCTATCCATAGAAATTGATTTTCGAACGGTTATTCCAGGTGGGCCAATTTATCCAAAATCTCCAAAAGGACAAAAAAAATATACTGCAACATTATTTTGAGCTCACCTGTTCCAACAGTACCTATCTTTGTACTAAAATAACAGCGGACCTGCATGGTACAAATATTTATCACTGGTGGCACTTTTGACAAAGCCTATAATTTCCTCACCGGGACCCTGGATTTCAAGGATTCTAATGTCCCTGAGATGCTCGAACGTGGGCGCTGTACCCTCGAAACAGATGTCAAAACCCTGATGATGGTGGATAGCCTTGAAATGACCGACGATGACCGTTCCATTATCGCACACAATTGCAGGCGTTCCCCACACCATCAGATCCTGATTACCCATGGCACCGACAGCATTGTGGAAACGGCCAATTTTCTCGCACACGCGGATATCTCCGGAAAAACGATTGTCCTGACTGGGGCAATGATCCCCTATGCGTTCGGGACTTCCTCTGACGGATTTTTCAACCTCGGCAGTGCCCTCGCTTTTGTCCAAATCCTTCCCGCTGGGGTCTATGTGGCCATGAATGGACGCTATTTCCACTGGCATGCAGTGAGCAAAAACCGCAAGACCGGAAATTTTGAGGAACCCGGCGCATAGTGCAGATTTTTCTGTATTTTTGGTAGCAGTGTGGGCCCCATAAATAAAAGGCACTATACTATTGAACAATATTCGCGATTTTCCCCAATCTTTTTCATGCGTATTATTCATACCTCGGACTGGCATCTCGGACAGCGTTTTCTGCAAAACGACCGCGCGGAAGAGCAGCAACGCGCCCTCGACTATCTCCTCAAAACGATTCAAAGTGAAAACGCCGACGTACTCATCGTTTCGGGCGATATCTTCGACATCGGAAACCCGCCAATCCCGGCGCGCAGGATGTACTACCATTTTTTAACCGCTTTGCTGGGCACTTCCTGCCGATATGTGGTTATTACCGGTGGTAACCACGACGCGCCCGGGATGTTGGATGCCCCAAAGTCCCTTTTAAAGCATTTGAACGTATTTGTAGCCGGTGCTGCGCCCGGAGAATATGCGGAGAACCTGGTTGAATTGTGTAATGGCTCCGGTCATCTGGAAGCGGTAGTCGCCGCGGTGCCCTATCTCCGGGAACGGGATCTTCGTACGACCATTCCCGGCGAATCCGCTCCGGATCGTTTATTGCGCATACGGGAAGCTATCCGGGAATATTTCAGCAAAGTGGGCGAGTGCGCCCTCGCCTTTAAGGAACAAAATATCCCGATACTCTGCATGGGCCACCTTTTTGCAGTTGGCGCAGAGCATTCAGGCGAACAGAACAATATTTACATCGGCGACGTAGAAAATATTGAGGCCGGGGCTTTCCCGGAGATTTTCTCCTATGTAGCGCTCGGGCACATCCACCGGCCTCAAATCGTGGGCGGGGTACAGCGGGTGCGCTATTCGGGTTCCCTGATACCCCTGAGTTTCAGTGAGACCAGGGACGTAAAAGGGGTATATGTCCTGGATTATTCCGGCAGCATCCTCAACAGCTGCAGGTTTGTTGACTTCCCTGTCTTCAGGCGTCTGAAAACCATTGAAGGCACGCTGGATCAGGTAAAGCAGGCATTGAAGGATTTTGATGCAAGACATCATTCCGACGAATTACGGTCATGGGTAGAGGTAATTGTACATGCCGACACTATTCTCCCCGGGCTGGACGATGAACTTAGGGATTACTGTATAAATTTCAAACTCGACCTGCTCAAAATCCGCGTTCAGTCGGCGAACCCTACTATGCAGCGGGTACAAACCGAAGAATCGCTCAAAACCCTGGAGCCTCTGGAGGTTTTCCGCCGCAAACTGGAAATTGAGGGAAAATTACCGGAACAGTACCCGGAACTGGAATCAACCTTCCGTGAACTGCTCGAGTGGATGAATGAAAATGATGTCGAACCCTAATTTGAAATTATGCGCATCCTGAGTATTACCCTCAAAAATCTTCACTCCTTACGCCTGGAGGCGACGATTGATTTTCAAAGTCCCCCCCTTGCGCATTCCGGGTTATTCGCCATCGTCGGGGATACCGGGGCAGGCAAGAGTACGATTCTGGACGCCATCACCCTGGCCCTCTACGGAAGAGTTCCCCGGTATTCCAGGGATACTAAACCAGTGATGTCTTTTGGCGCAGCCGATAGTATGGCAGAAGTCATCTTCGAAACACCGGAAGGGAAATTCCTGGCCCGCTGGACGCTGCGTCGTGCCCGAAACCAAATTGGGGGGAAAATCCAGGAGCCCAGCCGGACTTTATCCAAATGGGATACAGCATCGGGTAATTTTCTGGGGATTGCGAACAGTATTAACGAAACCAACGCCGCTATCGAGGAAATAACAGGACTCGACTTCGATCGCTTCCGCAGGTCCGTCCTGCTCGCGCAGGGGGATTTCGCCGCCTTCCTGGATGCAGATGCCGCAGATCGCAGCAATCTGCTGGAACGTATCACCGGGACGGAAATTTATTCCCGAATTTCCAAAGCCGCTTTTGAACGCTGGAAACTGGAAGCGAGAAGACTTGAGGAAATTAAAGCAGAAATCAATCAGCTCAATCTACTCGACGAACAACAAATTTCCCGGATTCAGGAAGATATCGCCTCCCTTCAATATAAAGCCTCAGAAGCTGCCGCTGCCTCAAAGCAACTCCGCCGGCAAATCGCCGATAAAGAAGCCTACGATAAAGCTATCGAAACCCAACACCAAATTGCTAAAACCCAGGCCGAACTTAAAGCGCAACATGCTGCTTTTGCACCAGAACTCGAATATCTTAAATTGCACGAATTGGCCTATCCTTTTAGTGCTGAATTGCAAACACTTGATAATCAATCTAAAAAATTAAAAAGGCTCCAGGAGAGGCTTGCTGGCGAAAAGGAAAGCCTGCAAAATCTAAAAGGGCAGATGGAGCACGAACAAAGCTTCTTTCAAGAGCAGGAGTCCCGGTACAAGTATCTTCAATCCACTTTCCAGTCCAAAGGGCCTGTCTGGGAAAAAACCCTCCAGCTCGACCTACGTCTGGAAGAGCGCAGCTACCCGCTTGAGGAGGCATTAGCCAACGCCAGACGTTGTGAATCCGATTTCGTGAACGCAGGCCGGAAAGTAGCAGAAAGCGAAAAGGAACTCCAAACGATCAGTAGCGAAAGCGATGTGCTCACTGACTGGATAAGCAGCCATAAGGTATGGGCGGAAATAACGGGCGAATATGCTTTGATGGAAAGTGAATGCCGCGCGTACGGCGAACTGGTAAAAAGTACTGAGGCAGAGCATACCCACCTGCAAACCCTAAAGGAGGCCCTGGAGAAAAAATCCGCCGATTTCCGGAATGCCTGTGATGGGTTTGAGCAGGCACAAAGGCAGTTTCAGGTGCTCGAAGAACGTTTTTTTACGGCGATGCCGCCCCAATATCCCAGAGACCGAAGCTCGCTCCTGCAGATCATCGCAAAGGATGTGGATACCCTTTCCAGCCGATGCAGGGAACTGGAAGCCTTCGAACGGGCTTTTCTCGATTATCGAAATTTACTTGGCGAACGCAGCAAACAACTCGCCGAACTGGAATCCCTGCGAAATGCCGACCGGAAAATTGGTATCGCAATCCTTTCTGCCATGGATTCAGCCGAAGCACTGGAAACGACTGTACAGCTCCGCGAAGCCATTTTTGAACAGCAGCTTCGAATCTCCAATTACGATGCCGACCGGGGCACCCTTCGTGCCGGGGAGCCTTGCCCGCTCTGCTTCTCTACCGATCACCCCTTCAGGCACCAGCACATCGAACGCTTTGTTGATCAGGCGAGAATTGACCGTGACAATAGCCGCGACGGGTTAAAGACAGCATTAAATCACCTGCAAAGCCTCCTGCAAGACCATATCGCAATCGGCAGCCAAATCGCTCACCTGGCCACCCTGCTGGGAGAAAACAACCTCCTCAGATCTCTCGAATCCAGGATGGCGGCCCTTCCGGGAAACCTCGCAGATCAAACAAAAATCCGGGAAGAAATCAACACTGCAAAATTGGCTTTGGATAAGCTCCATAAAAGCAACGAAGTACTGCTCCAAACCCACCAGGAGCTACTCGACGCAGAAAAAAAACTCACCGAAAAACAAATCCAGCGCCAGGAACTCGAATCTGCGGTATGGATGGCCCAGGAACGTTTCAATCACGTCAACCAGTCCCGCATCGAAAATACCTCTTTGCTGGAAACTAAATACAACTGGCTTAAATCCGCGTTTTTAAAGTATAATAATGATTTTCTTCGCGATAAAGCCTCTGCAGCACTGTCCCAACTCTCGGCGCAAAGGGACGAATTTACTCAAAAGGAGCTTCGGCTCCGGAAGCTCTCAGAGCAATACCGGATGACGGAAAGTCAACTCGCCAACCAGCGGAATACGCTTACTCACCTTTCATCAGAAAAGGAGGCAAGCCGCAATCAGGCGAGTGTGCTCCAGGCGCAATCCGACCAGCTCCGCCAGGAGCGGATTTCCCTGATGGGTGAGGAAGATCCAAAAGCTCAAAAAGCGGCTATGCAGGAGGAAATGGAAAATCAAACGGATAAAGTGGAAAAAAGTCGAAATGCGCTGAATACACTTGCTGGTCAGGCGCGAGACCTGGATACCACCATCCAAAACCTGGAGATAACTACCTCCGAAACAGCAAAGGAAATCCACGATGCCTCGACCACACTTTCTGCAACAGCAAATAACCTGGGTTTTTTAAACCTTTTGGCGTTTCAGGAAGCAATCCTCCCGATGGAGCATGCATCAAGGATCCGGGAAACAGCCAACCATCTGGCCATAAAAGCGGCAGAGCTCCAGGGGCGTCATGACGAAATTGACCGAAATATAACCGCGCTTTCCAAACTTGTGGAATCCCTGCCGCAGTTGGAGGTATTGAAAAAAGAACTCGCTGCAAATGAGCAGGACGAATCGGATTTACTCCAGCGAAAAGGTGCATTACAACAACGCCTGGACGACCAGGAGCATTTAAAAAACCGAAAGATACAAATGCTCGAGGCGTACGCTGTACAGGAAAAAGAAACCAGCCGCTGGTCGGTCCTCAATAGCCTGATTGGTTCAGCCGATGGCAAAGTTTTCCGGAAGTTTGCCCAATCCCTCACCCTTACCCAACTGGCGCAGAAGGCCAACAATCATCTGGCCAGGCTCTCCGGGCGCTATTTGATCAGACAGTCCAGCCTGGACGATCTGGAGCTCGAAATCATGGATACCTACCAGGCCGACAATAAACGAAGCATGAAAACCCTTTCCGGTGGCGAACGCTTTCTCGTCAGCCTGGCCCTCGCGCTCGGACTTGCAGACCTCGCCGGAGGTAAAGCGGTTATCCAGTCCCTGTTCATTGACGAAGGCTTTGGTGCCCTGGATGAAAATACCCTCGAAAGCGCGCTGAACACCCTGGAAAACCTGCAATCAGAAGGCAAAATCATCGGCGTGATCTCGCATGTCAAAGAAATGAAAGAACGTATCGCAGTGCAAATCCAGGTGAATAAAAGAAGTAATGGCTACAGCGAAATCGCAATTGTAGAGCTTTGAAGCCCTCTCGTCTGGTTTTCCGGTGCCCAGATCGAAATTTTGGGACTTGGTTCTAAAAAATTCCGCTTATTTTGCATTCAAAACCTTGTGAAAATTCGAAAAACAACTTTGGCGCAATGCAGAAAAATTTAGCTTCATTCTTTAAAGCCCAGGGCGAAAACCTCGACCAGAAAAGCGTGGACTTCCTGATCCATGCCCTGGAAAAAAATAACCTTCCGGGCTTCGACTATATCGAATTTAAACAATCCCTCGCGACCCTGGCTAAAATGGTGGAACTCGACGAGCCCACGCGCTACAAGTCCGCATTTGCCTCGGCAATGGCACTGGGTCTTGACCGTCAGAAATTACTCGCATCGGCAGAACACTATAAAAAAATCCTGTCAAGCGAAAAAGTACAGTTCGACGCCGCTCTGCAGAAACAAATCGAGCAGCGCGTGAGCGCAAAAAAGGTCGAGGTGGAAAAACTTCGCAGGCAAATCGAAGAATACCAAACGAAAATCAAAGAACTGGAGCGTAAAATCCAGGAAACCCACCTGACGATCAACCAACAGGATGACCTCATCCAGTCGGCAATGGAAAAAATCGAAACGACCAAAAACGGCTTCGAGTCCACGCTCGTCAGCATCATGCAGGAAATTGACAACGATATTCAAAATATTATCAAACATCTCTAATGGCTGAAATGAATTTTCAAGCAGACGGAAAACCCAGGTCGTTCTGGAAAAGACCGGAAGGGGTAGTCGGTGCCATCTTTTTGCTTGCCGTCCTGGCAGGCCTGGGCATCCTTTTCTTTACCTATCTGCCGCTTTTGGTAGAACTTGCCAAGAATGTCCTCTATCTTACCCTCATGATTATCGCCGGCGCCGGGTTGCTCTACATGGTTTTTGACCCCCGCATGCGCAACCTGGTCTGGTATGGGTATAAAAGCGTAATGCGTTGGCTTACAGGTCTTTTCGTGACCATTGACCCCATCGGTATCCTGAAAAACTACGTGGAAGACCTGAAGGACAATCTTGCAAAAATGCGCAAACAGATCGGGGCACTGCGTGGGCAAATGCGTAAAATCCAGACGTTGATCGAAGACAACAACAAAGAGATCAACAACAATATGATGCTCGCAAAAGCTGCCCGCGATGCAGAAAAGGAACAACAGATGCTCCTCGCTTCCCGCAAGGCGGCACGCTTACAGGAAACCAATGAGAAATATGCGAACCTCTACCAAAAAATGGAAGTCCTGTACCGCATCCTGACGAAGATGCACAACAACAGCGAAGTCCTCCTTGAAGATACCGAGGATCAGGTCAAGGTGAAGGAACAGGAGCGTAAAGCGATCCGGACTTCGCACTCCGCGATGCGCTCTGCGATGAGCGTTATCAGTGGCGATCCGGATAAGCGGGCGATGTTCGATATGGCCATGGAAGCAGTTGCCGATGATGTGGCAAATAAAGTTGGCGAAATGGAGCGTTTCATGGAAATGTCCTCCAGTTTCATGGAATCGGTGGACTTACAGAATGGTATCTTCGAAGAGCAAGGCCTGAAGATGCTGGAAGAATGGGAACAAAAAAGTACCCTCATGCTCCTGGAAGGAAGCCCCAAAACCAGTAAATTCGACGATGTGCTGGATTTAGAGGCCCCTTCGCGGAGGCCGGAGGAAAAACAGGCTAAGGGTGGCCAGGGTTCCAGCTATGATAATCTTTTTAGCTAGTTTGTTGACCTTCGTTTCTTGTGCAGTGGGCAGCACCCGGGGGAGTGCTGCCCACGCACTCTATATCGGTATGGTCGAACTCCATTTCCCCGAAGCGGGCAACGTGGCCAATCTGCGCGTAAAGGTGTTTAGAGATGACCTGCAAAGTGCTGTGCGCGCTGCACTCCCCGCGCGCTATCGCCCCGCACCAAAAGAAAAGGAATGGATCACACACAACCGGGAAGCCGTGATCGGTTATTTCCGCCAAAAACTGGAGTTCAGCTCCCAGCATACTATCCTGAAATACAAAATGGTCGCTTCCTCCAGAGAAAATGACCTTTACTTCCTCGATTTTACCCTGCAGTGCCCACAAAAATGGCAAACCCTCCAACTACGCGCAGATTTTTTCACCGAGCTTTTCCCAACCCAGTCCAATATTATCCGATGGGAAAAGGGTAAAGGGGAAGCCTCCTTCGCAAGAACCAGCCGAAACGCACCCGTAATACAAATTATCAACAGGTAGCTACTCCCCGTCTCCCCGTCGCCCGGGGCCCCGGGCCCCGGGCCCCGGGGGCGGGGCCCCGCGGCGGGGGGGCCCGCGCCGGGGGGGGGGGGGGCGGGGGCCGGG
>JBEIGB010000128.1:0-8943 GCA_040382095.1 Lewinellaceae bacterium
AAAAAAAAAAAAACCCCGCGTCTCAAAAAAAGTATTCTTTGGCGGCAATGCCGCCAAAGAATTTGTGTGACAACCTCTAAAAAAATATCATTTGGCGGCTTGTGCCGCCAAATGATAAGCCGGGGCTTATTACACACCCCCCGAAAGTTAAAATGCTATTGACTGTCGCTGCGGGGATACCGTCACCCACCTGCCTTCAGAAGCAGCATTTACCGATTGGTCGTACATCGCCGCGCAATTTGCAGGCGGCAGATAATACCTTCCCTGATACGCGGCATTAAGGCGGACCCGGTACACTTTGGTCTGGCCTTCCCCTAAGTCAAAGAACGTATTCACCCGGTCATCGCGAAAATCCTGGTAATCCGAAGCGCTTTGGGTATCATTGCCCAAATCCCCCATTCGTGCATTGATGATTTCCCAGCCAGCCGGAAATACCTGGCTCAGGGCAAGTTCTTTGTAAGGCATCGCCCGGGTACCAGGATGACTGGCTTTTACCTCGGCGATAAAATCAGTACCCTGAGGGATATTGCCAGGATCAATTTCTTTGCCGTCCGGTGTTTTAAAGGAAACGCGGATATCCAGATCGCTGGAAGCTGCAGCAACCTCACCTGGTAATGGCTGTCCGCGCACGATTATCCGAGCGAATATTTTGTTTTTACCTGTATTTTTTAAAGTCAGCTTCCCCGCAGGAGTAATCCCGCCCTGGGCAAGCTGGATTTGCATAAGCGGATTTTTGGCGCCAGCCGTTATTATTTTGCCATTGCCCAGGCGGTACGAAAAGGACATTCCATCTGAAGGGCGGTTGTTCCCCACGTACCTGGCCATTGCCAGAAGTACCTGTGCCGTACTCTGCGTGCTCATCCAGTCACTGCTGACCAGCCGCCCGGAGAGATAAGCGGCCATATCGGCGGCACGTTTTTCTTCTTTGAGCAAGACGAGAGTTTCAAGGATGAACGCTTTATCCCGGATATCCGAGCCGTACGTGAATGAAAATTCCTGATATTCCTCTACAGCGAGACTAAGCCCCTTCGTTAGCTGGCGGGCAGTTTCAGGCTTTCCGGCAAGGGCATAAGCCGCTGCAAGCCTCCAGCGTGCTACCAACTGGAGATCCTTCATTTCGCGCATCCTGTTCATCGAAGGCAGATCGGCCTGGCCGGCTAAAGCGAGTGCGTAGAGACGGTAGGCTTGTCCAAGCTGATGCCCGGAAGAAGTTCCAAAATCGGGATCGTCCAGCGCGGGACTCCAGAGCCTCGAACATTTTTTCTGAAACCTGGCCCAGTCGTTGAGGAGGTTGGCCGGCACTTCGAAGCCACGGGCTTTAGCCTCCAGCAGAAAATGTCCTGCATAGCTGCTCGCCCACTGGTCGGGGGAAGGCATCCCGGGCCAGTAGGCAAACCCACCTTCCGGAGTTTGGAATTGCCTCAACCTTTCGATCGTTGCCTTGATATTATCGGCAGTCCTTTTCTGGGCATCGGCAGGCATATCCATGAGTTGCTGTACGTAGAGTTGGGGGAAAGCCGCTGAAACGGTCTGCTCGACACATCCGTACGGATATTGCAGCAGGAATCCCAGGCGTTCTCCGAGGTTGAGCGGCGGGATTGAAGATACCTCGAGTAAAGCGCTTTGGGTGCCGGGGATGCCGAGTGGGGATATTGCCTGCGTCCAGGTTGCCCCTGATGCAGCTACTTCGCTGTGGACGACCGTGCTATAAGGATTCGGGTTACGGACTTCGATCTCCACTTTTTGTGTTGATCGCTCTCCGCTGCCCTGAGCAACGATGGAGAACCTGGCGACCCCGGACTTATTCCTGATTTTTACCTTAAAATTGACCAGTTGGCTACCGGTATTATCAAAAGTTATGGTTTTTGAAGCCCCATCTTCGATGGTAGCCATACCGGCAGTTTCCTGCAGGCTTACCGCAACGGTCTTGACCTTGGGGTCATTGGCAAAAATATTGACCGGAAGGAGGAACTGGTCACCCGGGCTAAGGATTCGAGGTGCCGTGGCCAGGGCCATAATCGGGTTGCGTACCGGCACCCGTTTTTCGCTTGCGCCGTAAGCCCCCTTAGCTGCTGCGACGACCATTACCCGCACAGCTCCAACGTAATTTGGCATTTTGACCTGATGGGAATTAGCTGCCCCGGCTTTAAGGCTGAAAGGCCCAAGGAAGCGCACCACTGGTTCGAAGCGGTTGGCGGTGTTATTGAGGGCAGCAGCATCAATTTCCCCATCGCCGCCGATGCTCATTACACTTTCCAGATTTCCCCCGAAAGCACCGAGTACATGCCGGTACACATCCCAGGACTGGATTCCCAGGGCCTCACGGGCATAGAATACCCGATGAGGGTTTGGCGTCTTGAACCGGGTCAGGCCAAGCAGTCCTTCGTCCACTATCGCCAATGTATAGGCCATTGCCTGCCCATTCTTTTCCCGGACTTCCACCGTTGCCGCTTGTTCGGGTTTGAGTATGGAAGGCATTTTCACCTCTGGAGATAACAAAGTCCCGGGGTCTTCGACATTGATCGGAGCAACTCCATAAAGCCGGATGGGTAGGTCGTTATTGGCCTGGGCATGCGGCTGAATCAAGGCGATATGCGCATAGACGTTGGGGGCCATTTCGGGGGTTACCTTAAAGCTGACGGTATTTTCCCCGGCTTTCGACTGTGCCCAGAAGGCCTGAAGCACCTGGCTGCCATTTTCCAGGGAAACGAGTATCCTGCCTGCCGCCCCTCCCGGTATCGTAAGCGTTGCCGTTTCACCCACCCTGTATTTTTCTTTATCGGCCTTAAAACCCAGCATTGAGGCTACCTCCCGGTAATTTTCTTCCTCCCCGTACCAGGGATTGCCGACATATATATATTCGCCGGCACAGTGCCCGCCCGCTTCATCGCATACCCGGATCAGGTAGCGGCCCCATTGACGAGGTTTAAACGGGAACGTGGCGACACCCCGCTCATTGGTCTGCAGGGTTGCGCGTTCTATGGCATTGTAATGCGTCGCTGTATTGTAAGAAGAAACATCTTCGCCATATTCATCCCACCACCAGCGCCATTCGAGGGCATAAATCCCGACACTCAGGCGCCTGCCTGCAAGCGGCCCCCCATCCGGGGAGGCTACGGCCAGGCGTACGGGTACCGTTTTATTCACTTCTACCCGTGGTTCGCCGCTGGCATTACCGGGTACTTCAATACCTGCGTATGCGGCATAAGGAGAATAAGGGATGGAAAGATAATCCGAGCTGAACGCGCCGCCCGGTTCAAAGACCCTGGTCTTAAAAACTGCATTCAGCATCCCGGGAGCCCCGGCTTCGCCCAGGAGCCTGGCCTGTACCACGGCTTTTCCATTGCCATCCAGGTTGCCTTCAAAAATGACTTTTGCCTCCGTGCCTTCGAGTGGCCTGGCGGGATCATCAAAAGAGAAATTGGGAAAAGCCTTAAAAGCAGTAGTAGCAGGCGTCAGACGGCTTTCGACGATTGCCTTGAGCCCCGAAGCAGCCGCTCCTTGCAACCACTTGGCACCGAGCTCACCACTAACCTCGCCACCGACACCGGAAATCCTGCGCTTACCAAAATTCAAATCTACCTCCAGACGATTGGGCTGTATCGTTTCGATTTTGAGCAAACTTTCGAATGCCGCCCCACCAGCCTTAACCCGTACCCGCCAGTTACCCGTTGGAGCATCCGCAGAAGTAGCAAAATGGAAGGGATAAATACCCCCTTCGTTTTTTCCTGAAGTTTTCTTTAACTGCAACTGCCCCCTGGCATTGAACACTTCCATCGTCACCGGATAAGCTTCGGGAAGCTTACCGCTTTTATCTTCAAGAATGAAATTCAGGAAAACGGAATCGCCCGGACGCCAGACGCCCCTTTCCCCGTAAATCATCCCTTTCAACCCTTTCTGGATAACTTCTCCGCCCACATCATACCGGCTCATCGAAAGCGACTCACCATCCTGCAGCCGCAAATAGCCGCGCTCCTTCCCCTGTCGGGCAATTACCACAAAAGGTTTTCCGGTGACTTTGATCCGCGCCATCCCATCCTTGCCCGTATTTCCCTGCCCGATGACCTGCTGCTGGAAATCATACACTTCCATTAGGGCATTAGGCACAGGATCCGTCGTGCGTAGGTCAGTAACCACTGCAAACACCTCCGGGCCGCCTGAAGATTTGGCGATCAGCCCTAAATTGGAGGCCAGGATGTTCCGCTGGACAAAGCGTTCCGAATTGTAGTACTCGGCATAACAGGGGTCATCCCTCCGCTCCCAGTTGTATTCGCCCGTGTAATCGTCCGGCCCATACCAGTAATCCATTATACTGCGCAGGTCGTCCTCCGTGGCATCGCCATCGGTGAAATTGAATTCCTGGTCGTCAGGCACCTGCGCCGACAAGCAGGACAAACGCGCGTACTCCGGCCGGAAACCGATACGAACCGAATAGATCGCCTGCTCGTCTTGTCGGAGTAGCTTGCTCAGGTCAAGGGCATACCTCGACCACTGCGAACTGACTGCGTCGGGGTTGATCGCATTCAGGGTCACCTTGCGCTGCAGAACAATCCTGCCGACTTTAAAGAGGTCGTACCCGCCGTCGAGGTTATTGTCCTGCAGGAACTGCAGCATATTATCGTGAAATACTTTGAAAATCTCCACATCCACAGCATGCAAACCCACTGCCTCAAAAGGAAAAACCAGGCCGTTGGAGTTGGGCATAATTACCCCGTTACCTACCAGCCGGACCTGCGGCTCCAGATTTTCGAAAACCACATCAAAAATGGCTTCATTATCCAGTCGTTTGTTGCGGGCATTCCGGATATCTTCGCCTGCTAAAAGGCGGTAAGTACCGTAAAGGGTTTCACCGGGATATACACGAGCCCTGTTGCCTTCGATAATAAAGCGGGAAGACCCCGCAAATTCGGGCAGGCGCACAAGCCCGTCGAGTAGTTGATCCGACTGCAAGGGATCAGAAAACTGACAAAGCAGGTATTGTTCCTGCCCCTGAACAGCCTTTACATCCAGCAGGGTAAATACGCCCAAAGCAGGGATAGCACAGGTCTCCACCCGCGCACCTCCAGCTTCCAGGGACTTGCCATCCCACTTTAATTCCACCTCCGAAGGCTTACTGCCGCGGCTGACCCCCTCGACCGTGAAAAAATGAGCACGCTGATCGGCGGCGTGCGCCCACCGGACTTTGAGCGGCCGCCCTTCCTGGTATGCCCGCAGCAACCCTTCTGCCGCTTTCGGCAAAGCGACATCGGCCGTATAGACCGTTCCCTTTACTTCTACTCGCGCGAAGTTTTTTTCATCCGGATAAAAGATGCCGTCCAGGGCAGTTTGAAAATATTGGTCCCGCGTCCTCACTTCGAAGGTAAAATCCGCATCATCACCCTTTGCCTGACGGATCACTTTATTCACATTTACTTCCACTTTAAAAGTCGTCGAAGAAGGCAGTGCCTCTAAGGGATCAAATCGCAACGTCTTCTCATCTTCCCAGGTAAAGTTACCCGCCGCACGGGGGCTAATCACAACAATGCCCTCCGGAGCAGCCTTGCCAACTGCGTCCGCATCAGTGACCGGATCTACAAAACGGACCTTGATCGCGTCCGCCCTGGAGATTACCCCGGACGAGTACGCATATACATACGGGTTCACGGAGGCGAGTGTTGTGACATTTTGTGCCGTATCGCGTTTGCATGACAGCGGAATTGCCGTAGCCATCGCCAGAGCAGTGACAAGCACGAGGCTTTTAGGGGAATAAGAAAGTTGCATAGAGCATGATTTTTTAAAGAAGTAATTTGTATTTAAAGGGGTGTACATTTATTTTAAAGACCTGCTTCCGATTTTTACACCGGAAAATGTGTGCCCTTTTTAAAATTTCCATAATAATAACGTAATTTGAGGATAGAAATTATTGGAACTGTTGCGACACGGCGATTACGTTGCAATAGGCATTTTAGCTGTTTGTACATAAAACAGGTGTCGGTGTCTGCAGAATGCATGACCCAAACCCGATCTCCTAAAATTTCCCGTATGAGAACGCTCCCCTTATTTCCGCTGGAACTGGTCGTTTTTCCGAATGAGCCGCTCAACTTACACATATTCGAGCCACGCTACCTGCAGTTGATCGGCGAATGTGAATGCGACGGCACGACCTTTGGCATCCCGGCATTCATAAACGGGAAAGTATCTTCCCATGGAACGGAAGTGCATTTGGATAAAATTGTAAACAGACACCCCAATGGTACTTTGGATATCACAGTAATTGGGCTTGGAAGGTTCAGAATTGTCCGTTTTTTCAACATGATGGAAGATAAAATGTATGCTGGTGGGCAAATCGCCCCCCTCACAGAGGATCAACGCCCCCTCAAACGCAGGCTTAATCCCGGGCTACTCGATTTGTTCGCTGAATTTTTCCAGTTGGCCGGTATTCAAAAGCCTCTGCCACCACGGGATCAACCGTTCACAGTATTTAGTCTGGGGCACTTTGCCGGATTATCCCTTGAGCAGGAATATGAAATGCTGCAGATGGAAAGTGAACGGACCCGTCAGGAATTTATTTCAGCACACCTCAGTGAGGTGCTGCCTGTCATACGTGGGATGCGGGAGTTGCAGGAAAGGGTGAAGCAGAACGGGCATTTCAGAGACCTGAGGCCGCTGAGTTTTTAAAAAGATACCACACAAGGACCGGAGAGAAGGTTTTTGGACCCTCTGTAAAAACACGGATAAGGCTGTCAGCATGGTTCAGTAATCCCCTTGTCCCCGAAGGAAACCCCATGTGGGGCTGAGGCCCGCCTTAGTTATGCCGAATCGCGCCCCAATTTGTTCAAATTGTAGAGTCAAAACACTTTAGTTTGGTCCCTGTGTGGTAAAGCGCTATTGCGCATCGTAAAGATAAAATCTTCTGCGGAATTTTTAAACAGCGTCAAAAAAGTTTTCGCACCTCTGAAAAGATTCCCCCCGATAGCAAAGACTTGTTGCAGGACGGTCAGTGAGGTAGAAAAAAGAGTCCTTTTCTTTCCGCACGAAGAACTTTTGAGGCACTATATCCGGATGACGCGATGGAGAAAGAAATCGTGTATCTAAAACAGTCTTTTTCAGCCCACAATAATTACATCGGGCCAAAATACAATTATCCTAAAAATGAAACGTTTAAAATAAAATTCGCTGTACCGGATGATTCCGATAAGAAAATAATCTTTCTTGTCCCCTGACAATCCAATCACAGCAAGTCTGGTCAGTCCGGACGAAAAACTAAACATTTGTTCAGCCGGATGCCCGCTGGTAGTAAGCAGAATACCTCATTAACTATAACTTTTAAAATTAATCATTATGACCATCCAGTTCCACATCGTCGCCGAGGGAGAAACCCTAGCCGGTATTGCCCGCCAGTATGACATGAGTCCCCGACAGCTTAAATCCCTCAACCAGCTCAAAGGCTCTACCCTGTACACCGGGCAGCAGCTACTCCTCGGAATTACAGCCCCCGGGGAGGTTTCCTCCAGGGGTGCACTGGAGCATTATGAAACCCCTTCCGCGGTAATCTACCATACTGTAAAGGCGAAGGAAACTTTATTCGCGATCTCCAGGGCCTACAACACTACCGTAGATCGGATAAAAAGAGACAACCAACTGCAATCGGACAGCCTGAGCATAGGCCAAACCTTGCGTATCTCGAGAAATACCTCCCAGCAGGGCACTGTCCCGACAACGAATATCCAATACCATACCGTGCAGCAAGGCGAAACCCTTTACAGGATTGCCCTTCGCTATGGAACCACTGTTGATACGATAAAAAGGCTCAACAACCTGCACGGCGATGCGCTCTCTATCGGGACACAGCTCATCGTGGCACTGCAAAAGACCGACGGCAGCTATACGATCCCTCAGGATAACAGGATCAATCCCGGCCCGGGAACAGGCACAAAACCCAACGTCAGTGATGCGGCGCCGGGGAGCCCCGGCCTTTCCACCACCCCAACCGGAATTACCCTCAACGTCCGGTTGCTGGATGGAAGGACTGTACGTGCAGACCTGAAAAGCTACAAAGGTGGATATTTATACGCCGGACAATCCCATCAAATCCCTCAGCGGAATGCACTGGCAAGTATCGGCCTGGACGACGTCACGTTCAACGCCCTGCAATTTTGCAAATCCGTTGAAGGAAATTACGATGCGATCAATACTTACGATTCGGGGATTTTTTCCTACGGCTTCATCCAAATCACCGGAAAATTTGGCAACCTGGACAAGCTCCTGCAAAACATGTCTGTGTTCCACAAGGAGAAATTCGCCCAGACCTTCGGACAGGCAGGGATTGGACTCAGCGGAGGAAAGCTGATGGTCATGGACGATCGCAGGAACCCGAGGGTCGGCGAAGATGCCTGGTTATATCTGAAGCAGAACCCAAATTTCTTCCCCCCTTTCATCCAGGCCGGTTTTGACCCCCAACTCATCCTCGAGCAGTACCGTGTGGCCAACCAGCTATACGCCGCACCAGCACTCACCAAGATGCTGAGTATCCGCCTGGCGAACGGCAATATCCAAAATGTTCCTGCCAGCGGGATCTTTCAGGGGCTGGAAGCCTTGTCCTTCCTTTTTGCCGTGTCTATAAATCTTGGGATGAGTTCCAGTGGTATGCCAAAATCACTCTCCGATTCGCTCTCGGACCTTGCCCAGAAGTACAACTTGTGGGATGCCCACCAGATCCCACAGCTCGGATGGCAGGCTATCCTGCAACACATCGCTGCTTATGAAAATAAACGGTTGGCGATGGGCGATACGAATTTAAAGCCGGAATTAACCATGAAAAGGGCAGCAACTATACTAGACAAAGGGGTTATTGCTGTTGTGTAAAATGCCTCCGGCACGTCCTTTGGCGGCTTACGCCGCCAAAGGGTATTTTTTTCAGAGCCGCGTTTTCAACGATTTTGCTTTACAAAATCGTTGAAAACG
>JBEIGB010000129.1:0-8920 GCA_040382095.1 Lewinellaceae bacterium
ATTGAAGATACTCCCATCTTGCCGTCGGGGGCACAAAGAAAACATTTTCAGCGAGGTACTCATCTTTGTCCTCGGGATTGGAGAGCGCATCCTCACTCAATTTGGCGTATAGATCTTTGAAACTATCCGAGATATACTTCAGGAAAATCAGACCCAGTACAATGTGCTTGTACTCGGCAGCATCCATATTGTTCCGGAGTTTGTCGGCAGCAGCCCACAGGGTTTTTTCCAAGTCTTTTACCATGTTATTCGTTTATTTGCCTTATCAAGTTTTTTGGGAGTTGGTCTTTTAAAAGTTTTGCAGATTGAAAAAGTATCTCCATACTGGGTTGGCTTCGGTTCTATACAATTCCATTCATCCGTAAATAACTATTTCCCAGTTTCTCGCAAAGTCTCATTTTTATATACCAAGTATCAGAATCTGTTTTAACGGAGATATGCTTCAGGAAGAATAGAGATAGGACGTAAACCTTATACTGGGAAGCATCCATTCCGCCCCTGAGGTCATCCGCCCCAGCCCAGAGGCTTGAGTAGAGTTCAGATTTTTTTATTGCCATAGCAAGAGCGCGTTGGGTTTACAGAGCTGCTAAACATCAGCAGGTAAAGCTAAGAAAAATTATCCTCCCTTTACCCATCCACCGAGACTTAAAGCTAAGTGAGACAACCCACTTCAAAATAGATCAGCCTACCCACAGATTCAGATTATCCTATGGACATGTGGTCTTGTCTCAACCTTGTTTTCTTGATTATGGTACGCCCACAAAACGCAAAAGGAAGCCAAAGCCTTCCTTCACGTATTGCCCCCCGGAGCCTCCCTTTCTCGAAGGGGCGATTTAAAAATTTTCCGGGAAGAAAGCAAGATGAACCCCATGATGAGGATGATTTGAGGCTTGAAAGGCTTATTAAAGAATCACTTGATGAGGGTAAGACGGGAAAATACAGATTCCTTAGAAGGGGGCTTATAAAGGAGGTGTATTCGAGGTATTACTGGCTTAGCTGGCTTAATGGCATTCCGTTTAGGTTTGATCTGGAAACCAAATATCTCTTCGTTTATTTTCACTTGATTCAAGTTGTAGTTGAAAGAAAATTTGAAAAATGATAAGCAGCGCCTAAATAAACCTCCTTTGACCAAAATTGGTTATTTTACCCCTTTTCGTACCCGGATTTTAACCCAAAACCTATCTATGAACAGCGAAATCATACTTTACCAAAATGCTGATGGTAGCATTAAAATAAATGTGCGGCTGGAAAATGAAACTGTTTGGCTTACCCAAGACCAAATGGCCACTTTGTTTGGGAAGGCTAAATCTACCATCAATGAGCATATAAAGAATGTTTTCGAAGAGGGAGAATTAGATGAAAAAGTGGCTGTTCGGAAATTCCGAATAACCACAAGGCATAGAGCAATATCTGGTAAATCCCAAACAATTGAAGACAACGGGTGGAATCCTAGACTTATCCAATAAGACAAAAGCCCCCAAACCCACAATCCAAATGGCAGCAAAAAACAAAACAACAGCAACGGAGACCGATGTAACAGAATTCATCCACACCTTCGTGGACAATGAACAGAAGCGGACTGAAAGCTTCCAACTGATCGAACTTATGACAAAATGGTCTGGGTTTGAACCCAAGATGTGGGGACAGTCCATCATTGGATTTGGAAGCTATCACTATAAATATGCGAGCGGACACGAGGGGGATGCACCCATCATTGGGTTTTCCCCTCGCAAAGCGGAATTTTCCCTTTATGTATATACCCCCTGTCTGCCGGAAGAAGAAAGCAAAAGCCTGCTGTCTGCTTTGGGAAAGTTTAAGATGGGCAAAGCCTGCATCTATGCAAAGAAACTTGCTGACCTCGAAATCCCGACCTTAGAAAAACTTTGCAAGGCCACCATTGCCTACATCAATGAAAAATATGTTTCCACAGGAGCGGATATAAATGAAAAACAATAAAATATGATCCGGAAAGGCGGATTCCATCAATCAGAGCCCTTGCCAGGGTTGTGTGAAAAGTATTCCGCCGCCTTCGGCGCCAAAGGACGGCCTCCGGCCTTTTTACACAGTCCCCTTATTTTGTTATAGACGCTCTTTTTACAGTTGTTTGTTTCTCTACTTTTTGAATGCCCTTTATTTTCAAGGCTTTTAAGGGCATAAAGAAACATCTGTAAACATGGGTGGTGATCCCGACAGGATTCGAACCTGTGACCTACTGATTAGAAGTCAGTTGCTCTATCCAGCTGAGCTACGGGACCTTCAATGAAAGGCTTTATAAAAAACAGGGCAAATGTAGTTTATTTTCATGGGATTCACAAGCCCTTTCCAGACCCAAACCCCATTTGCCTTCAGCACTTCGAACAATACCCACTCCAAAAGCATTAGATGTGTTACAATGGATTCATGCGGCGTATAACCTGTATGGTTACCCCCTGCCTATAATACTATTGCAATGAATTGATTTCCAAACACAAAGGGCATACAATCTACCCGCTCATGTCACAAAAAACCATGCTCCAGCGTGGGCGCTCTTTCCTGTTCACCGCAATTATCGGGGGACTGGTCGTCATCCTGCCCCTGACCCTGCTCATCTGGCTGTTCAGGTCGGCGGTAAGCATGATCGCTAATTTTCTAAACCCCATAAAAAAGCTGATTAGCCTGCCCGAAGAATGGGCGGGCTGGCTGGTGGACCTGGGGGCTTTTGCCATCGCTATCCTGTTCTTTTTCCTCATTGGTATAATCATGCAAACCCGGGTAGGCAAGTTGTTTTTCCGGGAGTTGGAGGAGCGCTTACTGGCTCCCTTACCACTTTATACCGTCTTGAGGGACGTCGTCCAGCAAATTACGGGGTACGGTAAGCGGACGCCCTTCCGCGATGTGGTACTCGCGGATGTGTACAGCAACCCCACCCGCATGCTCGGCTTTATAGTGGACGAACTACCCAATGACTACCTTTCGCTCTTCGTACCCACCGGCCCCAACCCGACCAACGGGTTCATTTTTTTCTGCCACAAATCCCAGGTCACCTACCTCGATGTACGGCCCGAAGATGCGGTGCGAATCGTCATCGGCGTGGGTACGGGTGCTTCTTCCCTGTTCAAAGACAACCCCGGTGCCTTTCCAAATCCTTAGCAACTATGGGAGGAGGAAGGTACTTTCGAAGTGCCTTCCATTTGATAAAATTTTGTATAATAATTTGATTATCATATTTTTATGTAATTTTGCAATATTATTCTGCTATTCTGTATTCTATCGCCTTCGGCGGCAGAATAAATATTTTCTGAACGCGTATTTTGTTCATTTTGCTTCGCAAAATGAACAAAATACGCGTTCAAGAAAATATTCTTTGGCGGCGCAAGCCGCCAAAAGACTTTTCGGACAGCCGCTCCAGAAAATTTCATTTCGCAATACAGCTTTTACTTTTTCCAAAAAAAGATTACTTTCGGGATTGTCAGGTCATAAGTGCAATTTGCAACTATTGGCCTGTTAAATCGTATTTCCCAACACCCGCGGGAGACTGATGAGTGTGCTATGGCAGCACACGCTGCCATAGCACACTCATCAGTCTCCCGCCCTACCCTATTACACCATGGAGTACAATTACATCATCATCGGCGCAGGAAGTGCCGGCTGCGTCCTCGCCAACCGCTTATCTGAAGACCCTTCGAATACGGTGCTACTGCTCGAAGCGGGCGGCCCCGACCGCAAAATGGAAATCCATATCCCGGCAGGTTATGGCAAACTGCACCGCACAGAAGTGGATTGGGGGTTCTGGACAGAGCCGCAGGCCCACGCACTCAACCGCAAACTTTACCAGCCAAGGGGCAAAACCCTCGGCGGCAGCAGCTCCACCAATGCCATGGCCTACGTACGCGGCAACCATGCGGATTACGACGAGTGGGCTGCCCTGGGCAACCAGGGCTGGAGCTATCAGGACGTACTCCCCTACTTCCGCAAGTCGGAATACAACGAAGATATCCGCAACGAATACCACGGAGCCAGCGGCGAGCTACAGGTAGGCTTTGCAAAAGGGTTCAAAACCGCCTTCGCAGATGCCTTTATCGAGGCCTGTGCCGAAAATGGTTTAGAACGCAACGATGACTACAACGGCGCCCGCCAGGAAGGGGCGGGCAGGTTTCAGTTTACGATCAAAAACGGCCAACGACACAGTGCCGCTGCGGCCTTCCTTCGCCCGGCCATGCAGCGCAAAAACCTCACCGTCATTACCCATGCGCTGGCGCACCGCATCGTACTGGACCAGGGACGTGCCTCGGGCGTGGAAGTCGCCGTCAAAGGTGGTACACCCCAATATTTCAAAGCCTCCCGCGAAGTAATCCTCGCAGCAGGTGCATTTGCCTCCCCGCAGTTGCTCCTGCTTTCCGGAATTGGCGATAGCGAAACACTCAAAGAACATGGGATTGAGTGCCTCCACGAACTGCCGGGGGTAGGAAAAAACCTTCAGGACCATCTGTTTTATGGCGTAGGGGCCCTTTCTACCACACAAACGGGTATGAACCACCGCATCCAACCCCTGAACCAACTGCTTGGCCTGGCACAATTCCTGCTCACCCGCAAAGGACCCATGAGTACCAGTCCGCTCGAAGCGGTAGCCTTTGGCCGTACCTCTGCCAGCCCGGACCGGGTGGACTTTCAGTTCCATTTCGCCCCACTCCAGATCGGAGACGACTATAGCGTAGATTTTTATGACCTTGCGACTTTCCCTGCGCAGGATGGCTATACGATCCTCCCTACCCTCCTCCGGCCAAAAAGCAGGGGTTATGTGGCCCTGCACAGCAAACAACCCGGGGATGCTCCCCTCATCCAGCCTAATTTCCTGGAAGCGGAAGCAGATCGTACCGTGCTGGTAGAAGCAGGCAAAAAAGCGATAGAGATCATGCAATCCAACGCTTTCGCGCCTTACAGAAAAGCCATTCTAACCCCGCCCGACCGCAGTTCGGACGAGGCCATCCTGTTCCATATCCAGAAGCAGATGGAGACGGTCTATCACCCCGTGGGTACTTGTAAAATGGGCAGCGACGAGATGGCGGTAGTGGATAGCGCGCTGCGTGTGCATGGTGTTGAAAACCTTCGGGTCATTGATGCCTCTATCATGCCGACGATCGTCTCCGGGAATACCAATGCACCGGTCTATATGATCGCAGAAAAAGGGGCGGCGATGATTTTAAGCGGGCATTAAGTGCTGGAATCATGGAAATGCAGCGTTCCTTTGCCATTGATGCCCTGCGCGGTGCAGCCATTTTGATGATGGTCTTTTCGGGTGTCCAGCCACACGGAGGTGCTTTTCCCGCCTGGATGTACCATGCCCAGGTGCCCCCGCCAGACCACATTTTTAACCCAAACCTACCCGGTATCACCTGGGTGGACCTGGTATTTCCGTTTTTCCTTTTTTCGATGGGGGCTGCAATCCCGTTTGCCCTCCCTTTACGGGTAACCAGGGATGGCGCAACAGGCGCATTCCAGGGTGTTGTCCGGCGTTTTGCCCTGCTGCTGGTTTTCGCTATCGTTTCTTTTAATTTTGCCCCGCTGCGCATCCCGGAAACGGGGCAATGGGCGGGCATTCTCGGCATCTTTGCTTACCTGGGGCTGTTCATGGCCCTGGTACAGTACCCCGGCCTTAAGCAGCCCACGCAATGGGCTTTCCGTATATCCGGGTGGGGCCTGCTCGCAGGCTTATCGGCAGTATTGCTCTTCAGGTTCCAGGCTTTTGATCCTGCGAAAAACGACCCTATTATCCGGGTCCTTGCGAATGTTTATCTTGCAGGGGCTGGAATCTGGTGGCTGACCCGTAAAAATCTCGTCCTTCGCACTGGTTTTTTTCTTCTGATCCTGGCCTTCTACCTGGGCAGCCTCGAGCAATCTTCCTGGGTCGCTCCCCTTTGGAACAGCCACGGCCCCTGGAACCTGGTCAGCCCGATGCTGCTCAAATATCTGCTGATCTTCCTGCCAGGTACGCTGGCCGGCGACTGGCTGGCAGAAAAAAATGCGGAAATTCCGGAAAAATGGCCAGTGCCAACCCTGGTCGCCGCGATAACGGGTATTGTCTTGTGGGCTTTATTTTCCCGAAACGTCGGGATGGGGTTCGCACTTGTCCTCCTTCTAATCGGGATCCTGTACCTCGTTCAGCGCCAATCTGCCCCGGCCATCCGAATATGCCTGGCCGGGGCCATGCTCCTGGCCATCGGGTTCTTCCTGGAGCCTTTTCAGGATGGCATCAAAAAAGACCATGCAACCCTGAGTTACTTCTTCATCACTTCCGGTCTGGCGTATCTTTGGATAAGCGCATTTTCTATCCGGGAGCGGAGTTTTTGGCATAAAATCCTTCGACCACTCGCTTTGCTGGGAAATAACGCCCTGCTCGCCTACCTCATGGCCGGGTTTGTACTCGCTCCACTCTTTGAAATTGCCGGTATCGCTTCCCTGATCGGTAACGGTATAGTCGGGGGGCTGCTCAAGGCAATAGCGATTACCGCGCTGATGACATGGATCAGCGCCAAACTGGCTGCTATAAAGGTGTTCTGGAAGGTGTAAACCTTACCTCAAACCGTTTGGTACTTTTCTTAAGGGATCCGCAGGAAATTATTATGGAGATAAAAGTTCCCGGCCTCCAGAAAGCGCATCACCATACCCAATCCGGACCTGTATGCCCACCGCCGTAAACGAGGACATCGAAGGCAATATGGTTGATTGCCGCAGGAAGGGTGCTACCGCTAAAATACCGCAGTAAGCCAAGTACCGCACCTGCCACAAGCGTCCAGAGCGCTACAGCAAGGAGGTCAACCGAAGGGTGAGGCGCCAGCAGCGCCAGCTTATAGCCGGTATGCGCCACAGCACTGAGTGCAATAGCCCACACTACACCCTGGCCTTCCCACAGGGAATACAACGCTCCGCGGTAGGTGAGCTCTTCAACCAGTCCGATTGCAAAGGCGGTAAGGGCAAAAAAACCGATACCCGGAAACGGGATGTTATACCCTGGAAATCGGAAAAAGAATATCCACGCGATTACCCCGCTCCCTAACCCTGCCAACATCCATATCACGGCATACCGCCTGGGCATCACCAGGCCAAAAAAGTGCTTTGCTTCCGCCGGCGCACCAATAAAACGACTCATTCGCCACGCACACAACGCCAGCAACAACATCGCGGCGTGAAAGGCCTTGTATGACAGAAATCCAAACAGCACAAGCAGTAAAGCCAGGACTATCCCCTCCCATAAAAAACGGGACTTATCACCCCTGGTGTTCCCTTGCATACGCCCACTTTTTTCCATAAACGAATAACAATACCAACGGTAGTAAAAGGACCATCCATGCCGAACCCAGGCAGGCACCCCAAAAATCCCTGCCCTGTGCATATACCATCTTCCCGGGTAGCTGGCTACGAATAATCTGCAACACCGAATCTTTGACCGGGACACCGACATAAGGAACGTCCAGGACATCCAAAGGACGGTAATCCTGTACTGCCAATGGTGGCAATACAATACCCCGGAGACCGCCCAATCCCGTCAACGCGGGAAAGGCACGAAGTGTATCCAGGCTGAGACATACAAACTGTAAGCCCGGATTTTGCCTGAGTAATGAAAATGCCGTCGCACTATCTGATGTGATACTCAGAAAATGTAACCCTTTTATGGACTCCATACCACGGATACCTTCCTCCCCGACCACAATCCCCAGGCGCTCCAGGGATTTTAACTGCCCTACCGGGCCAATATCACTAACCGGCCCCGACAGCAGGAGCGACTTCAGGCCAGGCCATAATATGGTCCCCAGTTCCCGGACAACTGTATTTTCAAGTGCAAGCTCATCAGGCGACACTGTCTGCACAATTTTACCTGCCTCTGCTTCTGAAAACCCATCCAGCCAGATTCTCCCCCCTGGCGGTAGCGCAGAAAGTGCATCCAGATACCCCTTCGCAGGAAGGCTGTCCTGCTTGGAAAGATATAATGCGCGTACGGTCCGAAGATCGGCATACCCAACTTGCTGGTCAGTACCGACAAATACCTCCGGTAGGCTGGCCTTCCATAAGCCCTCCAACAAAATTTCATCTTTGCGGTCGGTTTTCCCAAAATTTTCCCGGAAAATACTCACTGTGGGATTTATTCTGGTCAGTTCAAATATCCGGGGGTACCAGCTCTCCGGAAGGTAATCCCCCAGTACGACCATTCGCAGGGCCTTAAGTGAGTCCGGCCGGTAGCTATGCAGCCAGGAAGCTGTAGCAGCAGAGGAATCCAGCGTTATGGAATGTAAGTCCCCGTTTATCCATAATCGCCCTGGCCCCAGCTTCAGGTTTAGTTTTGTACCATCCCCCGCCTTGTAATAAAGCATGGCTGAGGAGTCGCCCTTTATTATCGTCAGTAAAGCCCCGTCGTATAGTGGGAAAGCCGCACCGGTCGGCCCAATCATGGTGTTGATCTGAGTTCCGGGATGTATCGCAAAGAGGGTGTCCCCATACATCTCGACCATGCCAAAAGGGAACTCTTTACCCAGTGGAAGCTTCTTCCTGCTGAAGATACCTTCACAGCTTTGCAGCAAAACGACTGTCAGGGAAATTGCAAGTGCCAACAGCGCCGGGTTCATAGTACCCCCTTTTTCTTTCGTCATTCTTTTATTCCGTTGATATGCCAGGGAAATCTGTTTCGATGATCAGGGAATGAATGGTTTATTCCCCTTAACACAATCATAACGTGCGGATGATGGAAAAAGTATCCTGCATTTTCGAAAACAAGCTGTTTGTAGTGGTTGCCCTATGCTGGCGAAAGCCCCGGGGCTGAGGAAAAAGTATGAAGTTGTGTGAAAAGTATGGAGTGATTTAATAAACCTCCGGCCTTTTCTTTGGCGGCAAATGCCGCCAAAGAATATTTTTCAGAGTGCCGTTTTCACTGATTTTGCTTCACAAAATC
>JBEIGB010000130.1:0-8855 GCA_040382095.1 Lewinellaceae bacterium
AGCAAAATGAACCAAATCCGCGTTCGAAAAATTTTGTACTGCCGCTGTAGGCGGCAGAATACTTCATTCTTTTTAGATGACCCCACAAAGTTTTATTTCGCCATTATATTATTCCAGGACGGTTATTTTAAGTTCGACCCTTCTGTTTTGAGCTTTTGGTTGCCCATCGCTGATCTCTCCATATCCTTTCATCGCAATGCTATTTGTAGGGAATCCTTTTTCCATCAGGATAATCGCGATGCCTTTTGCCCTGCGCTCGCTGAGGGCGAGATTATACCCGGCTTGTCCGATATCATCGGCAAAGCCGTTTACCTCGACACGTTTGATGGTTTTGCCGGCATGTTCGGCGAGGAACAGGTTGAGTTTATCGCGTTCATTGGGTTCCAGGTCGTCGCTGTCCAACTGGTAAAAGAGGGTGAGGCTATAGCGTTGCAGGGTTTTGAGCCTCGCCGGTGTTGGTGCAGGTTCATCCGGAGGGAGCGCTGCGGCAGGTGCCGGTGGGGTACGGAGTGGCCTCAGGTTGTATTCGACCACGTAGAATGTACGGTTGTCCCATTGTGGGATAGGTAATTTTGAAGTATAGGGATGATAGCCTGTTGCGGTAATATTGAGGGTGATCTTTGAATTACCGGGAAGGCACAGGAAGAAATGGCCATTGGAATCGGCCTGCATTGCGGGGCGGTTGTCGAAGGTGACTTTTGCTGCGACGGGTAGTCCGGTGAGGGAGTCGCGGAAGAAGAATTCGGTGAAGGTGGTAGGCTCGGAGAAGAGCTCTTCCTGTAAATCTACCCGATAGATATCCATTCCTCCAAAGCCTTCCGGGCGGTCAGAGGCAAAATAGGCGGTTTTGTTGTCGGCAGAGAGAAAGAAGCCGAGCTCCCGATGGGGGGAATTGATAAGGGGGCCGAGGCTGATGGGCGCACTCCATTGTTTTTTTTCATTGCGGAAGCTGACGAAGATATCCTGGTCGCCCATTCCGAGGTGGCCGGTGGAGGAAAAATACAGGGCGTTGCCATCGTTGCTGATAAAAGGGGCTTCTTCGTCGAGGAGGGTATTAATGGGTTCTCCAAGGTTTTGGGGGTCGCTCCAGCTACCGTCCGGCCGGCGTTCGCTGTACCAGATATCGGTGCCCCCGGCACCTCCGGGCCGGTTGCTGGCAAAATAGAGCTGTTTGCCATCACAACTGATGGCTGCCTGGGATTCCCATTGCGGGGAGTTGGGATGGCCGCTCAAGGCATGGATATCGCGTACCTGATTTTTTTCGACAGTAGCTTCCCAGATATCGCAGGGGCCTTCGACTTCTGCCCGGTTGCATGCAGTGAAATACATGTGCCGGCCGTCGCGTACCATCGTACACATCCCTTCGTTGAAGGAAGTATTGATGGGCCCGCTTACCGGGCTGGCACTGGTCCATTGCCCGGGCCTGGATGCAGTACTGATGAAGAGATTTTCATCGCGGTCGGTATTCTTCCGACGGGTGAAAAAAATGACCGATTGATTATTGGACAGGAAGGGGAAATACTCGTCGAAGCGGGTGTTGATATTGCTGCCCAGATTGATTAAACGGATATTTTGCCGAAATTTTGAAGTATCCATCGAGACCTGGCAGGCACGGATACTCGCCTCATACTTTTCCAGAAAGCTATCCTCCAGAAGCCGTTCTTTTTCCCCGTTAACAGTGAATTGAATCTCTTCCAGGAGCTGGAGCTTGCGGAATTGTTCGAAATATGCGATGGCCTTGGCAGGAAGGCCCATCTTGAAATAGACTTCTCCGATTTGATAGTATAAGGCCCTGGAGAACCTGGGGGAGAGTTCGATAATTTTCAGATAGTGTTGCAGGGCATTGGGATAGTCTTTAAGCATTTCAAAGCAGAGGCCCATGCCGCGTTCTGCTGCCATAAGGGTATCCTGCAGGCTAAGCGCTGTTTTAAACTGCCGCAATGCTTTTTTATAATTTTTTTCCAGGAGCGAGATTTCTCCGGCCTGGATATATTCCATGGCAAGTGGATTGTACTGTGCAATGCTGGCTGTAATTGTCGCAACAGCACAAACGATTATCAGGAGTGTTTTTTTTAGGTACATAGTGCTCAAATTGGAAATCAGGGTTGTCGGATACATTAGACTTGTTGCCCAATTTACATAAAATGTATATATTCAGGTTGCTTAGCTTGTATTTGGTGCATTTCATTTTTGGTATCCGGCAATCTTTTTAGCCTTCTTCGAGGTAGCATAGCCATCTTGGGACAAACAGTATTTTACTCCCGTTGCTGCAAAGTGAAATACACCTGAATGATTTAGCGTTATAGGTTTTAAATGGGTACGTAGTTTCCGATGGCGAAGTCAGAAGAAGTTCTTTAAAATCCGGAAAAGAAAAAAATGCAAGGAAATGAGTGTTTCTCCTGCATAGCCCCCGCTACCATGCTGACCTGTCACAACAAGTCTGCTGAAATTGACGCCGACTCAACCTTGAGCGCTATTCATACCATATCAACATGGGCAAAGAACTTCAAAGCAGAAAAAATATCCCCTTTCTAAACTCCGGCGTCGCTTAATGCGCTATCTAATCAACATTTAATACAGCGATATGCCTTTTTATCAATACCTCACCAATAAATTACCGGATGGCGCACGTGCTATCGAGCGGCTGCTTGCCTTGCGGAAGCAATTACGGGAAGAAGTACCTCTTCGCACACAGGATAGCACTTTACTTCTGGCGACCTGGAATATCCGGGAGTTCGACTCCCCGAAATTCGGCGGACGCCTGCCGGAGAGCTATTATTATATCGCCGAAATCATTGCCCACTTTGACCTCGTCGCTGTACAGGAGGTATATAAAGATCTCGAGGCGCTTCAGCAGATCCAACGGATTTTGGGCAATGACTGGAAGTTTATGTTCACAGACGAGACGATGGGTGCTGCGGGGAATAAAGAGCGCCTGGCGTTTATCTATGATAGTCGAAAGGTGAGCTTTGGAGGTTTGGCAAGTGAGATTGTCCTGCCGCCGAAGATGGTGCTTACTGCGGAGGGCAAGCGGGAGCTACAGCCGGTACGCCAACTGGCGCGCAGTCCTTTCGCAGTTGGGTTCAGGAGTGGATGGACGAATTTCATCCTGACGACCGTACATATTTATTATGGGGAAGACCGTCCCGACGACCCGCTGCGCGTTCAGGAGATTCAGGAAATTGCGGATTTTATGTCCAAAAAATCGGATGATCCCACGAGCTGGTCGCGGAATATTATCCTACTGGGGGATTTTAATATTTATTCTCCTGAGGATGTGACGATGCAGGCCCTTATCCGCGCAGGTTTTGAGGTGTCGCCACAGTTACAGTTTGTACCGAGTAACTTCGGTCAAAACCGGACGTATGACCAGATCGCTTTCAAGGTGCGCCCCGACCGATTTGAGCGGACGGGGAGAGCGGGGGTATTTAATTTTTCCAGGACGGTTTTCCGGGATGAGGATGAGGCGGTATATGCTCCATTGCTGGGCGAGGATTATTTGAAAAATAAATCCGGAGTGCCGCGCAAAGATCCGGGCACTTATTACCGGCAATGGCGTACCTTTCAGATGAGCGACCATCTGCCGATGTGGGTGGAAATCGGTATTGACTTTTCGGATGCTTATCTTGAGCGCAAGCTGGCAGAAAAACAAGAGGATGCAAGGGGGATTGCTGGTAAGCCGTTTCGGCATCCTTTACTGCCGTAACAGCGCGCTTAGTACCCTGCAGCCCTGAAAAATGCCTCCAGTTTCCAGGGATCGAGATTTCCTGCTGTACGGACGCCGCTGCAAAGGTCAAGCCCAAAGGGAGCCACGGTTTCAATGGCCCTGGCTACGTTTTCTGCATGTAGTCCTCCTGCGAGAAATACTGGTACCGGCGACTGCTCGACGATTTTCCGGCTGATCGTCCAGTCATGGGTTTGACCAGTACCACCGAGTACTTTCACGCTCAATTTGGGGTTGCCGCTATCGAGGAGCAGGGCATCGGCGACTTCAGCGTAGGCCAGTGCCTCTATGATGGAGGTTTCGTCGAGCACATGGACGACCTGCACAAGTTTAATCCCTGGCAAATTTTCCCGGATTCCGGGATAGGCGGAGCGGGAGATATGGTCAACAATCTGAATCGTATTGGTTTGGGTTATCTTCGCGTGGGCGAGGATGTCTGCTGTCTCCAGGAAGCTGGTAAGTAAGAAGGTTGCGATGGGCGGGGGCGTTGCCGCAGCGATTTCCCGGATCAGGGGATCGGTGATGACCCCGGGCCCGCTGGGCATACCGCTCACGAGGCCTATAGCTGACGCTCCGGCATCAATGGCCTGATACGCTTCCGTTTTACTGCTGATACAGCATATTTTTATTTTGGGGAGTGCCATGATGATTGTACAAGATAGGAAATCTGGTGCGACAAAATCATTACATACAAAAATAGGGTTTATTCGGGGCTAGGGATGTCCACAAAAAAATCCTCGATCTCTACTACCCCAGGTATGATGAGAACGAAGCCTCCCACCGCCGTTTAGCGGAGTTAGGGAGGATTTACCACGAGGGTGCTGCAGCTTATTTGCAGATGTATCCCCCGGTGAGCCCTCTGGACAGTATGCAGCTCGGGAAGTTGCGAACGGCCATCAAGCGGCACTTGTCCGAGGCCATGCAGGAAGTAGATTTGCTGGTAAAAGAGGTAATGGGGCTTACGGAGTAAAGCTGTGCATTGCTTAAATGTGAAATACCCGTTCATAGGGAGGGCTTATTCGTTTCCACTGGCATTTTCCAAAAAAACGACTGTGCATCCATCGCCCGCATAGTGGCCAGGATACCATCCAGGTGGTCAATTTCGTGCTGCATAAGCTCGGAGAGGTCTTCCGGGAGTTCCCAAACCTGTTCTTTCCAATCCAGGTCGCGGAATCGCATTTTACAGAACTGATGCCGGCGCAGACGTACGAGCAGGTTGGGGAAGCTCATGCAGTCGTCCCACATTTCGATCATCGCATTGCTACAGTCGAACAATTCCGGGTTGAAGAATGCAATCGGCTCTGTGACGTTCATCACCACGAGCCGTTTCATCACGCCAACCTGCGGAGCGGCAATGGCCCTGCCTGCACCGTACTTCGCCTGGAACTCTTTTACGATATTGGCCATACCTGCAATCACAGAGGCGAGGCCAGGTACCTCTTCAGGCTTTACCGGATCACATTTTTCATAGAGCCTGGGATCGCCGAGCAGGAGGACATCAGATAAATGGAGCATAGATTACACCATTTTTCTGAGGGCTTGCCCGAAGGCCTCCATCTCTGCCATTGTACCTGTGCTGATGCGGCACCATTGGTTGAGCGGCGGAAATGGCCGTCCGACGATGATCTGGTGCTTGGCCATATCGGCCATGAAGGCATTTATATCCCTGCGGGTTTCAAAAAAGACAAAATTGGCATGCGAAGGGATATAGCGGAACTTCAATTCATCGAGTAGGCTATAGAGGTATTTTTTTGATGCTTCGTTTTTTTGGAGGCTGAAACGGTAGAATTCCTGGTCTTCCATTGCCGCTTTTGCTGCACTGATGGCCAGCATGTTGAGGTTGGCCATACAATTTGCAGCGAGCCTGCGTGCGATGTCCGGGCGGGCGATCAGGTAGCCTGCGCGGATGCCCGCGAGGCCATATACTTTGGAAAAGGTGCGGGAGACGATCACATTATAATCCTGTTTCACCAGTTCGACCATACTGGGGTATCCAGGTTCGGTGACGTAGTCGAAATAGGCTTCGTCTGCAAAGACGATGGCCCTGCCGGCCATAGAACGGCAAAAATCGCGCATCTTTTCGGCAGGGAGCAGGGTACCTGTAGGATTATTGGGGTTACAGACAAAAACCAGTCGGGTATTATTATTGACCCGCTTTTCCATGGATTCCAGGTCGTGTGTGAGGGTATTATCGAGTGGCACCCAGTGGATATGGGCGCCAAATTGTTCGCCATAGGTCATCAGCGACTGAAAGGTAGGATCTGCTGCCACGATTTCGCCGCCGTGCATGCCAAAAGAAAGTCCGGTTACTTTGAGACCTTCCGTTGAACCTGCAGTCAGCACGATATGTTCCGGGCTGACCCCTTCTTTGTCGGCAATCATGCGGGTTAATTCCCTGGTATAGGAAAAAGGGTATCTACAGGCATCATCAAAAGCTTTGATCATGGCCTCCCGGACTTTTGGAGAGGGTCCATAGGGGTTTTCGTTGGAGCTGAGCCGCACGGATCCTGTAGGTGGTAGCGGGCGGGCAGGAAAATCAAAAGCTTGTGCGGATTTTGCATTTGCGAGCGGGGCGAGGGCGGCGCCTGTACCGGCAAGCCCTACCAGCCTGAGCCAGTTGCGGCGGTTTACAGCGTGCATAGGTGTTTATTTTATAGTGGTTTACCAGCCAGCATGTTGCCGGATTTCAGTTATTTGACCAAGGTGGTGGCGGGAGTGCCAGTGATAGAGCGCGAGCATTTGATCCAGGCGATAGATGCGTTGCTGCTCCGGATGGACGAAACTTGCCCCCCAGTCTTCTACCCGCCTTAGGACCGAGGCCCATCTTCGATGTACCCCTTCGATGATGAGCAGCGACCATTCCACGGGTGCGGTGCGGCTATCCACCAGATTGCCCCAGGCGTCCTGGTTGTATGCTTTAATTGTGGGGTTATCTTCGGTGAGTGCCAGCCGAGTTCGGATAAAGGCATTCATGTGGCTGTCGGCCACATGATGGACGATTTGCCGGATGCTCCAGCCTCCATTCCGGTAGGGGACATCCAGGTTTTGTTCGCTTAAGCCTTCCAGGGCGTGTTTCAGGTTCATGGGGAAGTGATCAATATCCGCTGTCCAGTGGTCGAGCTGTTCGGGCGTAAAATGCTCCGGCATGGCGAATTTGCCAATAGGATAGCGCAGATGGTCGAGTTGGAGTGACATAGCAAAGGTTTTTTAATCAGCTTATTATGCGAAATCACTGTTGCAACGAGTAGCGATACCTCAGCCTTTCGATAATCGGCCTGCCGGTATCGGGCTCTGTATTATCGAGGATGACATCCACATCAATGATTTCATCGGCGTCTTTTTTGGAGCTATCGAAAACGACGCGGATTTTTCCTTTTCCACCTGGAGGTACGGGTGTTGTCGAATATTCGGTGGTCGTACAGTCGCAGGAAGATACGACACCGATTTTGAGCGCGGTATCTCCGATATTCGCGAATTCGAAGATATGTTCGCGGGTTTCACCTTTTTTGACTTTTCCGAAATCCCAGACCCTTTCCTTGAATTGCATGATTGGTACGCCTTTGAGGTCCTGGCGTCCGCGTAGCGAAGAGAGGGAGCTGATTTGTACAGCGGGCTTTTGAGGAGCTGCCGGTGCAGCGGTCGTACCTGGTCTTGCTTCCGGCTTGGGGGCTGCACCACCTTGTTTGCGGAGGCTGGTGCGCATAATCGTGATGGAAGTAGGACCCTTCACGATTTTGAACTCGGTGCGGCGATTGATACCGTGGGCCAGTTCGCGGACGGTCTCGTTGGGCAGGGCGTCAATAAACGCCGGGGTGAGTACATCTTCCACTTTAAAGAGGGAGTCGAGGGCTGCCTGCCGTGGGGTAAGTTTTCTGGGTTGTCCTTCGCCATAGCCTTTTGCGATAATCCTTCCGACAGTGATTCCTTTTTGTTCGAGCCAGCGTTTTGCGGAATCGGCACGGCGCTGGGAGAGGCGCTCGTTATAGAGGTCATTGCCGCGGTAATCGGTGTGGGAACTGAGTTCGATGACCATATCGGGGTATTGGTTCATGAGCTCGAGGACGACGTTGAGATCTGATTCGGCTTCGGTCTTGATTTTATCGTCATCGAAATCATAAAGGATATTTTCCAGTACGATGGCTTCCTGCAGGGTGATGGTATCGTATTCAGGTTCTGGTGCAGGTGGTGGGGGTGGCGGGGGTAGTTTTTTGAGGGAGAACCGCTGTTCAAATACCTTGCTGGTTTCCAGGCCCAGGGTGACGATTTTTGCGCTGTCGGGGAAATAATCCGGGTGGCTGGCCCGGATGATGTAGGATTTATCGAGCTCCAATGGAAAGTCGAAGCGGTTACCGTTGGGGTTGGCGATGATTTTTGGGCTTCCTTCCCCGAGGGCATCCACGGCGGCGAGGGATACAGAACCTCCATTGAGCTGTTTGCCACTGGCGTCGAAGATACCGACGACCAGGTCTGCTTTGATTTTTTCTATGGTAAAGGAGAAGATATCGTCACAGCAGGTACGGGCATAGACGGATTTCCCGCCGGGCCGGTTAGAGGTGAGGGCGCCGTTGTAGCCATCTTTATCAAGTGTGAAATACTGGTCATCCTGAGGGGAATTGAAGCCGACACCCATATTGCGGGGTTCGCTCCAGAGGCTACCGTTCCAGACGGAGAAGAAGATATCGTGCCCACCGATCCCGGGATGGCCGTTGGAGCTGAAATAGAGGGTTCCATTGAAGAAGAAAGGGGTTACCTCATCGCCCGGCGTATTGATCTTAGGTCCAAGATTGATTGGATCCGCATAGACGCCCTCACTTTTTAGGGTAGCGTAGTAGAGGTCGAATCCACCGTATCCGCCTTCGATATTTGCGCTGAAGAACAGTACTTCCCTACCGAAGAGTTCTCCGACTACAGGGTTTTTGGCGATATAGTCGCCGTTGACCCCAAGGAGTTCTTCTGCTGCGCCCCATGCGCCATCACCACCGACACTGATGAAAATCTTGCTGCCGGCCAGTTCGTTCCCCTGGAGGGTGGAGCGGGTGAAATACATGCGGTTACCATCCGGTGAAAAGGCGACATTACCGGAGTGGAATCCCGGCCGGTTGATTTTTTGGTCGAGGGAATCGGGTTTTGC
>JBEIGB010000131.1:0-8539 GCA_040382095.1 Lewinellaceae bacterium
ATCCGTGTAATTTTGCATTTGTGCAAGCTTTTTCCAGCTTTTTTTTTCAAATAAGCCATAAAGCAGCCGATTTCTTCCTTTGCTAGCCCCAAAACTGACACCTATTCCGTATTTTGTGACGGAGTTAGAGCTTGAAATATCCAGGAGTGTGTTCGGGGATTTTTTCGCCAAGACAAAATAGTCCCTTTCTCGCCTTCTTCAAATTTTTCAGCGAAATACCGTCGGACTTTACCTCTTCAAAAAGGTAAAAACCCAAAAAATATGCGCCCATTTTTGTGCTTTATTAAATCCCGGACACACTCTAAAAATCCGCAGTCAGCGTAGTGTAATAAAACCCTGCTATTTGTGGCCCTCCAAGGTAAGTATAGTAGGGGCGGTTAAATATATTGGCCGCGCCTAATTTTACATTCAACCGCGCTTTCACAAAGGTATAATTGCATTGTGCATCCATATTCAAAACTGCTGGGACATCTCCACTAACAAGGAAGGATTGCCAATAAAATCGGCTCTGGTATTTTACCGTTAGATTAAAACCTAGTGTTTGAAAGATTCTATCGCCATTGATGCTGCAATTCGCCATCCAATTGGGCGTGTTAAACCCATCTTCCAGCCCATCGTTCTGGTCCGTGCGTTTTAGCATGGTATAGCTTAAGTTTCCGCCAATAGTATAGAAATCGTTGATCGGATAACGGAGTTCCAGTCCGCCACCGTAGTTGTACACGGTTGTTTTGGAGTTTGTCCACAATCGGTAGCGGCTTTGTTTGCTACGGGTAAAAAGGGAGGCGGGTATCTGGCGCTCTTCCTGCGTATTCGGGATACGTGCCTCCACCTGCGCAATGAAATCGGTATAACTGTTGAAATAGATATCTACGTCAAAAAACAGTTTTTGTCCTGCCAGCCCCCTTAACCCGCTTTCAAAGGCGTGCATCTGTTCAGGCTGTAGATACGTATAGGTATTTCTCCGCAATAAATTTTTATTTTTTTCAATCGCCGTTGCCTGAGTCAACCCTTCAATATTCATATCTCTGATTACCGCTGCCTGAAAGGCGTCAATGGAGTTTTTAAGCCAGGAGTTTTCAAAAATGCCGTCGGACATAATCCGCAAACCGCCTACCCGCTTTACGCCACCGCTGTTGATATTGGAAAACCCTTCGAAAATACTGGGAAAGCGGTATCCCTTTTGATAAGAAAATCGCAGGAAATGCGATTCCTTCAGGGTATAGACGGCTGTGAGCCGTGGGCTGAATTTAGCCTCAAAATAATCGTATTTATCCGCCCGCAATGCCGCGCTCAATCGCAATGCATCCTGAAAAAAGCCTTTTGAGACGTGCAAAAAGAAACCATACTTGCCAAAAAGGAGGTTCCTGGTACTGTTTGTGGGATTGATAAAATAATTGCCATCGGGGACAATCAGATATTGCCGAAAATCCATCCCCATCTGAACAGCATATCGGGTTTTGAGCACTTGGCCTAAATCCAGGATGCCTTCCGCATGGAGAAGATAGGCACGGACTTTCAAAGCCGCGCCGATGTCCCAGTTGTTAATCTGGCTCAAACTGTCCCGCTTGTGTCGAAAACCGGGCGTACCGGGTATAGGACGCCCGCTGTCGGCAACACTACGGGCTGTTTTATGGGCCTGGGCAATATCCGTATTTGTTTTCAGTGCATTGTCGAACGCCTTCGCATAGTCCAAAAACCAACTATCATCAGATTTGAAATTCCGGTCCATGTTTTCTGCCATAGAACGCAGGTTATAGGAATTTCCCGTATTTTCACTCGTAATATACGCCCTAAGTTGAACGGAAGGATGGTTGAACTGCAGAGCATTTTGTTGCAAAATATAGTCCTCCAGACGAAAGCGGTTGGCCCTTTGATAGACATTATTCATTCGCGCAGCGCGGTACACGTAGGACAAGGTAGTTTTTGCATTGGGTCGAAAAACGAGGCTTGCATCGCCTTTCCAACGTTGTAAAAAATAATCTGCCACCTCCAATTCCCGGTATCCCGTCCGCGCCACCACATACGTTTTTCCGCTCAAGGACAAAGTCCGGCGGTTAGAGGATTCATTGCCGTAACCGTTTACCTCGTCGAAAGCCGGATTATCCGCACCGGACAGGTTGGTCGTCTGGTTGGCCAATGGATTCAAATCGGCACGGTTGTCAGCGATCCAGTCGTATCCTTTTGTGAAACTTACATTTGTTTTAAAGGCCCATTTTGCACGCATGGCCTTTGCCCACCGCAATGCTGTCTCCTGAAACACTTTTGCCCTGGTGCCATTTTGCCCGTCGAGGTGGTTGACACCGATTTGCTGCCGGAAACTTATCCCTTCCACCCGGAAAGGGCTTTTAGTTTGAAAATTGACCAACCCATTGGTAGCGTTCATGCCATACAAGGCCGATGCCACCCCTTGTACGATTTCCACCTGTTCGATATCCAGGTCTCCCGGACAAAGCACATCGGCAATCGGGGCACCGATATGGGGCGCCTGATTGTCCACACCATCCACCAACTGGACGAACCGCACATTGGTAGTATTAGAAAATCCCCTGGTGTTCAACACTTTGAAACCCATACTTGGGGTGAGCAGTTGTACACCTTTCATACTACCCAATGCCTCGAAGAAAGAGGGGGCAGCGGCCCGGCGGATTTGGTAGATATCCAATACAGCAATACTTACCGGTGAGGCCAGAAGTTTTTCCGATACCCGGGAACCCGATACGACAACCTCGTTCAGGGGTAATTGCACCAAAGTATCCGTTGTGGTCGTTCCGCTTTGTCCCAATAACAGAAAGCTAAAACAGGAAAATATACAACTTGGGACAATGCCTTTCATACGCATTATGAATTTTAATATTATTGTCCTGGGGTACAAGCTGGATAAAAGCCCACAGGAAGCCCTGGAGCAGATCCGCATGACCTTTGCCTCCGTTGTAGGCTGGTACGTTCCTCATCAAGCATAAAAAATACCAGGTTTTACCTTGAAATAGAACCCTTATGTACCTTGAATGATTGCAAAAGCGTCCAGCACTAACTCCAGGTAACTGCTCCTTACTCCCGTACCCCTTTCGCTATCCTATCCCTCGCCTGCTGCAATTCCAGTATCTTTTCTGCCGACAGGCCACTTCGGCCTTGCAGAATATCTTCCAAAAACCGGTCTATGTATTGCAGACTAATCTGGTCGTTATCCTTATACTTTACCCGCAGCGCTGCTAAATCCCGGTGCAGCTTTTCCCGGATCCGGGCGTAGCGGGGGTCGCTGTACACATTTTTGAGCTCCTGCGGGTCATTTTTCCGGTCAATCAATTCCCATTCGCCGGCAGGAAAATAGTAGTGGATAAGTTTATAGTCCTGGGTGATGATGGCATAATGGCGGTTTACCATGTGCTCGGCGGGGTATTCGTAGTAATGATAGTACAACGCCTTCCTTTTCAAATGTTTAACCTTGCCGGTGAGCAGTGGCATGAGGCTTTCCCCCTGCATATCCGCTGGTGCTGATAGCCCGGCGGCATCGAGGAGGGTCTGGGCAAAATCCAGGTTTTGTACCAATTCGCCGCACTGGGTGCCGGGGGCAATTTTGCCGGGCCAGGAAACGAGGAGCGGGGTTTTGAAGGATTCGTCATATACAAAGCGCTTGTCGTACCAGCCATGTTCGCCCAGGTAAAAGCCCTGGTCGGAGGTATAGACGATGAGGGTATTTTCCATCAACCCATTCGATTCCAGATAATCTAACAATCTCCCTACGTTTTCGTCAACGGCCTGGATGGTGGCCAGGTAATCCTGGAGGTAGCGCTGATATTTCCACTGCATGAGGTCTTTTTCGGACATACCGGGAAAAGCTTTCACGAAATCCGCATTAATTTTACCATAAGCCCGGTTGAAATTAGCGCGCTGGGTGGGGGTCAGGCGGTTCATTTCGGCCAGGTAGCGGCTTTTGTCAGAAGGCCCTACTTCGGCAAGGCCCAGCAGGTCCATATTTTCGGGAGTGATTTTATTGTCCCCCGACCAGGACATGTGCTGCCGGATGTTCATTTCGGCTTCTTTTGCCGGGGAAGTCCTCCCGGAATAATCGTCAAACAAGGTGGCCGGCTCCGGAAATACTTTGCTGGTCAGGGCATCCAGGTGCCGCTCTGCCGGCATCCAGGGGCGGTGCGGGGCTTTATGGAGATACATCAGGAAAAAAGGTTTTTCAGGGTCCCGCTCTTCACCCAGCCAGTCCAGGGTCATATCGGTGACGATATCCGTTACGTATCCTTCCACCCGGATTTTCCCTTCGTTTTTCGTGATAAAATCGGGGTTGTAATAGGCCCCCTGTCCCGGCAGGATTTTAAACTGGTCAAAGCCCCTGGGGTTATTCCCGAAATGCAGTTTGCCGAACATGGCGGTCTGATACCCGCTTTGCTGCAACAACTGCGGAAAGGTGACATTGGACGTATCGAAGTTAAAATGGTTGTCCACCTTGCCATTGAGGTGGGAATGCTTACCTGTCAGGATAGTCGCCCGGCTTGGGGCACAGATGGAGTTGGTGACCCCGGCGTTGGTAAAGCGCATGCCGCTGCGGGCAATCCGGTCTATGTTGGGCGTTTGGATTAAACGGTTATCATAAGCTGATATCGCCTGGTAGGCATGGTCGTCCGACATGATGAAGATGATATTGGGACGTTTGGCAGGCGGTGCTGTTTTTTGGGCAATTAAGGTACCGGAGAGGGCGAAAAACCCCAGACATAAATGAGCCGTTAACAGGATGGACTTCATGGTCATTGGTTCAATTAAAAAAAGCTTTTATATGGACAAAATACCGCACTTTTTTATCATTTTGCTGCATCGCTCAATAAATGTATTGAGTACAAAACAGATTTTTATGCTTTACTTATAAAAGCCGCCTCCCTGCCGGCCAAAAATACCGAGCTATGGTTTACCGCTCAAACGGCTTACTGATCAAAGTGCCGCTGCCTGTGCGTAAGGCAATCCTTTTTGTGCTCTTTATGGGCGTAATCCCGTATTTCACACCGTGGGGCAATGCCCAGCCCAAACCTTGTGGAACGAAGCCGGATATGACCACCACTTGTGCGGAAGCTTGCGTAATCTGCGATATTGACGGTTATGTGGGCATCAACGACGATCCTGAACGTGGGCAGGCACCTCCGGGCTTTTGCACCGGCACCGTACACCACATGCAGTGGATCGCATTCATCGCAGGCAGCACTGATCTTACCATTACCGTTACTCCTTCGGGCTGCAAATTGGGGTCAGGGCTGGAGGTGGGTATTTATGAAAGCCTCGATTGCAATAACTTCAGGCTGGTGTCGAATTGTAATGGGGGTATTGCTCCCGGGCAGACTGCAGTATTCAATAATACCACGCCGCTGGTCATCGGGCAACATTATTATTTCGTGATGGACGGCAATGGCAACGATGTATGCAATTACACCATTCGCGTTACGAAAGGGAGCACGAAGGTGCCGCCCTTAGCGGATACAGGTCCCGTGAAAGGGTCGGCGGTGGTTTGTCAGGGCGATTCAACGATCTATTCCGTGTCGCCGGTTTCCGGAGCTAACTTTTATCAGTGGCGGCTGGATGGCAGGGTGGTCGCATGGGGGCTGGAAGCTAAAATTGCCTTTCCGGACGCCGGCGTCCATAGGTTGTGTGTAACTGCTTTTAACGTGTGCGATACGTCCGAAGCGGCTTGTATAGTCGTTCAGGTCAATGAAGACAAAGCGACGCGGGTGGTGGAGGAACTTTGCGAAGGTAGTTGTTTTTTTATCGGAGCCACCAGGATCTGTGACCCCGGCGATTACACTTTCCGTCTATTGGCGGCCAGTGGGTGCGACAGTATCGTGCAGGTTTCAGTATCCAGGAAATTCACGGTTTCCTCGTTCCTGAACACTTACCTGTGTTCCACCGACAGCTTGTTGGTGGGTGATAGTTGGTACCGTCCGCCGGGGAGTTATATAGAGATACAGCCTTCCTCTACGGGCTGTGACAGTCTTATCCACCTCACACTGAAAGCGATAATTTGCGAGATCATCGGTACTACCCGTATCGTGCCTGTTTTGTGCCATGCCGGGAGCAGTGGTGCTTTTGAATTTACAGTTCGCGATGGCACCCCTCCCTTCTTTTGCACCTGGGAGCGGCTGGGTGGCGGGCCTTCGGGCAGCGGCAGCCTGGATTCCCTCAATGCGGGGTTTAGGGCAGTTGATTTACCTTCGGGCTCCTATCTGGTGGCGGTGCGGGATACTTTTGGGAATGATGCCGTCTTTGCAGCGGTGGTGACGGAGCCCCCGCCGCTGTCGCTATCCTTCAAAACATCGGATTACCGCGGATATAGTATTACCTGTCATGGCGGAGCTGATGGTATGCTTACAGCAGTGCCTTCAGGAGGCAGCCCACCTTATACGTATCTATGGGGCAATGGCCGTTCACAGCCGGTAATCGGCGCCCTTTCTGCAGGCGTTTATGCGGTAACGATAGCGGATGCCAATGGATGCCGGCTTTCCGGGGCAACAACCCTGAATGCCCCGCTTCCCCTTTTGTATGGGGTGCGGTTTGCGCATCCCAACTGCGACGGATACTATACGGGCAGGATTGCGGTGCAGCCACCGCAAGGAGGGGTGGCCCCTTATCGCTTTGCAGTTAACAGCGAAGCTTTCCAGGACAGTATGGTTTTTGCAGGGCTGGGGGAGGGGATATATACGATAAACGTCCGGGATCAGAACGGTTGCACAGCGGATACAACGATAACCCTGGTCGCTGCACAAATTCCCGTCCTCGACCTTGACGGCGCTTATCCTTTAAAACTGGGCTATTCAGTGCGTCTGGACGCATCGGTCAACCTGCAGCCCAAAACTATTGCATGGACTCCTCCGGAAGGCTTGTCCTGTACCGATTGCCTACAACCCCAGGCCAGCCCTGTAAAAAATACGGTGTACACCCTACGGGTCACCTCCGCCGACGACTGTCCTGCTATTGACAGCATCGCTGTTACCTTGCTGAAGTTCCGGCATTTCTTTGCCCCCAACACGTTTTCTCCTAATGGCGACGGCATCAATGATTTCTTCACCATTTTCGGCGGCCCTGCCGTATTGCGCTTAAAAAGCCTAAAGGTTTTTTCGCGTTGGGGCGAGTTATTATTCGAGCGCTCAGACTTTGAAGCAGGTGATCCAATCCTGGGTTGGGACGGGCAGTATCAGGGTAAAACCATGGAAGGCGGTGTCTTTGTATGGTGGGCGGCGATAGAATACGTGGATGGGGTTTCTGAAATCGCTAAAGGCGAGGTCGCGTTGGTGCGGTGAGCGGCGTTCCTGTACGAATTTAAAGATTCTGGGATTGATCTGCCAGACTTTTTTGCAGAATCCAAGGGAGAAAAAACAATCAAACTCCAGGCAATAGAAAACGTGCTGATGCACAAACTGCAGCTGGAGTTGATTCCTTACCCGTCAAGGGAATTCAAGGGGGTTTTGGATAGTTCTAAACTGGCAGAAAAAAACATAGACGCCTTACTACCCTTTGTGACCAGGTTGTTGGATGCAATTGTGCAGTATGACCGGAAATATGTGATTTTCGGTGCAAGGCAATTCAATACCCTATTTCAAGCGTATAGTGCAAAGGGCTATAGTAACATATCGTTTTCTGAGGAAACCTCCACGCAAATTGAAGGATTAGAAAAAAGGGTGTTTTGCAGGACAATGGAAGTAGAGCATAAGGGTAAGGCATTCAAAGCCATAATTCCTTACTCCTTTCCACGACAAGACCTGCCCAACGCTCACGAGAAGATGCGCCAATACGGGAAATTCTGTTACGAAACATATTTGAAAGCTTAATGCTTTTAAAAATATCTTCAATAGCTTAGGCAGGTTTGATTTTTAGAGCTAAACCCCAGTTTATAGACCGTCCGAAAAGGTGGGATAACAGTTTATTGCTTTTTTGAGCAAAAAAGACTTTTAAGAAAAAATGGTTTTTTACAAATTATTGATTATCTTACATTCTCGGGCTTTTAAGGCGTATCTGCAAGCATAGTTCCACATTCCTGGAATTTTTTCGACTCTTTTCTTGGCGCGCTTCAACCCTGCTCCAGGAATATCAATGGCGTCCAAGTATCGATGCTTGAAACTGCCCCAAACCATCAAGGTGCTTCGGTTTTTGAGTTCGATTTTGTGGAGTACTACTGGATGGAGTGGTTTAATGCCATGGGCGTGGTTGCTTTTATCTATCCGCACGAACAAAAGATCGGGATTATTGAGGGTAGAATTCAGGAATTTTTAAAAAAATAGTCGGGTATGGTACTTGTATGGTGCCATATTTGCATATTACTCCACCATACTCCTCCTCTCTTCCAAAACCCAACCCAACATGAACCCACTTTACGCCTTCCTCTTCCTTGCTTTTTTAGGCCTTAGCTACGACAGCCCGGACACTGCGTTTCGCAAAGATGGGAAATCTATTATGGAACGCATTAAGCCGCCAAAGGGATATGCCTGGGTGACTGAAGAAAAGGGGTCTTTTGGGGCCTACCTTCAGACCATGAGGCTCAAACCGGCTGGGG
>JBEIGB010000132.1:0-8281 GCA_040382095.1 Lewinellaceae bacterium
CCCTACACGCCGCTCTGCCTATCTACCTTATTAATCAACCGTACTTGTTTTGGGGGGTATAAAAATTTCCTGCAACCCCTATTTCGTTTATTTTGCGAAGAAAAAACAACGAAATCGGTGTTCCAGGAAAATATTTTCTGGCGGCGAAAGCCGCCAAAGGACTGGCCAGAGGCTTATTTCGTTTGAAATTATATCAGGCCCGCGTAATACTTTCGCGCTATTGCAGCCCGAGTTTTTTGCGCACGAGAGCAGTAGCGTCGGCGGAGGGGTCTGAATAGAGCAATACAGCCTGATCTACGATCATCAGGTAGCCACTTTCCAGGGCTACTTCTTTGATTGCCTGGTTAACGCGGTCATATATTGGGCGGAGCAGTTCGTTGCGTTTGTCCTGGATTTGTTTGTAGCTATCCTGCTCGAGCTGGCTGAGTTCTGCCTGTTTGGCTTCCAGGCGTTTCCCCTCTTCCTCTTGTTGTTTAGGGGATAAGTCGCCATTTTCGACTTTTCGCTGGACATCGGCATAGTCAGCCTGGAATTTTTCGACCATTTCCTGGGCTTTTTTCTGTAGTTGTTTCTGGAGGGCTTCCACGGTCAGGTCAGCAGCTTTCACATCTGGCAGCTCGGAGATAATAGATGCGGAATTGACATATCCGACTTTTTGAGCGAAAGCTGGCAGGGAGCAGGCGATCAGGATCAGGGTGAAAGCGGCGCTGCAAAGTGCTTTTTTCATCATATTGTTTTTACGTATAAAGAGAAAATTGGCAACCTGTGCTTTTCAGGGCGGAGCCCACCTCGTATAGGTTGCATTAAAGGTGCAAAAATAGGCATTTATACCAAAAGTCGGTACAGGAGCCTTCCTTTATCGTTTTACCAGTTTGATAATATCTTCGGTTTTATCATATTCCTGGCTGGAAAAAATAATTCCTGCGGAGCCACCTTTCTCGAAGATAAAATCGAATCCACGTTCTTCGGCATAGCTTTGGATGGCAGCATAGATTTTATCCTGAATGGGGCGTACAAGTTCCTGTCGGCGTTGAAAAAGGGTGCCTTCCGGGCCGAACTTGGCGCGTTGTATATCGCGCACATCTTTTTCCATGGCCATGATTTCTTCTTCCTTTTTTTGCCTGGCTTCGTTACTTAGGAGTACTTGTTCGGCCTGGTATCTATTGTACATGGCCTTAATTTTATCATACTCCTGTGCGATTTCCTGCCGCCAGCGTTCACTCATAGCATCCAGCTCGGATTGGGCGGTGGAATATTCCGGGACGCTTTCGAGAATTCTGTTGATATCAACACAAGCGATGCGCTGGGCGATGGTCGTACTGATCGAAAGGGTGAGCAACAGTACGGTGGCTGGGAGTATCAAGCGCCATTTTGCGCAGGAATAATTTTTTTTCATTCCGAACATTTGCTTATAATTTATTTGATGTGCGAAAATAATGGAAAGAGTTAAGATTTTAGCGCGAATTTATCCAAGGTGTTTATGATCATATTCAGCACAACGATTTTGCGAAAAAAAAGTAGGCAAAATAATGCTACCTTAACCAGGATTTAACGGTATCGTTAAAAAGATTGAAATAGCAGGTTGATTACGGCGTTCCGGTAGGGGGTCGGAAATGTTTATGATAGTCCCTGCGGATATATCGCAATATGTTAATAACGCGCCTGAACAAAATTTAGCGTATATTCAGTTTGTTTCGAAGGATCTGCGCTGCTATAACGAATCTGTTCAAAGAGTTCTGTGATTGCCGGGTCGTTGTATGGGTCAACTAAATATTTAACGGATGACGGAGACGAAGTTCTATATCGGGGAAGCATTTGAGGATTTGGAAACCTTCTGGGCGGTATTTAGAGAAGGCAGGCGTTTGGTACTTTCGGAAAAGGCAATGGGCAGCATCCGTCGGGGGCGGGCTTTTCTGGACGAGCAGATGAAGCATGGCGATGCGTCTTTTTACGGCATCAATACGGGGTTTGGCGCATTGTGTGATGTGCGTATATCGCCGGAGCAGACAAGGACGCTTCAGAAGCGTTTGTTGTTATCACATGCGTGCGGGATAGGGGCGGAAGTACCCGGGGACCTGGTTCGGCTGATGATGTTATTGAAGGTTCAGAGCCTATCGTATGGCTATTCGGGGGTACGGGAGCAGCTCGTGCAGCGGTTGGTGTTGTTTTATAACGAAGGAGTCATTCCGGTGGTCTATCAGCTTGGTTCACTCGGGGCATCAGGGGATTTAGCTCCATTGGCGCATCTTTCTCTGCCATTGATTGGAGAAGGTGAAGTATATTTCCAGGGGAAGCGGATGGCCGCGATGGAGGTTCTTCATGCCTTTGGCCTGGAGCCGCTCGAGCTGGCATCTAAAGAGGGCCTTGCATTGTTGAACGGGACGCAGTTTTCTCTGGCATACGCGGTCTGGTGCATTATGGAGGGGGATCGCCTTGCGAGTATTGCAGATTGTTGTGCGGCGATGTCTATTGACGCTTTTGATTGCAGTCTGGCCCCGTACCATCCGAGTCTGCAGGCGATTCGTCCCCACGAGGGGCAGGTGCGCGTAGCAGCGGCGATACTGGGGTGGTTAGCAGGGAGTGAGCTGATGGAAAAAGAAAAAAACCATGTGCAAGACCCATACGCATTTCGCTGTGTCCCTCAGGTACATGGTGCATCGTGGGGTGCTATGCAACACGTGCGGCAGGTTGTATTGACAGAAGTAAACGCGGTCACAGACAATCCGAATATATTTGCCCGCGAGGGGCTAATCTTATCGGGAGGGAATTTTCATGCCCAGCCGCTGGCGCTTGCCCTGGATTATCTGGCGATAGCCTTGTCTGAGCTGGGTAGTATTTCGGAACGCCGTACGTATCAGCTTATTTCAGGCAAACGAGGTTTACCGGATTTCTTAACGTCAGACCCGGGGTTAAATTCCGGCTTGATGATACCGCAATACACGGCTGCATCTATGGCCAGCCAGAACAAGCAATTGTGTACCCCGGCATCGGTGGATTCCATTGTTTCCAGCAATTTACAGGAAGATCATGTCAGTATGGCCGCAAATGCCGGTACGAAAGCCTATCAGGTGGTACAAAATCTCGAGCGTATCCTTGCTATTGAATGGATGACCGCAGCACAGGCGTTGGAATTTCGCCTGCCACTGACGACATCCCCCCGCTTAAAGGCATTAATTGAAGTTTACCGTCAGGATGTCCCGCGGCTTGAGGAAGACCGGATGCTGAGCAAGGATATGCACACCACCATAACATTTTTGCGCAGCCATGGCCTGCTTGCTGCAGAATGATGGTCAGAAAAGAAAAAAATAATCAGGGCAGCCAGTTTAATTTGACGAATCCGCTGCGACAGGGCAGTTATGGTGAAAAAAACACATTTTACCCATTGACCACTACTTTGTAACAAATTCGACACTTCATGGCCCTGCATCAGAACCAACTGCGGGGTCAATAAAAATCATAAGAATATGCATATTGCTGCACGTGTGATTTCTATAGCCCTGCATCCTTTGTTGATGCTGACGTATATGCTGGTGATGCTATTATTGGTGAACCCCTATTCGTTTGGGGTTCATTCGATTGCCGATCAGCAGGCCAGGGTACTATTGGCGCGGGTATTCCTTTCGTCCTTTTTTATTCCTGCGATCGCAGTGCTCATGCTGCATTTTACGGGGCTACTGCGCTCTTTAGAAATGCCGGACAAGGAAGACAGGATAGGACCATATATCATTACCGGAGTTTTTTACCTTTGGCTGTTCCGGAATTTTCTGGACAACAGCCAGATTCCCGCTGTATTTGTCAGTTTTACTTTGGGGGCGACTATTGCATTGTTCCTGGCATTTTTCATCAATATTTTTTCTAAAATCAGTATTCATGCTTTGGGCATGGGGGGGTTAGTCGGTGTAACGGTATTAATTATGGCCGTTTTTCCTGGGTATGGTTTTTTATCAATGGACGGGGGGCGGCAAATAGATATCCGGATCGTCCTGATTACAGGGATTTTGCTCTCTGGTATAACTGGTACTGCCCGTTTATATTTGCGGGCGCATGAGCCAATAGATTTGTGGGGGGGGTACTTGATCGGTTTTGCAGCACAGTTTATCGCTGCACGTTTTATTTTGACCTAGGCGTGGAGAAAACTTTTTATGAGACTGTCTGATAAGCCATTTGGCAGCTTGCGGCACCAGGCAATACTTTTCCAGGGTTGTGTGAAAAGTCTTCCATTGACTTCAGCGAAAAAATAAAATTTTGAATAAATGCTTGTTAATTTAAAAAATTAATAAAAAAATTATATTTTAAAAATATTATTTGGTAAATCAAATTGCCTCTGGTAGCAAAAGCACTTTTTACACAATCGCATACTTGTGCAACACCTTTGTCAAAGAAATAAAATTTTCTGCCGATATGCGTTCAACTACAATCATTTCACTGGTTTTTTTGTGGCCCCTGCTAAAGGTTTATGGGCAGGTAAAAGCGGAGGATCCTGCGCCTTACTATATTTTCAGTATATATTTTGGCGGCGGCTCATATTTTATTGATCCTGGGCAAACAGAAGGCTTATATGACTGGCTGGATGGCATACCTGGGTTAGAAGAACACGAAATCAGTATCCACGGGCATACTGACGATATCGGCGGGCGGGAATACAATCAGATGCTGTCGGAATACCGAAGCAGGACAGCACTGCAAAAGCTGTTGGATAAGGGGCTGCCCAGGGAGCAGATTTTTCTCAGGGATTTCGGGGAGTTGAACCCCTTATTCGACAACAATTCATGGGAAGGGCGCAGAAAGAATCGCAGGGTTGATATAATTGTAAGACCTTTGATTCTGTAAAGGTCGTTGTGAACAATTCCCGGTTTACTGTTTTGTTTATCAGGGATCCTGTCTCGTAAGTGTGAGGTTGTGCAAAAAGGTTGGGGTTGTTTTAAAAGCCCCGATGCTTTCTCACGGGTCATTTGGGGGGGTGCGCCGCCAAATGACGCATAAAGAAGCGTCTTTTTTCGGTTGCACAGCCGAAGAGCATTTTCTCAAAAAGCCTTTGTGTGGACAAAACCAGTTCGTTTTCCACAATGCTGACCCATTGCAATAGGCCTGTTGTTGATTTACGTAAAATAATTGTTCTAACAAAGTAAATTACTTTCACCAATTCAAACCAGATTTATGCGTATTAGGAATCTACACAAACGATTTCCCATAGTGGTATGGGTATTCGCTTTCTTGGTGTTCCCGGCTTTTGCGGGGGCACAGACGCGGGTAAGCGGTATGGTTTCAGATAAAGAGACCAATGAGCCTTTGATTGGCACGAGCATTCAGATTAAGGGAAAAGTGAGCGGTACGGTCACGGATCTGGATGGAAAATTTGAGATTTCCACCGATGTGGCGGTACCTTTCACACTGGTATTTTCTTACACGGGGTATTCCACCAGGGAAGTGGTTATTACAGGCTCGGATAATAATTTAAAGGTCGAAATGGAAGCCCAGAGTATCCTCACCAGCGAGGTAGTCATTTCGGCTTCCCGTGTCGAAGAACGTATCCTGGAATCTCCGGTCACGATTGAGAAGATGGACGCCATTGCGATCCGCCAGGCTGCCGCGCCAGATTTTTATGATGGTATTTCCAACCTCAAAGGGGTACAGACCACACAAGGTTCGATGACGCTGACTTCGATTAATACGCGGGGTTTTGGTGCAGTGGCCAATGAACGTTTTGTACAGTTGATTGACTGGATGGACAATTCTGCGCCACTGCTTAATTTTCCTACGGGCAATATTGTAGGTATTTCCGAGTTGGACGTACAGAGTGTGGAATTAGTCCCAGGGGCGGCATCTGCACTATATGGGCCGAATGCGTTCAATGGGATATTGCTGATGAACAGCAAGAATCCATTCAATTATCAAGGGCTTAGCGTACAGACTAAAGTGGGTGTCACAACCTCCGACGCTGGTGGGGCGAACCCCTATTACCTTTTATCCGGGCGTTATGCGAAGGCATTCGGGCGTTTTGCCTTCAAGGTGAACGCATCCTATTTGCAAGCTACGGATTGGGTTGCCAACGATTACACTTCCGGGCGGCCGACGGCGGGCCAGCTCAATCCTCCGGGGCTTGGCGCCACTAATTTTGATGGTTTGAACACCTATGGGGATGAGACCGAAATTGTGGTCCCTATGGCTGCTGTTGCAGGCAGCCTTTCCCAGGCACTTGCACCGCAGGTTGCGGCACAACTTGGGATTCCTGTCGCGCAGGCGCAGGCGTTACTCGCCCAGACAATACCCAGGATGCCCTCTCTGGATTTGCGCCGTACGGGGTTCAGGGAAGAAGATCTGCTTGAAAGCAACGATGCGAATAGCATCAAAGTGGATGGATCGCTCCATTATCGTATCGGGGACAAGCTCGAAGCGTCTTACAGCTATCGCTATGGTTCTGGCTCTACGGTATATCAGGGTGGGGAGCGCTATGTACTGCGCGATTTTTCGCAACAATTCCATAAACTGGAGTTAAGCAACCCAAATTTTTGGTTGCGCGGGTATATGTCTTTGACGGACGATGGTGATTCGTATAATTTAAGTGCCCTTGGAGCATTTGTAAATGAGCGGTTCAGGGCTTCTTCTTCTGCTTGGGTGCCGTTGTATGCGGGCAATTATGCAGGAGCATTGCTTCCGATATACCTGCAAGGTGGTACGGCGACTGCCCAGCAGCTCGCCAATGCGCACACTGCCGCCCGGAATGCGGCCAATCAGGGAATTCCCCAGCCGGGTTCTGCAGCGTTCAAGGATATGGTGGACAAGGTGCGCAATGATTTCTTCCAGCGCAACCCTCCCGGGGCAGGGTTCTTCGATAATTCCAGGATGTACCATTTCGAGACCGGGTATAATTTCGCCGAAATCATTGATCCAAAGGTCATTGAGATTCTTGTGGGCGGTAATTTCCGTCAATATGACCTGTTCTCCGATGGGACGATTTTCAACGAAGATCCGGAAGGGGACGGGAAATTCGAGCGGATCGCCATTAATGAATTCGGTGGGTTTGTTCAGTTGTCGAAGCGCTTGTTCAATGAAAAATTGCGCCTGCAAGGTTCGCTTCGTTATGACAAGAACGAGAACTTTGACGGGCAGGTCTCTCCAAGGGTAGCGGCAGTTTATACTGCTGGTGCCAATCGGGAGCATAACCTGCGGGCATCTTTCCAAACGGGTTTCCGGAACCCAAGTACGCAGAACCAATTCATTTTCTTTCCAACAGGACAGGGCAACTTGCTGGGTAGCACGGAAGCCAATGCGAAGCGATATGGCATACATAACGGAGGTGCATACACCAATGCTTCTTACAACAGGTTTATTGCCAGCGTCCTGGCACGTACCCCTAACCCTTCGCTGCTGGTAGAGCGCAACATTGACTACGTACAGCCTGAACAGCTACAAGCGCTTGAATTTGGCTACAAAGGTTTGATCGCGTCTAAGTTGTTGATTGACTTTAATGTTTATTACAACGTTTACAACAACTTCATCACTCAGGAGACGGTTCGCGCAAAAGCGGGGACAACGCACCGCGGCACTACACTGCCGGGTGTACAGGATATTCTTGCAGGCAGGGCTACGAGCGCTACGGCGTGGCGTCCCTACATCAATGCCAGCGAGGAGATTACCTCCACCGGCGTTGGTTTAGGCCTGGCCTATCAGTTGCCAAAAGGATATTCTCTATACGGCAACTATACCTATTCGACGTTTGACGTGAAGGATCCAGGGCCAGGATTTGAGGCTGGGTTCAATATGCCCGAGCATAAGTTTGTCGTTGGGCTGGGTAACAGGAAAGTATTCAAAAACTTTGGGTTCGATGCCAATTACCGTTGGCAGGATGAATTCGAGTGGCAGAATAGCTTTGCTTTCGGCACCATTCCTGCGTTCGGTGTCCTGAATCTGCAGGCAAACTATAATCTTCCGAAGCTGAAAACAGTGGTGAAACTCGGAGGTACTAATGCTTTTGGAGCAGATTACCGCACGAATGCCGGCGGTCCGTTTGTCGGGCAGATGTATTATATCTCGTTGACGTTCGATGAATTTATGAAATAACAAGACGCGTTGCGACGGGATTATCAAGGGCTGTAATAGTTCTATTTATGCCGTATTGATCCGTCAAAAAGCCGTTTTCCTGCTTTTCTTGAAGACGGCAGAATAAATTTTTTTGGAACGCCGGTTTTGTTGAATTTTGGACTCAAAAAGAACAAAACCCGCGGTGCAACAAAAAAAACTATTTCGGGATTAGCAGGCACAAGACAAAAGGGAGAACAAA